>NZ_JBEZKS010000104.1:0-13604 GCF_040651775.1 Streptomyces sp. NPDC048383
CCGCTACGACAAACGTGCCTACGTCTACCTCGGGACCGTCACCCTCGCGACCCTCATCATCTGGCTCCGCAGCTGATCCAAGAAACAGAACCTAGGCGCTTCCGGCCCCTCACGGCGACAGAGGCGCGCCAGTTCCTCGACGCGGCTCGTGCCGACCGGCTCCACGCGCTGTACGAACTCGCCCTGCGCACCGGACTCCGCAAAGGTGAACTCCTCGGCCTCCACTGGGAAGACCTCGACCTCGACGGTGGTACGGCCAGCATCCGCAGCTCACTCCAACGCACCCGGAGCAGCGGTCTGACCCCCCTGCCCACCAAGACCCGTGCGTCCGAACGCCACATCGCCCTTCCCACCGAGTGTGTCCACTCGCTGAAGAGCCACCGGCAACGTCAGGAGGTAGAACGCAAGGTGGCCGGGGTGGGCTGGAAGGACAGCGGGCTCGTCTTCACCAGGCCGGCCGGCGGACCGCTCGACCCGGCCAACATGACCCGCCGCTTCGGCCAGCTCCTCAACCGAGCCACGCTGCGCCGCATCCGCTTCCATGACCTGCGCCACTCCACGGCTACCCTGCTCCTGGAGCAAGGCGTCGAACTCGTCGTGATCAAAGAACTCCTCGGCCACGCCCACATCGGGGTCACCGCAGGCGTCTACGCCCACGTAAGACTCCGTCTCCAGCGCCAGGCCATCGACACTCTGGGCAACGCCCTCAGTCCGACGAGCGACCGACGGGACGACCCGCCTGCCGCAGCAGCTGTCCGCTGACGTTGCCGTCACCGTTGCCGTCAGACACCCCGGAAGCCCCGCCGGAATAAAGACTCCGACGGGGCCGCCTTCCGGTTTGAACGCTGGCGCCAAACTTGGTTGACTTAGTAAGGTGCAAGGATGACACAACGGTTTGCCGATATCTTGCAGGGCCTCATGGACAACCGTGGACTATCGCCCCGGGCTGTTAGCCGCGCATCAGCACGGGCTGAATCGACCATTCTGCAATTGCTCCATGGGAGCGTTCCACCGTCACCGGAAATAATGAAAGATATCGCGCCAGTGTTGCAGATCTCCGAAGCCGATTTGCTCACAATTGCTGACCTTGCATCAACACCAACCGCTAGCGCCCCCGGGCCCTACCGTAATTCGGCTGAGATCGGCGAGCTAGTTTCGATCGCGAGCTCGCTATCGGATGGACGATTTCGGCGATTGATCGACGTTGCCCGCAACCTGAAGTCGGAAGATCATAACTAAGCCGCAAGTCCGCCCCCCGCCCGTCCAAGTGGACGGACGGGGGGCGGGCTTGCGAGAACTCAACCGAAGTTGAAGGGGTCCCACCTCGCTCCACCCACGTTAAAGCCATTTCTGTTCAGAGCATCTCGCGCCACCGACTCCATCCCAGATCCATTCGGCCTATAGTGGCCGGAGAAGTTGCCGAATTCTGTGATGGATCCGTTTGATACGTCAAACGTGCCGGCCATGGTCACAGGCCTACCTCCAGAGAGGCTTGTATGCCCCGCCCATATGCCCTCATCGAAGATGCTCTCGTGAAACGTTCTCACTGAACCACCCGGCATCACGACGTAATGGTAATTGCCGTCTTGCAGATTTCCTCCCCTAGTCACCACTGCACTCTCGGGGAGGGGGGCCTGCGGGGTGGCGTCCGTGCCAAGGCGTCCCGCGACGTACATCCTGCTCTGAACAGTGCTTGGGCTGCAATTGTGCACAAGCGCCGGAGTTTTACCCGCCAGCACATAGTAAGTATGGAGGTCTGCAACGGTGAGGTTGTGGACGGTGGCCGGGGAAGTCCAGCGCTTGATCGCGGCGATTCGAACTTCAGTGCCAGCGCTGGTGCGGAGCCATTGGCCCGGCTGGAGGTCGGTGGCGTCCGTCCACTTGGCGAGGTCGACCGACCAGAAGGGGTGGTTGGCTGTGGCGGTTATCGCTTCGGCGCCGGCGCCGGTGTCGACGGTGATTTCGACAAGGTTCTTGCTGCCCTCGCCCTGAATGGTCGCCGTGATTTCCTTCGTCGCGGTTTCGCCGGTCTCGGGGTCAGTGGCGAGGACCTTCTCTCCGGTTTGCAGATCATCAATCGGCTTGGAGGAGCCGTCTGCCATCAGGACGAGCGTTCCGGTTGCGAAGCTGTTGGGGCAGCCGCCGGACCGAATCCGGGAGATCGCCTTGCCGACTCCCTTGCCGATGGCCCTGCCCGCTGCCGCGATGACCGGGCCTGCGGCTACGCCTAGGACGCCACCCGCTGCCCCCGCCGCGGCGCCTACGGCCATGTCCTTCAGGACCCCGAGGACGCTGTGGTCGGCGTTGGGGTCCATGAAGTTGCCGGCTGCGGCGCCGGCTGCGCCGGCTATGGCTCCGCAGCCCGCGGCTGCGGCGAATCCGACGCCGGCGGTGGCGACACCGAGTGCGGCTGCCGCGCCGATGCAGGCGGCTCCGACAACGACTTCGGTGGCTACGGAGACGATTGTCTTTTTGTGTTCTTTCCAGACTTCCTTCGTCCAGTCGACGGCCTTTCTCACGTTGCACATCGAGAAGACGCCACAGCCCTTGGGCTTGGGGGCCTGGGTGGTCTTCTTCTTGGCGGGCCCGGTGCCGGCCCTCGAGCCGTAGTAGGGCTTCGAGACCCGGTCCTCGGCCGTGTACGCGCTGTTGAAGTCACCCCGGAGGGCGCGTACGGGACGCTCGGGGTGGCCGACGGGGAGGGTGTCGTGGCGGGGGTTGTAGTGGCCGCCGCAGTGGCCGTTCTTGCAGTCGGTTTCGATCAGACCCGAGGGGTCGCTCTTGTTGACCGGGTTACCGCTGGCGTAGGTGTACCCGTTCATCTGCGTCGGGTTGGTGATGTCGATGATCGGGTCGACGGAGATGAAGCGGCCCGTGGTGGATTCGTACTCGCGGGCCCCGATGTGGGTCAGGCCGGTGTTCGTGTCGTCGATACCGGAGCCGAGGAAGCCTCGGCTTCCGGGCCAGCTGGAGGGTTGGGCGCCGCGGGGGTTGCCGTACGGGTCGGACTTGCGGCGCGTGACCGCTTGGCCGGTGGACTGCTCGATGGTGCTGGTCGCGGTGCCGTGGTGGTCGGCGAGCTGAGCACTGAGCTGGTGGTTGTCCGGCTTGCCGTAGGTGCGACGAATGGTGGTGGCGCCGGGTCCGCTGTAGTAGCGGAGGGCGTCGATGGCCTGGCCGGCCTTGTTGACGGTGATCTCCGTGTCACCGAGGTAGAGGGTGCGGGAGCTGCCGGTCTCCTCGATGAGGCGGTTGCCGCCGGCGTCGTAGAGGTAGGTGGTGGTGTGGTCGAAGGAGAACTGCTGGGGTCCGGTGCTGTTGCAGGACCAGAGCTGCAGGTCAGTGGTGTCGGCGGCATTGTTGGGGACGTCGACGCACTGGTTGGTGGCCGGGTTGTTGAGGGACTTGTCGCCGGCGCGGTAGACGAACTTCTGCTTGTCGCTGCCGTCGCAGGTGGCCAGGACCAGCTTGGCGCCGCTGGTCGTGAGGCATTTGTCGAGGGCGCGGACGGTGTTGTCGGTCAGGCGCCACTGCTGGGCCTTGGTCTCGTTGCAGGGATAGATCTGGACCGGGGTGCCGTCCGCGGTGCCGCCGGTTTCGACGTCGACGCACTTGCCGGACGCTCCGGTGAGGGAGACCGCTCCGATGCCGGGGCTGGTGGCCGAGGTGATCTTGCCTTGGCGGTCCCAGTTCAGGTTCTGGGTGTCGCCGCCGATGCGGCGGGTCTTGGTGTTTCCGGAGGCGTCGTATTCGTAGGAGGAGAGCGAGTTGACGGTGGAACCCGGGTTGCGGGTGGTCTTCTCCAACTTCGCCAGGGCGTGGGGCTGGGTCTTGACGGGCGGCTGGGCGCCGTTGGCGGCGGTGGTGATGCCGTACGTGTAGGTGGTCTCGTCGTCCAGCGCGCTGTTGGTCAGGTCGCGGTTGATGAGCTTGGTGCGGTTGCCGATGTTGTCGAACTGGTATTCCTGCCAGAAGCCGTCACCGTCCGGGCCGGCGGTGACGTCGGCGAGGCTGGGGCCGGTGCAGGCCGCCGTCTTGCCGGTCCAGGCATTGGTGAGTTGACCCATCGGATCGTAGGCGTAGCACTGGCGGTCGGCCCGGTCGCCGGGCTGGCTGTCGGTGACCGACGTGATCTGGCCGGCGGTGTCGTAGCCGTAGGAGACGTCGCTGATGCGGTGCGGTGCGGCCTCGCGGTCGCTGATCTGGTTGGTGACCTGACCGGTGTTCCGGTTGTACTGGGTGGTGGTCCAGACCCGGTTGGGGGCGTTGCCCGTCGCGGTGCGCAGGACCTGGCCGTAGGGGCTGTACTTGACGTCGGCGGTGTACCAGGCGAGGCCGGAGAGGCTCCGGGGCATGCCGTCGGCGTTGTAGCGCGTGATGAGCTTCTCGGCGGCGAGGCCGGCGGGAGTGGCCGGGAGGGTGGTCGACTGGACCTTGCCGGTCGGGGTGTAGGTGACAGAGGAGGCGTAGGTGCCGGCGAGTCCCTTGGTCGCGGGGACGTCGGGAATCGTGATCTTGGAGCCCGTCGGCCGGTATTCGGCGTCGTAGCCGGTGACCTCGCTCTTGTACGCCGCTCCGCCCTCGTAGCGGGTGGAGGAGACGGCCTGGCCCTTGGCTCCGGGCAGGGTGTCGAAGGTGTAGGAGGTGACGAGCGGGCCGTTGGCGGCGTCGTGGCGTACCTCGGTGGTGCGGCCGACGGCGTCGTAGGTCGTGTACTGGGTGCGGCCGCTGGAGTCCTTGGTCCAGATCTGCTGGTCGAGGTTGTCGAAGCCGAATTCGGAGCGGCCGGTGTCCGGGTCCTCCGAGGATGTCTTGCGTCCGCGGACGTCGTAGCCGTACTTCCACTGGTTGCCGGCCGAGTCGGTGACCTGGGTCAGCTTGTTGCGGACGTCGTAGAGGTAGGAGGTCTGGTTCCAGGTGGTGAGGTCGGTGGAGGTGGCGTGCTCGACCGCCGAGGTGCGGCCCAGCGGGTCGGTCCAGGTCCTGGACGCGGCGCTGCCCTTGAGGGGGGTCGTGCCGTCGACGGACATCGGCGAACGGGACAGCGTGAAGTCGCCGCCGTACTGCACGACGGAGGAGTACTGCGGTACGTCCGCGTGCAGGGTGGTGGAGCGCACGGCCCGGCCGAGGCCGTCGTAAGCCGTTTCGGTGGAATTGGGAACCTGGAAGACGCTCTCCGGAACGAAGATCTTCTTCTCGGGTGTTCCTTCGGCGTGGTAGCCGTTGTTGGTCCGTGTGACGGTGCCGTTGGCTCCGTAGAACGTGTCGGTGATCAGACGGCCGCCGCCGAGGGCCTCGCCCTGGCTCTGGCGGGGGCGGAACATGCCGTCGTAGATGGTGACGGCCTGGCTGTACGTGCCGTCGTCCTGCAAGGTGTTGCTGGTGACGACCGGGGGTTGGTGCTCGCTGATCTGGTAGGTGAAGGTGAAGGCCGCCTTGTCGGTTCCGGGCTTCTGCGACGGGGTCCATACGGCGGTCGAGCGGCCGAGGTTGTCGTAGGTGGTGGTGGTTTTGCGGCCGTTGGCGTCGGTGTCCTCGAGCGGGGCGCTGCGGCCCGGGTCGCTCCTGGTGCTGACGGTGTGGCCCAGTGCGTTGGTACCGGAGACAGTGAACGGGGTACCGGTGGCGGGGCTGTAGGTGGTGGTGACGATGTTGTTGGCGCCGTCGTACAGCTTGATGGAGCGGCCGAGGGCGTCGTACTCGGTGCGGGCCGTGGTGATCCAGCCGGTGCCGGCGGCGTCGTTGGTGTCGACCTGCGCGATGAGGCCCTTGCTCGGGGCCGCGCCGAAGGCGCCGGGTGCGTCGTAGGCGGTGCGGGTGTCCGCCAGGAGGGCCCCGGTGGCCGCCTGGGTGCAGTCGCCGGCGGTGGTGCGGACGCGCTGGGGCAGGCCGATCAGGTGCTTGTCGGTGTTGTGGACGTAGCTGGTTGTGGCGCACGTCTGGTGGGTGGTCTGCGTCCCGCCCGTGCCGTTGGGGCTGATCGCCTCGGTCTGGACCGTTTGTGTCAGGCCGTAGATGGGCTCGAAGGTGTTGCGGGTGCGCTGGGTGCGAGTGGCGCCGCCACTGATGGTCTCAATCGAATCGGCGCGTGAGGTGCCCGACCGGTAGGCGTCCAGCGCCGTGGTGCCGTCGCGTGGGCGGGAGGCGGTCTTTTGGCTCCAGGGCCAGGTGAGGGAGCGTGAGGAAACGCTGCCGCCCACCTTGGTGTACGTGATGCTCTCCGCCGGGATCCCCTGGTAGTGGGGGAGGTCCTCGCCGAGTTCCTCGGTACCGGTGGAGTCCTTGACAGTGATCTTGGGACGTCCGGCATCGCCCGACATGCCACGGAAGTAGCGGGTACGGGATTCGGACTGTTCGGTGGCGTCCGGCTTGCCCGCGTTGGCGGTGACGCCCGTGCGGACCAGCACGCTGGCGTAGCCGCGCCACTGGCTGTAGGTGCGCATCTCGGGCTTGGAGAACTCGTCGTCCTCCTTGGCCCAGGCGGCGTCACCCTCGTAGACGTAGGAGGTGGTGACGTCGGCCTGGCGGGCGACGCGGTCCCTTTCGGTGACCTTGTCGACGACGTACTTGTTGAACCACTCCAGTGGCGGCTTCTCCAGTTCGCCGTCCGGCGACCAGTGGACCGGGTAGCAGCGGGTGGTGTTCTCCTCCGGCTTCGGGTGCGTGGTGCCGACCGCGCAGGGCGCGGAGTAGCCGACGACGGTTTCTCCGCCGGTTTCGGTGCGGATGGTCTCGACGCGCAGGCGGTCGAAGTCGGGAGTGGCGTCCGTGGCGCTCTTCGCGACGCGGTTGGGCATGTCCCGGACGTTGGGGAGGAAGGAGACGGCCGGGAGCGAGGTGCTGTCCTGCTTGGCCGGGTTGCCCGTGGGTACGCCATACCCGGTGCGGGTGATGGACTCCAGCCACAGCGGCGGGTGGGTGTCGGTGCGCTGCCGGGGGAAGGACTGAGCCAGGTCCCAGCGGTCGACCAGGGACAGCCCGGTGGAACCCTCGGTGCGCTGGGCCTTGGTGACGACGGAGGTCAGGCGCTTGCGGGTCCAGAAGGTGGGCGAGGCGTTGTAGCAGTCCTTAGCGCCCGTCTTGCAGTGGAGCGTGGCGGGGGTGTCCCACCAGGGTTGCTTGCCGCCGTAGTTGTTCCCCTCGAACTCGGCGTCCGAGCAGGTCGTCGTGCCTTCCTTGATGCAGCGTTCCTCGACGAGGAACTCGATCTTGGCGGCCGGAGGGCCGGAGAGGTTGTCGTTGCGCAGGCCGTAGCTGATCTGGGTCGGGTAGCCAGCCCGGTGGTAGGGGACCGCTTCCTTGAACTTCTGGTTCTTGGCGTAGCGGTTGGTCTCCCGGGTCCAGTCGATGACCATCGCGTTGCCGTAGGGGTCTTCGACGTAGTCGAGGTTCCAGCGCCAGCCCTGGTCGCAGGCCGAGGCCGCGTAGGTGGCCTGGTGACATGGCTCGCCCGGGTGGTTGCCGATGACGGGGACGCTGAGGACCGAGTTGGTGACGGGCCGGATGCCCGCACCGTCGACGTCGTGGCGGCCGAAGAAGTACCGGACGCCTTCACGCGTGGTGACGACCCAGTACTCGCCGTCCTTGGCGCCGTTCGCGATGCTGGTGTCGGTCTTGCGCTCGATGCGGGAGCCGTCGTCGGAGGCCGGGATCCACTGGCCGGTCGCGGTGTCGTGGACGAGTTCGGTCGTGCTGCCGCTCAGCGACATCACGACGTTGTCGCCGGACCAGCAGAGGTCGCCCTTCTTCTTGTCGGTGGAGTTGTCGTTGTTGGGCTTGCTCGGGTTCGCTTTGAGGTCGTCCGAGCAGGAGCGGTACCGGCGCTCGATGTAGCCCGGCTCGTAGCCCCAGCCGTCACCGACCCAGGAGGCCTGGCCGTTGGCCACGGACGTTTTGCCGTCGACGGCCTGGGAGGAGTAGCCGAAGCCGATCTGTGGGGACGGGCCGGCCGGCGGGGCCGGGACCGTCAGCGGGTACGACCAGGAGAAGCCGCCGCCGCTTCCGCCCGCGGTCCATGAACCGGACGGGGAAAGGGAGGTGGCCTTGTAGGTGCCGCCCGCTCCGGAAGCGCCGTCGGAGGCGGCCAGGACCATCGGGCCACCTCCGCCAACGGCCATCGTGCGCATGCCCTGGCCGGGTGCGGTGGCCGGGTCGACGGTGGCACGTACGGTGCCGGTGGCGGGGTCGTTGGTGCTGGGGATGTCCTTGGAGACCGAGCACTCGGGAAGGTCGGGGGTGTCCAGGAAGCACGAGGGAAGCTGCTTGAGCTCCAGGCGGGTGGCCCACTCGGTGCCGTAGAGGTCCTTGAACTTCTTGTAGTCCAGCTGGACGTCGACGGGTGTGGCGCCGTCTGCGGGCGGGGTGACTTTGATGAGGGCGCCGTCGACGTTGGCGGCCTCGGTGACGGTGCGGCTGGCGACCGCGACCGACCAGGTGCCGGAGGGCGTGGGCGGGGAGGGGTTCTCCGGAGTCGGCGATGTCTTGCCGATGCTCACCGGGAGCCCGCCCGCCTGGACCAGTTGTTCGCCGGTTAGCGTGACGGGTTCCGCGCCGCCGGTGGGCGGTGTCACCTTCGACGGTTCGTACTCGGGTGGCGGCTGCACGGGAGCGCCGGCCCAGCCCTCGAGTTTGGCGGCGGCGATCTTGTCGAGTTTGGCCTTCAGGTCCTGTTGGAGGCCCGGTAACTGGACGCCGTCCCGGGAGCCCGGCGGCGCCGCCCAGGCTTGCGCCGGGAGCAGGGTCGCGACGAGGACGACGGACAGCACGGTGCCTACGCGCCCGGCGAGGCGGGTGCGTTTGACCCGCGCTCTCCTGTTTCCGGGCAGGCGGAAATTGTTCGCCGAGAACGGCGACATGTGGACCCCCCCCCACGATCTGCCGCCGCGCCGAGTCGGCGCCTGCGGCAGGCAACTGACGAATATCCCGCCGATTCTGCGTTCGTTTGCCGAAGAAAATCCACCACCCGAAAGGCGATGTGGCGTTTATCGCTTTACCGGATCCGTAAAAGTGAATAATTACCCCATATCAGTAGCAAGTGGCGGCTCGCGACGGCGGTCGATGAGGTGACGAAGTCGCAGGGATGGTTCATGCTCGGCTCGCACATCCATTGCATGAAAGGCGAGTGGGGAGCGAACCCTTCTTGTTCTGGACAGTGGCCTGAAACGTTTGCGAGTTCCGAGGGGTCGCGATTTGGCGTGCCCGAGGGGGGAGAAGGAGAACGTGAATCCGGAAAAACGGACGGGCGAAAGTCCGCCACTTCCTGCGGAACACCGAGAAGAAAACCGGCCATTACTCACCCGCCGGTCTGCCGGGCGTCGATTGGTAGCCGGACTGGCCATGCTGCTGGCCACCGCTGTGGCGATACCCATCGGCCTGAGCCTGCCTTGGGGCGAAAACGAGCCGATACCCGCCGCTGAACCGCAGCAGGGAACAGGTGAGCCCGTGGCCGCGGCGCAGGACAGCGCCGGAACGCCGACGGCCCCGGCCGGCACCGGGGACGGTGCCCGGGCCTCGCGCGGCGTGTCACGGGTGGCGCTGGCGAACCCGGCGTCAGTGCGGGCGGATACGCCCGATCCGCAGTGGAGCGAGCTGGTCAGGCTGAATGCCAACGGCCATGACCTGGTGCTGAGCTGGCCCGGGCCACTGCCCGCCCCGTTCATCTCCGGGCCTCGAGCCCTGTACGAGAACATCCGCCCCGGTATCGACCTCGTGATGACCGCCCAGGACGGCGGCTACTCCCACCTGGTGGTGGTCAAGGACAAACAGGCGGCCCAGGACCCGATGCTCGGTCAGCTGAACTACCGCCTGACCTCGCCTGATCTGACCTTCCACCTCGACGGGGATTCCCGCTCGGTCAGCGCGCGCGACGCCAAGGGCGAGGAGGTCGCCGGCGCTCCCACCCCCTACATGTGGGACTCCGCGGGTGAGGTCGCCGTTACGGAGGGCGAGCCGGTTCCGCAGCCGCCAGCCGGTGCCGCCCAGCACCCCACGCTCGGCCTCAAGGGCCTGTTCGGCGCGGAGGGCGCACACGCGAAGGTGGCCGACGCCGCCCTCAGCCCGGAGAACGTGCTCACCCTGACACCGAACGCCCAGCTGCTCAACGACGCCGATACGGTCTATCCGGTCTTCATCGACCCCTCTTTCAAGGGTCACAAGCAGAACTGGACCCTCCTGTACAAGACGCAAGGCAGCTCCAGCTTCTGGAACGGCCAGAACTACAACACAGGCAGTGGCGCAATTGAGGCACGTGTCGGATGCGAGGACAAGACACACGGCACATCACGCTCTGTTTTCGCCTTTGACTTCGGAACTCAGCTCAACGGCACGCAGATCCGTTCCGCCAATCTGCGAGCTTTGCAAACCTACTCGTACAGCTGCAGTCCAACCGCCTTCGACGTCTATCACACCCCGATGATCACCAGTTCCAGTACCTGGGACAACACGGGCGGCTTCTGGGGCAAAAGGATCGCCGGAGCGTCCACGGGGTACGGCTGGAACAGCTCCTGCCCCGACGCATGGGTGGGCGTCGACATCAAGTCCACCGTGGAGGAAGGCGCCCGCGGCTCCTGGCAGAGCCTCACCCTGGGCCTGCGCTCCGCGAACGAGAGCAACCCAAGTTTTTGGAAGAAGTTCCTCGCCAACGGCGAGAGCGCCCCGTACATCGAGATCGTCTACACCCGGGTGCCGAACACCCCCGTGCAGGCCGATATGAGCACCTCACCGGGCGGATCGTGTCTCACGCAGCAGCCTTACACCAAGATTGGCAAGACCGACGTGGCTTTCCAGGCCAAGGCCTCGGATGGTGACGGCAACCTGCGCCAGCTCAACTTCCGTATCTGGGCGACGGACGGCAGCTCGGTGGCGAACGAGTTCCGGGACACCAACAGCGACGGAGCGGCCGGCATCACCCTTGGCTGGGAGAAGTTCACCCCCGGCGTGACCTACTACTGGCTGGCCCAGGCCAACGACTGGGACGGCCAGTGGTCGGGCAGCGGCCCGCTGGACTCAGGCGGCGGCGGATGGTGCGCCTTCACCGTCGACCACACGCAGCCCACCGCGCCCACGATCCGCTCCGAGGACTTCCCCGCCCCCGGCCCCGACGGCGCCGAATGGAGCAAGAACACCCTCGGCCCCGGCAAGATCACCGTCATCGCCGGCGGCACGAACCCCGCGGACATCCGCGAGTTCCAGTGGTCGCTCAACCACCCCGTCTACGACCAGAAGGCCGTCCCCACCGCAGGGCAGGACACCGTCACCGTCGACGTGAATCCCGACAACGCGGGCCCGAACCTCTTCTACGTACGGATCGTCAGCAAGGCCGGGAACATCTCCAATCCCTTCATCTACACCTTCTACGTCCGCCCCCGCCCGGGCCTCGATGGCCGCGGCGACGTCACCGGTGACCAGAAGGCCGACCTGCTCGTCGTCGACGGGGCCGGTGACCTGCGCGTCTACCCGGCCGACGCCATCGGCGACGTGGACGCCTGGATGCCCGCCGCCACAGACAACGGCAAGCCCGCACCCGCCGGATACTGGAAGGACGCCGGCGGAAAGACCGCCCTCATCGGGCACTCCAGCGACTGGTACCCCGGCGACGGCATCACCGACCTCATCGCCCGCATGCCCGACGGCAAGCTGTACGTCTACCAGGGCGACGGCAACGGCCGCTTCGACATCGGCCGCCGCACCGAAATCCTCCTGCCCGCCGGCGCACCCGACCCGGCCACCCTCACCCAGATCGTCGTCGTCCCCGACATGAACGGTGACAACGCCGAGGATATCTTCGCCACCGCCGGCGACACCCTGTGGATCCTCACCGGCTACACCGGCGCCTCCATCACCGAAGCCCGCCAGCTTTCCGCGACCAGCTGGATCAAGCGCGACATCATCGACGTCCGCGACGTCAGCGGCGACGGGGTACCCGACCTCGTCTTCCGCGACGACGCAGACCCCAACCGGGGCCTGGCCCTACGCCGCGGCAAGCCCGGCACGGGCGGCGGCGCCGACATCAACTCCCTCGCCCTCGCGGTCAACTCGGCCGACGGCAAGGACCTCCCCTACGGCACCACCGGCTGGGACAGCACCACCTGGCCGCTCCTGCGCGGCACGCCCGACGTCAACAACGACGGCATCCCCGACATGTACCTCACCAAGAACGACGGCACCCTCCACCTGTACCACGGAGGCCGAAGCGTCCTCGGCGGAGGCTGGCGCGTCGAAGAGGACGACTGGAACACCTTCCGCACCCTCGGCTGACCGTCACCCCAGCAAGCCGACTCAATTCAGCAGCAAGCTCAAAGCCGGCCGATGCCCGGCCAGGAGAGGTTTCCTGGCCGGGCATCGGCCTCATCATGCATACCGTGCTCACTGGCGGGTTCTGGCCGCGCTTCTGTGATGGCTGCGCCGGAAGGGGGCTCGCGTCCAAGCCGGGCAGGGCGTAGGGCCGTACCCAGTGTCGGGGTAGGGGTGCAGCCGGTCGCGGTCTCGCGCCGTGCTACCTGCCCCGTGCCCCGCTTACCGTCCTCGACCTCGCCCGCCCGGCCGCCCGGGCCGCGCCTGCCGGCTCCCACCCGTTCCCGGGGCCCGCCGTACGGGCAGGGGCGGCGCGGGCAGGTTTCCTGGCCGTCGCCCTGGCCGCACTGGCAGTCTCCCTGCTCTGACTGCACTCCCGCCCGTACCGCGCCCCCGGAGCCCCGAGGGGACACCCGCCCTCGCACGACACAAGGAGAGCCATCGTGGCCGAACGTCCGATCCTGCTGTACGACGGTGACTGCGGCTTCTGCACCAGAGCGGTCAACACCGCCGTCCGCCTGCTGGACCCGGATGCCACCGTCACCCCCTGGCAGTTCGCCGACGTCGAGGCACTCGGCGTGACGGCGGAACGAGCCGACCGGGAGGTCCTGTGGATCGAGCCCGGCACGGGCGTCGTGCACGGCGGCGCGGACGCGGTGGCCCACCTGCTCCAGCGGGACCGCCGCCAGGCCGTGCGGTTCGCCGGCCGGGCCATGGCCCTGCCCCCAATCAGCTGGACCGCACGGCTCGTCTACCGGGCCGTCGCGGTGAACCGCCACCGCCTCCCCGGCGGTACGGCGGCCTGTTCCCTGCCCGCCCACCTGCGGCCCACCACCCGTGACGGAGCCTGAGACCACAACCCTCAGCCATCACCGCCCATCACCCGGCCATCACGATCCACCGGAAACCAGCCGACAGCACGAGGAGACGCACCCTCATGAACACCCACCCGCAGACCGGCCCGGCCGACCCACCGGGCCCGGCCTCCCGCCCCGAACAGGGCCGGAGCCGCTATTCACCGGCCGTCCGGATAGTCGGCTGCCTGCTGGGAACCGTCTGGTTCACCTCCCTGGCCATGTCGGGGGGCGAGCGTCCTGCCTGGCTGCGCGCGGCCTACGCGGTCACCGCCCTGGTATTCATCACCGGTGCCGGAGCGATCGCCGTCGCCCACGTCAGGCAACGCCGTAGCGGGGACGCCGCACGGTAAGGAGCCATCCCACGAGGCCCCCTGAGACCGGCCCGGCCATAGCGGACGATCTGGCACGCGTGTCCCGCGACCGCCTACCCCTCGACGGGGACGTCGAGGGGTAGGC
>NZ_JBEZKS010000105.1:0-13317 GCF_040651775.1 Streptomyces sp. NPDC048383
GGGTCCTCCCTCAGCAGCGCGTCGAGAATCGTGTCGCTGATCTGATCAGCGATCTTGTCGGGGTGACCCTCGGTCACGGACTCCGAGGTGAACAGCCGGCGGCTCATGCCTGGGCCACCTGGACGGAGAAGAAGTTGGCCCGGATGGCGTCGAGGGTGCGGATCTCGTCGACCTCCAGGGTCTCCAGCTGGATGGCGCGGCCGCTGTGCTGCTCCAGCAGGAAGACGAACTCGACGAAGGACAGCGAGTCGATCAGCCGGTGCTCGATGAGGTCCAGGTCGGAAGCGATGTCGTCGAGGTCCTCGTGGCGGGCGAGGAGCCAGTTCTTCATGAACAGCAGACCTTCGGACATGGTGTCTCTCCTTGAAGTGCGGTGCACGGTTTCGGTGTCGGCCGCGGGAGCGGCCCGGAGTGCGGTCGCGTCGCCGGCCGCGGTCCCGTCCGGGGCCCGGGACGGGCCGAGCGGGTCGGGCGGGACGAGCGAAGCGGGTGAGGCGGGCGAGGCGGGCGGTTCGGGGTGTCCCGGCGGACCGGCTGCCGGGACGGGGGTGGCGATGGCCACCGCGTAGTCCACGTCGTGGCTGATGGAGACGTGGATGCCGGCGACGCCCGATGCCTCGGCCATCGTGGCCGCCGCCCCGTGGAGTTCCACGAGCGGCCAGCCGCCCTCGGAGCGCCGTACGACGATGTCCAGCCAGGGCAGGAACGCCGCGGTCCGCACGCGCAGTGCCTTGAAGGCGGCCTCCTTGGCGGCGATGCGCCCGCACAGGCCCAGGACGTCGAGCCTGATGGAGGTGCGGCAGTCGGCGAGTTCGCCGGGGGTGAGCATGCGCTGGAAGAAGTCCTCGCCGTAGACGGCGAGCAGCCGGCGGACACGGGTGACGGACACGATGTCCATGCCGAGGTTCGCCCAGCCCAGGCCGCCCGCCGGCGGGGCGGCGACGGGTCGGGTCGGCACGTCAGATCGCCGGCCCGGCCGCGTTCGCGCGCAGGACCGCGGCGGTCGCCGCTTCCCAGCTGCCGTGCCGGCGGGTGAGCGCGGACAGCCAGCGCTCCAGGCCGAAGGCGACGCAGCTGGTGAAGGCCGGACCGGCGCCGGAGGCGAGGGGTATGTCGCAGCGGTCGCCGAAGAAGTTGCGGTGGGTGTTGACCGAGGCGATGGCGAGGTCCTCGTACAGGAACTCGTGCTTGACCGGGGTCAGGCGCTGGAGCACCGCCTTGGAGCTGCCCTTGTCGAAGAACGGGTCGCAGGCGGCTTCCCGGCGCAGCGGCAGGTCCAGGGCCCGGGCGAAGGCGTTGATCCGGCCGGTGAAGGAGGCCAGGTGCGCCTCCGCGTGCTCGCGGGAGCCGATGGCGACGATCTCCCGCATGCGGAAGCCGAGTTGTCGGCGCAGGCCTTCGTAGTGGGTTTCCTTGCGGAAGCACCAGCCGACCACGGTGACGAGTTCGTCGTCGGCGGCCGGTCGGCCCTGGTGGTCGATGTACACGGCATAGCAGGACGCGGACGGCAGGCCGAGTGCGGCCGGTTCGAGGGCGTCGCAGGGGAAGCAGCCGGAGTCCGTACAGAACTCGGTGGACTCCCGGACGTCCAGGTTCAGGGGCGCCGCGACGACGGCCTGGTGGGGGAAGTTGTCGTAGTAGTCGAGCCGGGCCAGGTCGGCGGCCGGGAGCAGCGGGGGCATCGTCATGGATCGGGCCCCGGCTCCGACGCCCCAGCCCTCGAAGGTGTCGTCGAGGAGCCGCAGCAGGGCGGTTCCCTCGGGGCCGAGCGACGGCAGGCCCTGCGTGTCCGTGGCGCTCACGGTGTCCGTGACGCTCGCGGTGGTCGTGACGCTCGCGGTGGTCGTGACGGTCATGGGGGTCACCTCTCGGGCGGCGGTCGGCCCTCTCAGACGACGGGCAGTACGTCGTCCGTGAAGATCCCGGTCTTCAGGAAGAAGCCGAGGGGCTTGCGGATGGTCTTGCGTTCGAAGGGGCGGCGGCGCTCGTCGGCGACCAGCGCGTTGCGCAGGCCGATCGGATCGGCGATGCCGGCGTCGCGGTAGACGTGGGGGTTGTAGAGCGAGTTGACGCTGTAGACCACGTACCGCTTGAGGTAGGCCTCGACCTCGGCGACCCGGGCGGCGGGGACGGCTTCGCGCATCCGGGTGAAGAGCAGGGAGACGAGTTCGCGGCCGAAGGCGATGTGTCGGGACTCGTCCTGGTGGTGGATGCGGTTGACCTCGCGGATGGTGTGACAGAGCGAAGTGTCGCGGGCCATGCGGGTGTTGTAGTGGTCGACGAGCTCCTCGAAGAAGAGGATGCGGGCGAAGACGAGGAAGTTCTCCACCTCCGGCTCCCAGGCGGAGTCGGCGCGCAGGGCCGTGGAGCCGTAGATCTTGTCGCCGTACCGGCGGCAGAACTCGGCGAAGAACCACATGTGTTCGTTCTCCTCACCGATGAAGTGGTGGAAGAAGTCGGAGGGCACCTCGAAGCCGGGCATGTGGATCCGCCCGACGACCTCGATGAGCAGTTCGCGGATGCCGTGCACGTTGAGGCTGTAGAAGTTGATGCTCTCCCACTTGGACAGCCGCTGGAGGGTCTGCTCGTCGAACTCGTCGTAGAACGGCGTGCCGTACACCGTGAGGAGCTCGGGGGTCATCCACATCCGACCCTCTTCGAGCTTCTCGGGCCAGTCGAACTGCTGGTACGGGTTGTAGTACTCCTCGATGGAACGGGAGCTGAGCCGGTCCAGGACTTCCAGGAAGCGGTCGGTGACCGGCAGGGGGGCGCTGACGCCCATGGTGTCTCCTCGGTGTGGTGGTGGGGGCGTCGCGCCGCCCGTCGGGGGCTCGGGCCTACGGCCGGACTTCGTAGACGGCGTTGACGGGGGTTTCCGTCGCGCGGCGCCAGCGGGTGAAGCCGGCCTCTTCGGCGATGGCGCGGAAGGCCTGCTCGCCGGAGTGGTTGCCGAGTGCGTGGGGGCCGCGCTGGGCGACGGCCACGGGCAGGCACATGACGGCGGACAGCGCCATGAACATGCGGGCGGCGGGGGTCTGGGTGTCGATGTCGGCGGGCGACACGTTGGACTCGACGAGCATCCAGGTGCCGTCGGCGTCCAGGGACTTGTGGACGTACTGGGCGGCGGAGACGGGGTCGCCCATGTCGTGCAGGGCGTTGAAGAAGGTGACGAGGTCGTAGCCGGTGCCCGGGTAGTCGTCGGCGGAGGCGACCTCGAAGACGACCCGGTCGGAGAGTCCGGCTTCCTCGGCGAGCTGCCGGGCGAGGGAGATGGCTTCCTCGGAGTAGTCGAAGCCGTGCACGGTCGCCCGCGGGAAGGCCTTGGCGATCAGCAGGGTGGTGTGGCCGACGCCGCAGCCGACGTCGGCCACGGTGCCGCCGGCGGCGAGCTTGCCGGTGACGCCTTCGAGGGCGGGCAGCCAGTCGGGGACCAGGCGGTGCTCGTAGGTGGGCTGGAAGAAGCTGCCCATGCCGGTGTCGAGGGCCGGGTCGTGCTCGGCCCAGCCGACGCCGTCGCCGGAGCGGTACGCGTCGACGAGGAGGTCCTCGGTGCCGTAGAGGGCCTTGAGGGCGGTGAAGAACCCGGCGGCGTAGGTGACGGCGTTCGGATCGGCGAGCACGGGGGCGTGGTCGGCGGGCAGGGTGTACGTGTCGTCGCCGGTGTGGCGTGCGACGTACCCGGCGCTCAGCTGGGCGTGCAGCCACTCCTCGGCGTAGCGCGCGTCGATGCCGGTGCGTTCGGCGAGGGCGGCCGGGGTCAGCGGGCCGGCCTCGGCGAGGGCGCGGTACAGGCCGAGGCGTTCGCCGAGGGCGACGGTGAGGCCGCGCACGGCCGCGCCGGCGTCGCTGATCACGCGCTGGTGGAAGTCCTGGGTGCCGGTCATGCCGCTCTCACCTCGGGGGTCGGGAGGTCGCAGGTGAACAGGAAGGAACGCGGGACGCGCGGGACGGCGCGCGCCGGGACGGGGTAGGGCCATCGGCCGAAGTCGGCTCCGGGCTCGCCGGGTTGGCGGACCTCCCGTACGGCCCAGCCGCATTCGGCAAGGAGCTGCTCGGGGGTCTCCGTGCCGAACAGCCACGGGTTCCCGTCCTCCTTCAGGGAGTTCAGGAACGGCCGGGACAGCGGGTTGTTCAGGGCGGACGCGCTGATGACGTCGCCGAGGAGGACCGACCCGGGGGCGGAGTGTCCGGCGAGCGTGGAGATCAGGTTGCGGACGGCGTCCTCGGGGAGGAAGAAGAGCAACCCCTCGACGATCCACAGCACCGGTTCGTCGGCGCGCCATCCCGCCGCGGCGAGGGGGCCGGTCCAGTCCTGGGTGAGGTCGACGGGGACGGTGACGCGGGTGCGGCCGGCCGGGTCGGGTTCGCCGGCCAGCATGTCGGCCTTGGCGTCGAGGAGCGCGGGGCGGTCGAGTTCGTAGACGGTGATCCCGTCGGGCCACGGCAGCCGGTAGAAGCGGGTGTCCATGCCGGCGGCGAGGAACACGACCTGGCGGATGCCGTGTTCCTCGACGGCGCGGACGATGGCCCGGTCCAGGTAGGTGGTGCGGATCGCGAGGAACGGCACGGTGCCGGCCCCCGCGTAACGCTCCAGCAGTTCGAAGCCGATGGTGTCGGCGACGGTGCGCGCGTACGGATCGGCGAACAGCCGGTCCTCGCGGTCGGTCTCCAGGGCCCGCGCTGCGGCGGTCCACTGGGCGGTGCGGGATACGGCCTCCACGGGAGGTCTCCCTTCACTTCGGCGGACAGGGTGGGGGCGGTGACGGGCTCGGACGTCCGTACCGGCCGGGTCAGGCCACGGAGCGCACGCAGGCGACCGGGTCCTCCGCCGCGCAGGACGAGGCGGGGTGGTCGGCGTCGGACTCGGCGGGCCGCCGCCGGAAGATGCTGTGGAGGATCATGCTGAACACGACCCTGCCCTCGTGGTCCACGAGCGTGCACCTGGGCTGGACGACGCCGGTGGTCGGGTTGAACGGCGAGGGTCGGGAGCCGAGGATCTCGACGCGGGCGGTGAGTACGTCCCCGGGGCGCACGGGCCTGAGGTAACGGATCTCGTCGACGCCGGGCGAGCCGGTACAGGCGCTGTAGGCGAGCAGCCCGTCGACGTAGCGGCGCATGAACATCGAGGCGCTGTGCCAGCCGCTGGCGATGAGGCCGCCGAACGCGCTCTGGGCGGCGAGGCCCGGGTCCGTGTGGAAGGGCTGCGGGTCGAAGCGCTTCCCGAAGTCCAGTACCTCGTCCGCGGTGACGGTGATGGTGCCCAGCTCGTGGACGTCACCGGTCCGGAAGTCCTCGAAGTAGCGCATCACGCGCCCCCCTTGACGTAGAGGAGTGTTTCTCTGGCGTGAACCAATCTACGAATCAGCCTTTTATTTTGTCAACCCAAAAGAAGACCGGATCGGCTGTTATTGCGGGAGGGTACGCCGCAGGGCCTGCTCGACGTCCTGCCACAGGTCCTCGGGGTCCTCGATGCCCACCGACATCCGCACCAGGCCGGGGCCGATGCCGGCCGCCGCCAACGCCCCCGCGTCCAGCTCGCGGTGGGAGGTGCTCGCGGGGTGCGTCACCAGCGTCTCGACGCCGCCCAGGGACAGCGCGAGCCGCGCCACCCGGACGCCCTCGACGAAGGCACGGCCGGCCTCCCTGCCGCCCTCCAGCTCGAACGAGAGCAACCCGCCGCCGCCGGACAGCACGGCCCGGGCGGTGGCGTACGAGGGACTGGTTCCCAGCCACGGCCAGTGGACGGCGCGCACGGCGGGGTGGGCGGCGAGCCGCTCGGCGAGCAGGCCCGCGTTCGCGCAGTGCTCGCGCATCCGCAACGGCAGCGTGGCGATGCCCCGCAGCGTCAGCCAGGCCGCGAAAGGGTCGGCGCAGGCGCCGAGTTCGACCGTGCGCGGCCATACCTCGCGGCGCAGGGCGTCGTCGGCGAAGACGGCCGCGCCCCCGAGGACGTCGGAGTGCCCGGCCAGGTACTTGGTGGTGGAGTGGAGCACGATGTCGGCGCCGAGCTCGATCGGGCGGCACAGGACGGGCGAGGCGAGGGAGTTGTCGACGGCGCTGGTCACCCCGCGCCGCCGGGCCGCGGCCAGCAGGCCCGGCAGGTCGGGCACCCGGCCGGTCGGATTGGCGATGGTCTCCAGCAGGAGCAGCCGGGTGCGCGGGCCGGCGAGCGCCTCGAACTCCTGCGGTCCGTCGCCGTCGATGTGGACGACCTCGACGCCGAACCGCTCCGCGAGGTCGTTCAGCGCCGCGTACGTCCCCCCGTACAGGCAGCGCTGCGCGATGACCTGGTCGCCGGGGCGCAGCAGCGCGAGCAGGACGCCGCTGATGGCGCCCATGCCGGAGGCGAAGGCGATGGCCGAGGCGCCGCCCTCCAGGTCGGCGAGGGTGTGCTCCAGGGCCCGTACGGTCGGGTTGCCGCGGCGGCCGTAGACGTACGCGCCGTCGGGGCCGGCCATGGCCCGCGCCAGTTCGTCGGCGGAGTCGAAGGCGAAGGCGGAGGACTGGACTAGCGGCACGGACAGCGGCCGGCTCGCGGCGCCGACGGCGGGCTCGTTCACGACGTGCACGGCGCGGGTGCGGATGTCCCTCATGGGGCGGTCTCCTTCGGTCGGAACTCGGGTGCGAGTGCGGGGGCGGCGGGCCTCCCGCACCGGCTAGGGGTGCGGGTCTCCCGTACCGGGGGCGACCTTCGGGTCCCGGTACGAGAAGCCGGCACGGGAAGCCGGCACGGGAAGCCCGCACGGGAAGCCGGTACGGGAAAAGGGGCCGCCCGACGTCCGGGAAGGACGTCGGGCGGCCCCTTCGGGTGCGTGCGGGATGGGTCCCGGACGTCACACCGTCGCGGCCTCGCCGCGCGCGGCGGGGGCGTCGGTGTCGGAGGACGCGGGCGCCGCGGGGGTCTTGTCGCCCTTCATCAGCAGGAGCGTGACCACCGCACCGGCGGCGGCGATGCCGGCGGCGCCGAGGAACGCGGCGCTGAACCCGTCGGTGAGGGCGGGCAGGTTGCCCAGTTCACCGGCGCCCTGGGTGGTGGCGAGCGCGGTGAGTGCGGCCAGACCCAGGGCCGAGCCCACGTTGTAGGTGGTGTTGACGATGCCCGAGGCCAGGCCGGCCTGCTCCTGCGGAGCGCCGGACATCGCGGCGATCATCGCCGGGATGTAGGCGAGGGCCATGCCGAGCGCGGCGACGAGCGAGGCGGGCAGGACGTCGACCAGGAAGGAGCCGGTCGGCTCGACGGCGGACAGCCAGACCAGGCCGGCGGCGAGGAGCAGCAGGCCGCCCGCGATCAGCGGCTTGGCCCCGAACCGGCCCATGAGGCGGGAGGTGATCGCCGTCATGAAGATCATCAACAGGATGGTCATGGGGAGCAGGGCCGCGCCGGAGGCGAAGGCGCCGTAGTCGAGGACCTGCTGGAGGTAGAGGTTGAGGAAGTACCACATCGGGATCCAGGCGGCGCCGAGCAGCGTCATCGCGAGGTTGGCCGAGCCCAGGCGCGGGATCCGCCACACGCCGAGCGGCATGAGCGGTTCGCGGACGGTCCGCTGGATCACGAAGAACAGCGCCAGCAGGGCGGCGGCGGCGACGAGCTCCAGCACGGTGGCGGTGGCGCCCCAGCCGATCTCGGGGGCCCGGACGACGGCGAAGACGGCGAGCGCGAGTCCGGCGGTGACGGCGACGGCACCGAGGACGTCCACGGAACCGCGGCGGGCCTGGACGGCGGGCAGCAGCTTGGTGGCGGCGAGGGTCGCGAGGCCGATCGGGACGTAGATGATGAACACCCACGGCCAGCTCATCCACTCGGTGAACACGCCGCCGAGGAACACGCCCGCCGTTCCGCCGGCGGGTGCGGCGGCGCCGTAGAGGGCCATCGCCTTGCCGAGCTCCTTGGGGTTCTGCCCGAAGAGGATCATCAGCAGGGTCATGGCGGACGGTGCGATCAGCGCGCCGCCGACGCCCTGCACGGCGCGGCCGGCGATCTCGACCGCCGCGTTCTGCGCGGCGGCGGCGAGCACCGATCCGATGACCATCGTGACCCAGCCGGCGGCGAAGATCCTGCGGGCCCCGAACAGGTCGGAGAGCCGGCCGCCCAGCAGGAGCAACCCGCCGAAGACGATGACGTAGGCGTTGAAGACCCACTGCAACTCGCCCTGCGAGAAGCCGAGGTCCTTCTGCATCTCGGGGAGTGCGACTCCGATGATCGAGGTGTCCATGATCACCATGAACTGTGCGGTGGCAAGCACGCCAAGTGCCCACCAGCGCCGGGGATTGACGGTTGACATTGCCCAGACCCTCCTCTGCCCTATACCCCTAGGGGGTACCTTCGCGGAGCAACGTAGCATACCCATGGGGGGTATGTAAGAGAGTGCGGGCGGCGTTCGAGCCAAGGTCCCGGGGGCGTGGATCCGGGCGTTCCGCCGGGGAGTTCGAACCCTCAGGAGTCCGGCATTTACGGCAATCGAAGCGGCGACCGCCGCCTCCGGAGTCGTGAAGTTAGGTTAGGCTTAGCTAAAATTCACTCGCCGGGTGAGCGCCGGTGTGTCGACGGCCACGAAGGGCGCGCATCGTGGTGGCGCCGGGCCTTCGTGCGGCTCACCGGACGGCAGGGCGGCCCGCACGCATGACAGCCCATCAAGCATCCCCGCCGGGTCAGCGCCCGGCACCGAGCAGGCACGAAGAGGGACGACGAACATGACGGTACGGGTCGCGGTGGCCGGGGCCAGCGGGTACGCCGGAGGAGAGATCCTGCGGCTGCTCGTGACGCACCCCGGCGTCGAGATCGGCGCGCTGGCCGCGCACAGCAGCGCGGGACGCAGGCTCGGGGCGGTGCAGCCGCACCTCCCCACCCTCGCGGACCGGGTGCTGGCGGAGACCTCGGCGCAGTCCCTGCAGGGACACGACGTGGTGTTCCTGGCCCTGCCGCACGGCGAATCGGCGGCGCTCGCCGCGCAGTTGGAGCCGGGCGTGCTGATCGTGGACTGCGGCGCCGACTTCCGACTGGAGGACGCCGCCGAATGGCGCCGCTTCTACGGTTCGGAACACGCCGGGACCTGGCCGTACGGGCTCCCCGAGCTCCCGGGGGCGCGGGACGCGCTCAAGGGCGCGCACCGGATCGCCGTACCGGGCTGCTTCCCGACCGCGGTGACCCTGGCGATGTACCCCGCGTTCGCCGCCGGCCTGATCGAGCCGGAGGCCGTCATCGTCGCCGCGAGCGGCGCCTCGGGCGCGGGCCGCACCGCGAAGGCGCACCTCCTCGGCTCCGAACTGATGGGCTCGATGAGCCCGTACGGCGTCGGCGGCGGCCACCGGCACACCCCCGAGCTGACGCAGAACCTGTCCCGACTGGCGGGCGGGCGCGTGAGCGTCTCGTTCACCCCGACGCTCGCGCCGATGCCGCGCGGCATCCTCGCCACCTGCTCGGCGCGGCTGCGCACCGGCGCCACCGCCGGGACCCGGGAGGCGCGGACCGCGTACGAGGACGCGTACGCGGGCGAACCCTTCGTCCGGCTGCTGCCGGCCGGACAGTGGCCGCGCACGGGCGCCGTGCTCGGCTCCAACAGCGCGCAGGTGCAGGTGGTGGTGGACGAGGACGCCGGCCGCCTGATCGCCGTGAGCGCCATCGACAACCTCACGAAGGGCACCGCGGGTGGCGCGGTGCAGAGCATGAATGTCGCCCTCGGCCTGCCGGAGACGCAGGGCCTGCCGACGAATGGAGTCGCTCCGTGACCGTGACCGCCGCACAGGGATTCGACGCGAGCGGCGTGGCCGCCGGGATCAAGGAATCCGGTGCTCCCGACCTCGCCCTGGTGGTGAACCGCGGCCCGTCGCGCGCGGCCGCCGGCGTGTTCACCTCCAACCGCGTCCAGGCGGCTCCCGTCCGCTGGTCGCGGGAGGTCCTGGCCGACGGCCGGATATCGGCCGTCGTACTGAACTCCGGCGGCGCCAACGCCTGTACGGGACCCGCCGGCGCCGAGGACACCCGGGTGACGGCCGAGCTGACGGCCCGCGCCCTGGGCGTGGACGCGCGGGAGGTCGCGGTGTGCTCGACCGGGCTGATCGGCGTCCGACTGCCCATGGACCGGATCACCGAGGGGATCGGCGCCGCCGCCGCGGGACTGACGCCCGAGGGCGGCGAGGACGCGGCCGTCGCCATCAAGACGACGGACTCCGTCCACAAGACGGCGGTGGCGCACGGACCGGGCTGGACCGTGGGCGGCATGGCCAAGGGCGCGGGCATGCTCGCGCCCGGCCTGGCCACCATGCTCGTCGTCCTCACCACGGACGCCGACGTCACGGCGGAGGCGCTCGACTCCGCCCTGCGGGACGCCGTGCGCACCACCTTCGACCGGGTCGACTCCGACGGCTGCATGTCCACGAACGACACCGTGCTGCTGCTGACCTCGGGCGCCTCCGAAGTGGCGCCGAACCGGGCCGACTTCACCGCCGCCGTGCACACCGTCTGCCTGGACCTGGCGCGGCAGCTGGTCGCGGACGCGGAGGGCGCCTCGAAGGAGATCGAGGTGGCCGTCGTCGGCGCCGCCTCCGAGACGGACGCGGTGACCGTGGCCCGCTCCGTCGCCCGCAACAACCTGCTCAAGTGCGCCCTGCACGGCGAGGACCCCAACTGGGGCCGGGTCCTGTCGGCCATCGGCACGACGGACGCGGCCTTCGACCCGGACCGCCTGGACGTGGCGATCAACGGCGTGTGGGTGTGCCGGGACGGCGCGGCCGGCGAGCCCCGCGACAAGGTCGACATGTCCGCCCGCGAGATCGTGATCACGATCGACCTGCGCGCCGGCGACACCGCCGCGACCGTGTGGACCAACGACCTGACCGCCGAGTACGTCCACGAGAACAGCGCGTACAGCTCATGAGCGGAACGGGCACACCGATGAAGCCACGCGTCCCGGCCGCCCCGCGCCCGGAACCGATCACCGCCCCCGCGGATGCGGACCTGCACGATCCGGCCCTCCTGGAGCGGCTCCGCGGCCGGACCGTCGTCATCAAGTTCGGCGGCAACGCCATGGTGGACGAGGAACTCAAGGCGACGTTCGCCGAGGACGTCGTGCGGTTGCGGCGCGCCGGCCTGTTCCCGGTCGTCGTGCACGGCGGCGGCCCGCAGATCAGCCGCATGCTGGACCGGCTCGACCTGGAAGTCCGCTTCGAGGCCGGCCTGCGGGTGACGACCCCGGACGTCATGGACGTGGTACGGATGGTCCTGACGGGCCGGGTCCAGCGGGAACTGGTCGGGCTGATCAACGCCCACGGGCCCCTCGCGGTCGGCATGTCGGGCGAGGACGCGCACACCATGACCGCCGTACGGCGGGCCGCCTGGGTCGACGGCGAACCCGTCGACATCGGGCTGGTCGGCGACATCGTCGACGTGGACGCGGACACCATCCGGGCACTGCTGGACCGGGGCCGCATCCCGGTCGTCTCCCCCGTGGCCCGCGGCGCGGACGGGCAGGTCTACAACATCAACGCGGACCTCGCGGCCTCGGCGTTGGCCGTCGCCCTCGACGCGGAGAAGCTGCTGATGCTGACCGACGTGGAGGGGGTCTACGCGAACTGGCCGCACAGCACGGACGTGATCGAGCGCCTGACGGCGGAGGGCGCGGCGAAGCTGATGCCGGAGCTGTCCAGCGGGATGCTCCCCAAGATGGAGGGCTGCCTGCGCGCCGTCCGGGCGGGCGTGCGCGCGGCGCACGTGCTGGACGGCCGGGTGCCGCACGCCGTGCTGCGGGGCGTCGCGCCCGCCGAGGTCCACGGCACCACCGTGGTCCCGGACCCGGAGCGGACCGACCCGCAGGAGACGGACCGGCGGGAGACGGACCCGGAGGGGACCGACCCGCAGGAGACGGACCGGCGGGAGACGGACCCGGAGGACACGGACCCGCAGGACACCGACCCGCAGGAGGCGGACGCGCAGGAGGCGGACCGGCGGCGGAGCGACCCGCGCCGTACGGGCCCGGGGCAGCCGCACCGGGACCAGCAGTTCCCGCGGCAGGCGCACCCCGCGCGGACGGACCTGAAGGCGAGCACCGCGTGACCCTCGGCAACGACCTGACCGGCCGCTGGCGCGCGGTGATGATGGACAACTACGGCACGCCGCCGCTGGCCCTGGTCCGCGGCGAGGGCAGCACCGTGTGGGACGAGGACGGGCGGGCCTACGCCGACTTCACCGGCGGGATCGCCGTGAACACCCTGGGCCACGCCCACCCCGCCGTGGTGTCGGCCGTCACCCACCAGTTGTCGACGCTGGGTCACGTCTCCAACCTCTTCGTCTCCGAGCCCGGGGTCGCCCTAGCGGAACGCCTGGTGGGGCTGCTGGGCCGGCCCGGACGGGTCTTCTTCGCCAACTCCGGTACGGAGGCCGTCGAAGCCGCGTTCAAGATCGCCCGGCGCACCGGGCGGAGCGGGCTCGTCGCCGCCGACGGCGGTTTCCACGGCCGCACCATGGGCGCGCTCGCCCTCACCGGGCAGCCCGGCAAGCGCGAGCCCTTCCTCCCGCTGCCCGCCGGGGTGTCCCACGTACCGTACGGCGACGTGGAGGCGCTGCGGGCCGCGGTCACCGAGGAAACGGCGGCGGTGTTCCTGGAGCCGGTGCAGGGCGAGGCCGGCGTCATCGTGGCGCCCGAGGGCTACCTGCGGGCGGCGCGCGAGATCACCCGGGCGACCGGGACGCTGCTCGTGCTGGACGAGGTCCAGACCGGGATCGGCCGCACCGGCCACTGGTTCGCCCACCAGGCGCTGGAAGGCGTCGAGCCCGACGTGGTGGTCCTGGCCAAGGGGCTCGGCGGTGGCCTGCCGATCGGCGCGACGATCGCCTTCGGCCCGGCGGCCGACCTGTTGACGCCGGGTCAGCACGGTTCGACCTTCGGCGGCAGCCCCGCGTCCTGCGCGGCCGGGCTCGCGGTCCTGGACACGATCGAGTCCGAGGGCCTGCTCGCGCACGTGACGCGCCAGGGCGAGCGACTCCGGCGCGGCGTCCGGACGCCGGGACATCCGCTGGTCGCCGAAGTACGGGGCGCCGGACTGCTGGTGGGCATCGGACTGACCGAACCGGTCGCCGCTCGCGTGCAACGGGCGGCGCAGGACGCGGGGTTCCTCGTCAATGCCGCCGGAGCCGCGACCGTACGCCTCGCTCCGGCCCTGAGCGTCCCCGAGGCCCAGGTGGACGCCCTGCTGGCGGCCCTCCCGGGGATCCTCGACGCCTGAGACGGACCACGCCCCGAAATGCAAGGGTGGCCGGCGCCCGCGAGGGCGCCGGCCCCCCGGCGGGGGGGGGGTTGGCGGGGCCGCCCGCGGGTGTCCCCC
>NZ_JBEZKS010000106.1:0-12933 GCF_040651775.1 Streptomyces sp. NPDC048383
GGACTACATGAACTCCCGCTACGGCAGCCCCGTCGGCGCCTGGAACTTCTGGCAGACCCACCACTGGTACTGAGCCGGCGGTAACGCCCCCACACGCTCAGACGCATGCGCGCTCGGCTGGAACTCCAGCTGGGCGCTTTTGCGCATCCGGACCCGTTTCCCGTTCGGCCGCCCGCAGCCGTGATCCGCCCGGGCGCGTCAGCCTTCCCAGCGCATGAGGTTCTGGAACAGCTCGCCCTGCTCGATCGCGTCGTCCAACGCGTGGTGCGTATGGGGGCGCGTGGACAGGAGGTGACTCGGCATCGACCGCTTCGTCGCGTCGCGCAGCGGCACGTCGGCCTTGGCCGCGTACAGGGTCTTGAGGTCCAAGCACCGGGAGTGCCCGAACGGGGAGCCGGCGTCGGCGAACCGCATGAAGTACCAGTAGATCCACATCCAGTCGTAGCCCAGCGGGTAGGCGACGAACACGGGAGTGGCGGACAGTTCCTCGGACACCGCCGCGAGCCAGTCGGCCGCCGCGTTCATGGCCTCGGCCGGGTCCCGTCCCTCCTTCACCAGCCCGTCCCGGTCCAGGCCGCTGACCGCCATGGCTTCGGGGTCGAAGGCGTCACTGATCGGCTTCAGCTCGGCGTAGAAGGTCCGCTCGGCCGGGTCGACCGCCCGAAACCCGGCACCGTCGCGAACCCCCGCGACCGCCAACCCGAAACTCGACATCGAGAACGGCCCGGGCACCGCGCCATCGGCCTCCACATCCGCGGAAACGTAGAACTCTGCTCTCGTCATGGATCCTGCTCCCTGCTCCCTGCTCCCTGCTCCGGGCGCCACTGGGGCCCCGCGTCCGGAGGAAGGCGGACGCCACGGCCGCGGGCGGGATCGGTCCGACCCCTGCCGTCACCCACCCCCGGGAGGCACTTGGCGTCGAAGGGTACCCGGGTGATGCCGCGTGGGGCGCGCTCCGGGCAGGTCGGCGGCCGGAGCGCGCGTACAGCGCGCGATGGAGTCCCGGGGCGGGGTTCGGGGCGTGGCCTCGGAGCCCCGCCCCCGTCCCCCGCGCCCGTGCGGCCTCGGAGCCGCTGGAGGTCAGAGCCGCTGGATGATCGTGCCCGTGGCGAGCGCGCCGCCCGCGCACATGGTGATCAGCGCGAACTCCTTGTCGCGACGCTCCAGTTCGTGCAGCGCGGTGGTGATCAGGCGGGCGCCGGTCGCGCCGACGGGGTGGCCGAGCGCGATGCCGCCCCCGTTGACGTTGACCTTCTCCAGATCCTGGTCGAAGACCCGGGTCCAGCTGAGGACGACCGACGCGAAGGCCTCGTTGATCTCGACGAGGTCGATGTCCTTGAGCGACATGCCGGCCTTGCCCAGGACGGCCCGGGTGGCGTCGATCGGCCCGTCGAGGTGGAAGTGCGGGTCGGATCCGACCAGTGCCTGGGCGACGATCCGGGCCCGCGGGCGGAGCTTGAGCGCCCGGGCCATCTTGCGCGAGGCCCACATCACGGCGGCGGCCCCGTCGGAGATCTGCGAGGAGTTCCCGGCGGTGTGCACGGCCGTCGGCATGACCGGCTTGAGGCGGGCGAGGGCCTCCATGCTGGTGTCGCGGAGCCCCTCGTCCCGGTCGACGAGGCGCCACATGCCCTGCCCGGCGGCCTGTTCCGCCTCGGTGGTCGGGACCTGGACGGCGAAGGTCTCGCGCTTGAAGCGCTCCTCGGCCCAGGCGGCCGCGGCCCGCTCCTGGGAGAGCAGCCCCAGGGTGTCGACGTCCTCGCGGGTCAGGCCCCGGTGGCGGGCGATGCGTTCGGCGGCCTCGAACTGGTTGGGGAGGTCGACGTTCCACTCGTCCGGGAACGGCTTGCCCGGGCCGTGCTTGGAGCCGGATCCCAGCGGGACGCGGCTCATCGCCTCGACGCCGCACGCGATGCCGACGTCGATGACCCCGCCGGCGATCATGTTGGCGACCATGTGGTTGGCCTGCTGGGAGCTGCCGCACTGACAGTCCACCGTGGTCGCGGCGGTCTCGTACGGGAGTCCCATCGCGAGCCACGCGTTGCGGGCCGGGTTCATCGACTGCTCGCCGGCGTGGGTGACGGTGCCGCCGACGACCTGCTCGACGCAGTCGGGCTGGATGGTGGTCCGGGCGAGCAGTTCGCGGTAGGTCTCACCGAGGAGGTAGGCGGGATGGAGGTTGGCCAGCGCGCCCCCGCGTTTCCCGATGGGGGTGCGTACGGCTTCGACGATGACGGGTTCCGCGGCCATGAGCTCGTCCTCTCCTGCACAGCGCCAGCGCGGCGGGCCGTCCCGGCGCCCCGCCCGAACTAGTACGCGTTCTAGTTCTCCCCGCAGTCTTATGACCCGGACCCCCGGCACGCAAGGGTCTTGCACGCGGCTTACACGGTTTCCACACCCAACAGGTCGCGCTCCGGCCCTTGCCTCTTCTAGAACTCGTTACTACGTTCAAGCCAGCGTGCAACTTCTGATGCTCCGTCAGACCTTGGAGTCGCCCCGATGCCCTGTCCCGCGCTGCCCGAAGGCTTCGACGCAACCGACCCCGATCTTCTCCAAAGCCGCGTCCCGCTGCCGGAGTTCGCCCAGCTGCGACAGACGGCCCCGGTGTGGTGGTGCCCGCAGCGGCGGGGCATCACCGGCTTCGACGACGAGGGCTACTGGGTCGTGACCCGGCACGCGGACGTCAAGTACGTCTCCACGCACCCGGAGATCTTCTCCTCCACCACCAATACGGCGATCATCCGCTTCAACGAGCACGTTCCGCGTGATGCCATTGATGCCCAGCGATTGATCATGCTGAACATGGATCCGCCGGAACACACGCGCGTACGCCAGATCGTGCAGCGCGGCTTCACCCCGCGCGCCATCCGCGGCCTGGAACAGGCCCTGCGCGACCGGGCCCGGAAGATCGCCGAGGAGGCGCTGGCCGCGTCCGCCGACGGCAGCTTCGACTTCGTCACCCAGGTGGCGTGCGAACTCCCCCTCCAGGCCATCGCCGAGCTGATCGGCGTACCGCAGGAGGACCGGGCCCGGATCTTCGACTGGTCGAACAAGATGATCGCCTACGACGACCCCGAGTACGCGATCACCGAAGAGGTCGGCGCGAACGCCGCGATGGAACTCATCGGCTACGCCATGAACCTGGCCGCCGAGCGCAAGGAATGCCCCGCCAAGGACATCGTCACGCAACTGGTCGCCGCCGAGGGCCAGGGCAACCTCGGCTCCGACGAGTTCGGCTTCTTCGTGCTGCTGCTGGCGGTCGCGGGCAACGAGACCACCCGCAACGCCATCAGCCACGGCATGCACGCCTTCCTCAGCCACCCCGACCAGTGGGAGCTGTACAAGGAGACCCGGCCCGCCACGGCGGCCGAGGAGATCGTCCGCTGGGCCACACCCGTCGTGTCCTTCCAGCGCACCGCCACCCAGGACACCGAACTGGGCGGCCAGAAGATTAAGGCCGGCGACCGCGTGGGGATGTTCTACTCCTCCGCCAACCACGACCCCGAGGTGTTCACCGACCCCGGCCGCTTCGACGTCACCCGCGACCCGAACCCGCACCTCGGGTTCGGCGGCGGCGGCCCGCACTTCTGCCTCGGCAAGTCCCTGGCCATCATGGAGATCGACCTGATCTTCAACGCCCTCGCCGACGTCCTGCCCGACCTGCGGCTGACCGGCGAGGACCCGCGTCGGCTGCGCGCGGCCTGGCTCAACGGCATCAAGGAGCTCCGGGTCAGCCGCGGTTGAGCACTCCGCGGCCGTACCGGACGCGGAGCGGCAGGGGCCGTTCCACCCACGCCCCGGCCCCTGCCGCCCACCGGGGTCGCGGTGCGCGCCGCGCCGCCGTGACGTGCCCGGGCCCGATCCTGACGGGACGCGACGATCCACCGAAGGGGCGCCGGGGCTCGACGCCCCCGGCGCCCCTTCGGCCGTCGCGGGCGAGGAGGCCGTCGCACGTCACGAAGGCCGCAGGACCGCGCAGGTCGTCGTCCCGTGCCCGTACGGCTCGCCGTCGCGCGTGCCCGTGACCCGGGCCTCGGCGCGAGTAAGGTATGTGCATGTCAGAAGCGCGTGCGACGGGACCCCGGGGCTTCAGGTAGCCCGCCAGGACAGGCCTGGCGGTGGCGACCGACGGAGTTCCATGTCACGCACCGCTCATCACATCCCCCCGAAACACGGCGAGGAGCCCCCGCCCGGCCGCCCGGCCGGCAGCCCCTGGCACATCGTGGTCCTCCACGACCTCCGCTTCAGCGCCCGCGGCCTCGCGGACGCGGAGCGGGAGTCCAACAGGCCGCGCCCGGTCAGGATCCGCCGCCGGGTGGAGGTCCACGCCTTCCCCCGCCACCACCGCGACGCCTCCGTGTCCTGGGCGTCCAGGGTCGAGGAACGCCGGGCACGGCAGCTCCTGCGGGCCCGCCTCGGGCTGTTCCGCGCCCTGCTGCACCCGGCCGGACGCGCATCCGTGGCAGGCGCGACCGGCGCGGGTGCCGAGGCCGGCGGGGACGCCGAAACCGGCGCGGCTGCCGGGGCCGGCCTGCTCGTCCGGGCCCACGCCGTCGACGTGGACGTGCCGCCGGCCCGCCACCGGCACGGCTCGCTCCGGTAGGCGTAGCGGCCGGTTCACCGCTCTACGTACGGGCGGGGGCGCGCGTCCCCTCGGCGGCGGACGCGCGCTGCGCCGGCAGGTTCAGCTGCACGCCGCGCGGACCGGACAGGACGTGGACGAGGCCGAAGCCGGCGGCGACGACGGCCGCGCCGCCCAGCGCGTCGAGCACCCAGTGGTTCGCGGTGGCGACGATCGCGCACACCGTGATCAGCGGGTGCAGCACGCCCAGCAGCTTCTGCCAGCCCTTCGGCGCGAGGACCACGATGACGATCCCGCACCACAGGGACCAGCCGAAGTGCAGCGAGGGCATCGCCGCGTACTGGTTGGAGATCGCGGTCATCGCCCCGTACGAGGGGTTCGCCAGGTCCTGCACCCCGTGCACGGTGTCGACGAAGCCGAGGCCCGGCATCAGGCGCGGCGGCGCGAGCGGGTAGAGCCAGAACCCGAACAGGGCCAGGACGGTGGCCAGTCCGAGCGAGGCGCGGGCCCAGCGGTAGTCGCCGGGCCGGCGCCAGTACAGGACGGCGAGGATGCCCAGCGGGACGACGAAGTGGAAGGAGGTGTAGTAGAAGTTGAAGAACGCCTCCAGCCACGGGGTGTTCACGACCGCGTGGTTCACGGCGTGCTCGATGTCGATGCCGAGGACCTGCTCGATCCCGTGGATCCGGCGGGCGTTGCCCTCGGCGAGCGGGCGGCTGGTGGGGGCGGCGGCGCGGATGTGCGAGTAGAGCGAGTAGCCGACCCGTATCAGCAGCAGTTCCAGCAGCAGGTTGGGTCGGGACATCACCCGGCGCCAGAACGGCAGCAGCGGCACCCGGGACCAGCGGGCCGCGGCGGGCCGCCCGTGGACGGTGGGCACCGGCTCGCGCCAGTACGGCGAGGACCGCGGCAGGAACGGCACGGCGCAGGCCGCGGCGAGCGCCGCGAGGAGCGGCACGTTGTCCCGTACGGGGGCCAGCGCGGCCATGTTCGGCAGCAGTACGGAACTCGGCAAGGTCATGGCGAGGACGACGGCGACGGGCCACACCCGCCGGTCCGCGGCCCGCTTGCCCACCTTGCCGGCCACCGCCAGGAGCACCCACAGCAGTTGGTGGCGCCAGCCGGCCGGGGACACGGCGACGGCCACGCACCCGGTGACGGCGACGGCGAGGAGCAGTTGCCCGTCGCGGGCGTAGCGGGCCGCGCGGCGCAGCCCGAACCAGGTGACGGCCGCGGCGAGGGCGAGGTACAGGGCGATCTCGGCGGGGCCGTCGAGGCCGAGGCGCAGGAGGGCGCCGTGGAGGGACTGGTTGGCGAGGCTTCCGGGGGTTCCGCCGAGGCCGGTGCCGATGACGTGCTCGACCCAGTACGTCCAGGAGTCGCGCGGCAGGGAGGCCCAGGACAGGGCGGTCGCTCCGGCGAAGGTCACGGCGGCGGCCTGCGCGGCGGGCCGCCGGCCGGTGAGCCACAGCAGCGCGCCGAAGATCAACAGGGGTGGCTGGAGGGCGGCGGCGAGCCCCAGGAGGAAACCGGCGGGGCGGTCCCCCGGCACCCGGAACACGGCGAGCAGCACCAACAGCACGGGCAGGACGGCGGTCTGCCCGGGGGAGGCGGCCTCGCGGACGGGCAGCGACACCATCATCACCGCGACCAGCACGGGCGCGGCCAACAGCGCGGTGCGACGCGGCACGGGGTCGGGCAGGCCGCGCGCGGCGACCAGCCCGATCGCGGCGACGAACAGCAGGGTCACGCAGGTCCAGGCCACCTCCAGGGAGGGCGCGGCCAGGCCGGTCAGGGGCTTCAGGACCAGGCCCGCGAAGGGGGTGCCGGTGAACTGGCCCTCGTCGTAGAGCGAACCGGGCAGGCCGGCGGGGAGGTGGAGGCCGCCGAGCCACTCGGCGGGGGGCACCCGCAGCACGGCGGTGGCCTGTCTGACGGCGAGCACGCCCGCGAGGGCCCACAGGAGCAGACGCGCCGCCCCCAGCCTGCCGTCGCCGCTACCGCCTATGACCCCGGCGTGTCCGTTCGCACCGCCGCGCTCCGCCGTGTTGGCCACGCCTCGCCGTCCTCCCGCCAGTTCACCGCAACCCCGACTTCGCCCGGCTGCCGTGCCTCGTACCGCGTTTGCTCACCGGGACGACGATATCCCCCGCGCGATCCCTAGGATGGCGTCCATGAGCATCGTGAAGATCAACGCCCTGACCGTGCCGGCCGAGCAGCGCGAGGTCCTGGAGAAGCGCTTCGCCTCCCGGGCGGGCACCGTGGAGAACTCGGACGGGTTCGAGTGGTTCGAGCTGCTGCGGCCCGTCGAGGGCACCGACCAGTACCTCGTGTACACGCGCTGGCGTTCGGAGGCGGACTTCCAGGCGTGGATGGAGGGCCCCATGAAGGCGGCCCACCAGGGCGGCGACGCCCCCGCCGGCGGCGACCGCCCGAAGCCGGCGGCCTCGGGTTCGTCGGTCTGGTCCTTCGAGGTGGTCCAGCAGGCGAGCCCGAAGCCGAAGCAGGGCTGATCCAGGGACCGAAGGTCGAACGGCGGCGGGCGCGTGCGCGGAGGCGGGGCTCGGGCGGCGGCCGGGCTTCGGCCACGGGGGCGCCGACCCGGGGCAGGCAGTCGGTGGCGCGGACCGGTGAGCCTGCGGCTCGGCCTCGGCGCGCGGGCCGCCGCGAGCGCGCGGCACGGGTCGGGGGTCGCCTAGGCCCGGCAGCCACCCCGCCCGCCGCGCGGCCCGCGCACGGTCACGGTCCTGGCCACGGCCACGGCCAGGACCGCTGCCAGGACCGCGGTCAGGACCAGAACGCGTCCGATTCGTCCAGGTCCTCCACACACTCGTCGATGTCCGTGATCTTTCCGCCGACGATGGTGAAGAAGAGACCCTCGTGGATCTCGATGCCCCGGTCGCCCCGGTCGGCGCGCATGAGGTGGAACGACATCACGTGTCCCCGGCCGTCCGCCAGGATCCGGTCCGGGTCGAGCCGGAGGGTGCCGTTGGTTTCCTCGCCGAGCCGGCGGTAGAGGTCGAGGACCGCTTCCCGCCCCTTGTGGTGCCCGGAGAGCGGACTGTTGCCGGGTACGTGGTGGATGACGTCGGCCGTCATCAGCGAGCCCAGCGTCTCCATGTCGCCCGCGCCGAAGGCTTCGTAGCCGCGGCGTACAAGGGCGCAATTCGGATGCTCCGACATGACCCTCACACCCTCTGATTGCCGTATTTTCACCTTTCCTCATCATCGGCCCGTGCGTGTGGATATTCCAACGCGGGCGACGCGGAGGGCACCCACAATGGCGGCATGGACACCAACACGATCACCGAGACCTCCGCTCCCGCCTCTCCCTCTCCTTGCTCTTCCTCCTCCTCGTCTTCCTCCACGTCTTCCTCCACGCCCCCCGCGCCCGGTGCCTGGTTCGTGGTCCAGGAGCCCTTCACCACCCCGGATGCGACCATCCTGCGCCGCGCCTACTACGCCGAAGTCGCCGGCCGGTACTGGAAACGGGCCGTCACCGATGCAGAAATAGACCAGGGCATGCTGGATTTCCCGGCGGACGACCTCGCCCCACCCTCGGGCCGCTTCCTCATCGGGCGGCTGGACGGGGTACCGCTCTCCTGCGGCGGCGTCCGCCTGATCGACCCCGTCACCGCCGAACTCACCAGGGTGTACGTCGACCCGCGTGCTCGCGGCACCGGCGGCGGCGCCGCCCTGCTCGCCGCCCTGGAGGCGACGGGCCGGTCCCTGGGCGCCGAACGGGTCCGCCTGGACACCCGCTCCGACCTCGTGGAGGCCCGTGCCCTGTACGCGCGCCACGGGTACCGGGAAATACCGGCCTACAACTCCGGACCGTACGCCGAGCACTGGTTCGAGAAGCCCCTGATCTGACCTGACCTGCCCGGTGGGCCGGACCCGCCCCGCCCCTCAGTGCGCGGAGTGGTCCCGACGCGGCAACGTGTCGTAGGGCTCCTCGGCGTCGGAACCGCACAGTTCCCGGTTGATCTCCGCGACCAGCTTCACCAGGTCGGTCGGGCGGTCCGGCCCCCACCAGTCACCGAGCAGTTCGGCCAGGGACTCCTGCCGGGCGTCGGACAGTCGGCGGGCGGCCACCCGCCCGCGTTCGGTGAGGATCAGCGCGAGTCCGTCGCGGGAGGCCAGCCCCCGCTCCTCGACCTGCCGGGCCGCTTCCGTGATGGCCCTCAGCGGAACGATGGTGCGTTCCGCGAGCACCGCCGGTTCGGCGGAGCCGTACTTGTTGATCCGCAGCAGCAGCCAGCTGGCCGCGGGAAGCAGGTCGTAGCCGGCTTTCGCGGTGATCTTCTCGTAGACGTGCCGCCTGCCCTCGCGGGTGCCCAGAACGGACAGGGCGCGGGCGACCTCCTCGTGGGAGGAGCGGTGAACGGGGTTGGAGGCGAGCGTTTCCGTCACGTCCGGTGCGGTGACGGAGCCGCGGAGCTTGTCCTCCTTGAGGAACCAGGCGATCACGAAGGCGACCAGCACCACCGGAACGGCATAGAGGAACACGTCGGTGATGGCGTCGGAGTAGGCGTCCAACACCCGGGTCCGCACCTCGGCCGGCAGTGCGCCGATCGCGCGCGGATCGGCCTCCAGCCCGGCGGCGCTCGCGCCCGGCGGCAGCCGTACGCCGGCCAGGGCGGTCGCGAGCAGGTCACCGAGCCGGTTGGTGAAGACCGTGCCGAAGATGGCGACACCGAAGGAGGCGCCGATGGAACGGAAGAAGGTGGCACCGGAGGTGGCGACGCCGAGGTCGGCGTAACTGACCGAGTTCTGCACGACGAGGACGAGCACCTGCATGACCAGACCGAGCCCCACCCCGAAGACGAAGAACGAAGCGCCCATCACCAGGTCGGAGCTGTCGCGGTGCAGCTGGTGCAGGAGCAACAGGCCGATGGCGGTGATGCCGGTGCCCAGGATGGGAAATGCCTTCCACCGGCCGGTGCGGCTGACGATCTGCCCGGAGCCGGTGGAGGCGATGAGCAGGCCGATCACCATCGGCAACATGTGGACGCCGGACATGGTCGGCGAGACGCCCCGGACCACCTGGAGGAAGGTCGGCAGGTAAACCATCGCGCCGAACATCGCGAACCCGATGATGAAACTGATCACCGAGCAGAGGGTGAAGGTGCGGATGCGGAACAGGCCGAGCGGCAGGACCGGTTCTGCCGCCCGCCGCTCCACGGCCACGAAGCACACCAGAAGCACAGCGCCGAGGACGGCGAGCCCGATGATGCGTGCCGATCCCCAGCCCCAGGTGCCGCCGAGGGAGGCCACGAGCACGAGGCAGGTGGCGACACACGCGATGAGGAAGGTGCCGAGGTAGTCGATCGTGTGGCGGGAGGAGCGGGCCGGGATGCGCAGGGCGGCGGCGATGACGACCAGTGCGACGAGACCGATCGGGAGGTTGATGTAGAAGACCCAACGCCAGGAGAGGTGGTCCACGAACAGACCGCCCAGCAGCGGCCCGAGCACGCTGGTCGCACCGAACACCGCGCCGAACAGGCCCTGGTACTTGCCGCGCTCCCGAGGCGGAACGATGTCGCCGACGATCGCCATGGACAGGACCATCAGCCCGCCGCCACCCAGACCCTGGAGGGCGCGGAACCCGATGAGCTGCGGCATGTCCTGGGCCAGTCCGCAGAGGGCCGATCCGACCAGGAAGATCACGATGGCGTACTGGAAGAGCTTCTTGCGCCCGTACTGGTCGCCGAGCTTGCCCCAGAGCGGCGTGGCCGCCGTCGCCGCCAGCATGTAGGCGGTGACCACCCACGACAGGTGATCCATGCCGCCGAGTTCACTGACGATCGTGGGGAGCGCCGTGGACACGATGGTCTGGTCGAGCGCGGAGATCAGCAGACCCAGTAGCAGGGCTCCGATCGAGACGAGCACCTCTCGGGAGGCTCGCTCGGCGCCGGGACCGGGGTCCACGGCGGGCGTGGTCACATCCTGAGCCATCGGCTCCTCCTCGGGCCGGGACAACATCTCCATCCTGAGTGGTCTGTCCGGTTATGGCCCGTCGGGCGGGTTGGGTGAGGCCTGAGGGGTCTGCATAATCGCAGGCATTGGCCAGGGAGGGGTACCAGTGAGCGCTGAGCGCTGTCCAGAATGCGGCGCCGTGAGCGTCGAATGCCGGTGCACGGCGGGGGTGGGGTTCAACCCGCTGCGCATTCGCCCGTACGTGGCGCTGCCGGACCAGGGTCGGGCGGTGCCGGACCCGTCGTCCCCGCAGTCCGTCCTGGGCGCGGTCTCCCAGCCCTCCGACGCCCCCGACCGGCCGGCGTTCCCCTCGGACCCGCCCCCGCCGGGCCCGTCCGCCGCACAGGGCCCGGCCGGCCCTGCCCCGGCACCCGGCGCGGCCCCGCCCCCGCAGCCGGGGCAGGCCCCGACCCGCCCGGCCGGCCACCGCGGCCCGCCGCCGTCCCCGGCCCTGGGCGCGGGGCCGAACCCGCCCCAGACCTCGGGTCCGGGTCTCGGTCCAGGGTCGGCTCCGGCTCCGGGCCTCGGCCAGGGTCCGGGTCAGGCTCCGGGTCTCGGTCGGGCTCCGGGTCTCGGTCGGGCTCCAGCTCCGGGTCCCGATCTCGCTCAGCCTTCGGGTGGGGGGCCCGCCGCACCCCCGCCCGCCCCCGAGGGCGAGGCCACGACGGTGCTTCCGCTCGTGCCACCGGCAGGCCCGTCCGAGCCGCACACCCCGGCGTACGGGATACCCGTACTCGCCTGGCCCGATCAGACGGTCCAGCTGCGAGCCGTGCCCGCGACCGCCGCACACGCCCCCGAGCCCGTGCAGCCCGTCGGCGGCGCCGAACAGGAGACCGGCAAGCGGTCCCGACGCCTGGTGGTGCCCCTGTTGGCCGGTGTCGGCGCGCTGGTCGTGGCCGGCGCGGTGGCCGCGGCACTGGGGTTCACCGGCTCCGGGACGGACGACCGGGCCCTGACGGACCCGAAACCGTCGGCCCCCGCGGTCAGCGTGGTTCCCGTCGACCCGAGCGGCCCCTCGGAGGAGGCGTCGAGTCCGACGCCGAGCCCGTCCACGTCGGCTTCGCGGTCCGCTTCGCCCAGCGCGTCCCGCTCCGCGTCGCCGTCCGCCTCCCCCAGCACGTCCCGTTCGTCGGCGCCGCCCAGCCCGTCGACCTCCGCCAGCCCCTCCGCAAGTCCGCCGCCGTCCTCCGCGGCGCCGCCGCCCCCGGCCCTCCAGGCGCCGACGCTGCGGTACGGGGACTCCGGCGCCGAGGTGGAAAAACTGCAGCGGCTCCTCGCGGAGCAAGGGCTGTACCGCGGCAGGCTCGACGGCAAGTTCGGCCGCTCGGTCCGCAGCGCCGTCCAGGACCTCCAGATGGAGTTCGGCATCTACGACGACCCGTGGGGTGTCTACGGGCCGGCGACCCGGCGCGCCTTGGAGGGATAAGTCACGTCCTGCGCGGTGGCGCGGACCGTCCCGAATTTTGTATCGTGTGGGAACAAAGTGGTTCCGTCCTCATCCCCTGACCGGTGGACGGAACCACTTGTTCTCTTTTCCCGCCCCGTCTGGAGCCCCTCCCATGCCGGCCAGCACCACCGCCACCCCCGTCGTCCTGACCGCCAAGGCCCTGCTGCTGGACATGGACGGCACCATCGTCAACTCCGACGCGGTGGTCGAACGATGCTGGCGCGAGTGGGCGGTAACGCACGGGCTCGACCCGCACGAGGCGCTGAAGGTGGTCCACGGCCGCCAGGGCTACGCCACGATGGCCATCCTGCTGCCCGACCGGCCGATGGAACTCAACTACGCCGAGAACACGGTGATGCTCGCCCGCGAGACCGCCGACACCGACGGCGTGGTCCCCGTCGGGGGCGCCCCCGAGTTCATGGCGGCGATCGACGCCCTGCCGCACGCCCTGGTCACCTCCGCCGACGCCGCCCTGGCCGCGGCCCGGATGACGGCCGCCGCACTGCCGATGCCGCGGGTACGGGTGACCGCCGAATCCGTCTCGGCCAGCAAGCCCGACCCCGAGGGCTTCCTCATGGGCGCCGCCGAACTGGGCGTGGACCCGGCCGACTGCATCGTCTTCGAGGACTCCGGCGCGGGAATCGCGGCGGGCCTCGCCGCCGGCATGCGCGTGATAGGCATCGGCCCCCGCGCCGCCGCCTACGACCCGACGGCCCACGTCGCCGACCTGACCGCGATCCGCGTGGACACCACCCCGGACGGCACCATCCACCTCACCCTCACCCTCACCCCGCCCACCACCTGACCCCTCCTCCACACTCCGCCCACCCCGCCCCGGCACGCCGCCGCGGGCAGCGCGGGCAGCGCGGGCAGCGCGGGCAGCGCGGGCAGCGCGGGCAGCGCGGGCAGCGCGGGCAGCGCGGGC
>NZ_JBEZKS010000107.1:0-11997 GCF_040651775.1 Streptomyces sp. NPDC048383
GACTGGAGTTCTGCAGTGTGCTCTTCGCCTCCGGCGGGGCGGCCGCGTCGCGGGACCGGTCCGGGACCGGTCCGCGCCTACTCTCCGAGCAGGTAGCGGATGTGCTTCACCAGCTCGCCGATGTCCGGCGTGCGCAACAGGCTGTAGTGGTCGGCGTCGAGGTCGATGACCGTCGGCGGGGTGGCCGAGTAACCGCTGCTGTTCTCGATGAACGAGTAGTCGTCACCGCGGGCCTTGAAGATGGTCACGGGCGCGGTGAGGGTGCGCTCGGCCAGCTCGTGGAAGGAGTACTCGAACTCGTAGGTCTGGCCCACGACGTCGATGATGCGCTTCGCGAGGTCGACGTCGATGCCCTTGAGCTCACCGATGAACTCGGCGAAGGACTGCTCGTCCTTCCCGACCTCCAGGCACCTCTCCAGGTCCGGGCCGCTGATGCTGCCGGTGAACACGGAGAAGAGGATCGTCGTGTACGCCTTGTTGGCGTACGAGGCCTCCCGGCCGTACTCGGCGCCGTTCTCGGCGCGCACCGCCGGCGAACCGGGGGCGATCAGGAAGAGGTTCTCGACCGTCTCGCCCGCCTGCTCCAGCTGGTAGGCCGTCTCGAAGGCCACGCGGGCGCCGAAGGAGTAGCCCCACAGGGTGTAGGGGCCGCTCGGCTGGAGTTCCTTGATGGCCACGATGTCGGCCGCGGCCATCTCGCCGATGCTCGCGTACGGGCTCTCGCCCTCGTTGATCCCGTGCGCCTGGATGCCGTAGAACGAGCGGCCGAGGCCGATCTCGCCGGCCAGGGTGCGCAGGTTCATCGGGTAGCCGCCCAGGCCCGGCCAGCACAACACCGGTCGGCCCGTACCCTCCTGGTGCAGCCGCACCAGGCGCGAGGACTCCTGCGCGACCTCGCGCTCCAGGCGACGGGCGAGCTTCTCGACCGTCGGGGACTCCAGGACGCTCTGCAGCGGCAGGGAGACTCCCAGGCGCGAGTTGAGCTCGCGGATCAGGCCGACGGCGATCAGCGAGTTGCCGCCGGACTCGAAGAAGTCGTCCTGGACCGAGACGCTCTCGCGGCGCAGGGACTTCGCCCAGACCTCCGCGATCTCCTTCTCGGTCTCGGTGCGCGGGGCGACGAAGGGACGCTCCACGAGCTCGGCGTTGACCTGGTCGGAGGCGGCCAGCGCCTTCCCGTCGATCTTGCCGTTGGCCGACAGCGGCAGCCGGTCGAAGACCACGACCCGGTTGGGGATCATGTAGTCCGGCAGGAAGCTGACGAGGTCGTCGCGGATCATCTCCGCCGGGCCGCGCATGTGGACGGTGTCCTCGCGCATGCCCTCGTGACCGAGCTGCTCGTCGCTGACCCGGCCGCCGACGAAGAAGTACGACGGGCCGCTCGGCACGCCGCGCTCCGTCAGGACGGTGTCCATCCGGCGGGCCGCGGGCAGCGGGTTGCCGGTCTTGGAGCTGTAGCCGGAGGACATGAAGCCCAGGCCGAGGCCGTTCATCATCAGGTGCTGGAGCTTCTTGCCGAGGGTGACGTAGTGCATCCACGCCTCGGGGGCCCGGCTGACGACCGTGATGCCGAAGCTGGCGGCCTCGAAGACCGACTGGTTGATCGCGATGACGTGCTTCTTCAGGACCACGTCGTCCGAGAAGCGGGTCAGCGCGCCGTCGGCGTAGCGGTACTGGCCGGCGGGCAGGCCCGCGACCTTGCCGCCGTGCGTCTGGAGGTAGACCTCGGCGTGGTCCTCGCGCTGCCCGGCGTGCGGGACGAGCTCGAAGGTGCCCAGGTAGAAGTCCTCCTCCGGCACGTCGAGGCGCTCGCGGACGGCGGGCTCGTACGCCAGGTCCCGGATGTCGAGGCCGTAGGCGGGCAGCACCTGCTCGAACAGACCGACGATGTGACCGGTCTCGATCTCCAGGACTTCCTGGATGTTGTTCTTGTAGACCGGCTCGATGCCGCCCCTCTTGCCCATGAAGTGGATGTGGGCGGTGGGCTTGCCGGTCGGGGTCTTCTCGCTGATCAGGACCAGCTGGTGACGCACCGGCTGGTAGTAGTAGTAACCGGGCTTCAGCCCGGCGACGCCCTCCAGCTCGAAGTACATCTGCGTCGCGTACAGCGCGCCCGGCGAGGCGTAGCCGTACTTGGGGAGCAGCCGCTCCTCGCTGACGTACTGGCCGAACCAGCGCAGGATCTGGCCCAGTTCGGCGGGCGCCAGGTCGGCGGCCTTGCGCGAGTAGGCCGAGGGGACCTGCGCGCCGAGCAGCTCCAGCAGGGACGCCTCGGAGACCGCGCCGCCCTCGAAGAAGCGGTACGTCTTGCGGGCGAACACCCGGCCGCGCTGCTCCGGGGTCGCCTGGGCGCCGGGCAGGTCGTAGGTGGCGCGTCCGGCCAGCTCCGAGTCGTCGCGCAGGCCCGGGTTGGACAGCTGCGCCTTGACCTGGAGCTTGCTCTTCTTGGAGGCGTGGTGGGAGCCGTGGTTGCCCTGGTCCATCAGGGCGGCTTCCTTCTCGCTCAGCTCGACGCAGGCGATCAGGTTCTGGAAGCCGGTGCGGCCGTCGTTCTTGACGATGACGGCGGCGTTGCGGACCCAGTCGTGGTTCTCGATCGCCAGCGAGATCTCGTCCAGCTCGACGCGGTAGCCGCGCAGCTTGACCTGGTTGTCGGCGCGGCCGGCGAACTGCACGGTGCCGTCCGGGTTCCACTGGCCCAGGTCGCCCGTCTTGTACAGGCGGACGGGCGCGGCGCCCTCGGTGAGCTCGACCTCCAGGAAGCGCTCGGCGGTCAGGTCGGGGCGGTGCAGGTAGCCGCGCGCCAGCTGGACGCCGGATATGTACAGCTCGCCGATCTCGCCGACGCCGACGGGCGACAGGCCCTTGTCGAGGATGTGGTACTCGGTGCCGTTGACGGGGCTGCCGATGGAGATGGACTGCGGTCCCTCGTCCAGGGCGGCCGGGTCGACGGTGTACGAGGAGGAGTTGATGGTGCACTCGGTCGGCCCGTACAGGTTGATCAGGGCGCGGCCCGGCATCTCCTGCGTGGCCTGGGTCGCCAGGATGCGGGACAGGGCCTCGCCACCGCTGAAGATCTGCTGCAACGAGGTGCAGGTGGGGAACTTCTCGGTGTCGATGAGGCCCTGGAGCAGCGTCGGGACGCACTGGAGGGAGGTCACGCCGTGCTTGACGATGGTCTCGATGAGGCCCTCGGGGTCGGCGTAGACGCCGGGGGCGCCCATGACGACGGTGGTGCCGTTGGCCGGCGAGAGGATCTCCCACTGCGCGGCGTCGAAGCTCATCGGGGTCTTCTGCAGGACGACCTTGGAACGGTCGATGCCGTGCGCCTCGCGGAGCCAGCCGAGCTGGCTGACGATCGAGTCGTGCTCGATCATCACGCCCTTGGGCTTGCCGGTGCTGCCGGAGGTGTAGATGACGTAGGCCAGGCTGTCCGGACGCGCGCCCGTCGCCGGGGCCGTCGCCGTCGGGAGGCCGTCGGGGACGACGAACGCCTCGGACTCGCGCAGCGTGATGACGGTGACGTCCTTCGGTGCCAGCTCGCGCAGCCGGGACACCAGGCGCTGCTGGACCAGGATGATCTTCGCCTGGCTGTTCTCGATCATGTAGCGCAGCCGGTCCTCCGGGTACTCCGGGGACAGCGGCAGGTAGGCGCCGCCGGCGGACAGGATGCCCCAGGCGCCGATCATGAGGTCGAGCGAGGGCTCCACGAAGAGGCCGACGCAGTCGTCCGCCGAGACGCCGAGGTGTCTGAGGTAGTCGGCCAGTCCTGAGCTCCTGGCGGCCAGCTCCCGGTAGGTGAGCTTGTCGTCACGGTAGATGACGGCGGTCGCGTCCGGGTGCTCGGCGACCCGCTCGGCGAGCAGGCCTGGCAACGTCTTGTTCCCGCGAAGGGTGGGCTCGAGCACGCTGGTCTCCTGAAGAGTCATTTCCCGCTTCCTTACTTTCCGTTGTGGAACAGCGGGCGTGCTCGGACGCCCGCGCCCACCGGGCTCCGGCGTTGCGGCGGGCCCGGTGGTGCGACGGCTCACCGATCGTGGGGGGACCTCCGCACGAGGCGGACGCCGCGGTGCGGTGAACCGTCAGAAGCCGAGGTGGCGACTCGGCGAGGAGAAACCGATGAGCGGTGGCGCCCGGCCGTGGCCGCGGCGCCCGGTGGGAGCGGATCGGCAGGCGGGTGCGCCTGTCTTCCCGTACGGACGGACGGGCCCCCGTCGGCCCGTCCGTCCGGGCGGTCACCGGCCTTGCAGCAGCCGGGTCACCGATCCGTTCTCGAACACCTCACGGGACGCGCTCGCGATGAGCGGGGCGATCGACAGGACGGTGACCTTGTCCAGTCCGAGGGCCCCGGGCACCGGCAGGGTGTCCGTGAAGACGAACTCGCTGACGCGCGAGTTCTTCAGGCGGTCCGCGGCGGGCCCGGAGAGCACGCCGTGGGTGGCCGCCACGATGACGTCCCGCGCGCCCTGGGCGAACAGGGCGTCGGCGGCGGCACAGATCGTGCCGCCGGTGTCGATCATGTCGTCGACCAGGACGCAGACCCGGTCGCGGACGTCACCGACCACCTCGTGGGCCGTGACCTGGTGGGCCACGTCCTTGTCACGCCGCTTGTGGACGATGGCGAGCGGCGCCCCCAGCCGGTCGCACCAGCCGTCCGCCACGCGCACGCGGCCGGCGTCGGGCGAGACCACCGTGAGGGATTCGCGGTCCACCTTGGCGCCGATGTAGTCCGCGAGGACCGGCATGGCGAAGAGGTGGTCGACGGGGCCGTCGAAGAAGCCCTGGATCTGGTCCGCGTGCAGGTCGACCGTCAGGATCCGGTCCGCGCCGGCCGTCTTGAGCAGGTCCGCCACCAGGCGGGCCGAGATGGGCTCCCGGCCGCTGTGCTTGCGGTCCTGCCGCGCGTATCCGTAGAACGGCAGGATGACCGTGATGCTGCGCGCCGAGGCCCGCTTCAACGCGTCGATCATGATGAGCTGTTCCATGATCGACTTGTTGATCGGCGCCGTGTGGCTCTGGACCACGAAGCAGTCGGCGCCGCGCACGGAGGCGTGGTAGCGGATGTAGATCTCGCCGTTGGCGAAGTCGATCGCCTTCGTCGGGACGAGCGTCGTACCGAGCTCGGCCGAGATGGCCTCGGCGAGCCCGGGGTGCGCCCGCCCCGAGAAGAGCAGCATCTGCCCGGAGTCGCTCACGCCGCGCCGGCCGCGGCGTGCGTCGGGTAGTCGGTGTAGCCGGTGTGGTCGCCGCCGTACCACTTGGTCGTGTCGTCCTGAGCCAGCGGGGCGCCGGTGCGCAGCCGCTCGACCAGGTCCGGGTTGGCGATGAACGCCGAGCCGAAGGCGATGGCGCAGCCGACGCCGCTCTCCAGCGCCTCGGTGGCGATCGCCGCGGAGACCGCGACGCCGTTCTCCGGGTGCGGGCACAGGATGATGGTGCCGGTCCACTGGGCGCGCAGCGCCGCGGTGTGGTCGCGGTCGCCGCCCTCCAGGAGGTGGATGAAGGCGATGGGCGGCAGGGCCGCGACGAGCGCCTCGTAGATCGCGCGGGTGTCGCCCTCGACGATGTCGTTGTACGGGTTGGCGGGCGAGATGCGCACGCCGACGCGGTCGGCGCCGATGCGCTCGGAGACCGCCTCGATCACCTCGATCGCGAAGCGGATGCGGTTCTCGATCGGGCCGCCGTACCGGTCGGTGCGCCGGTTGGAGTTCTCGGCCAGGAACTGGTGGAGCAGGAAGCCGTTGCCCGCGTGGACCTCGACCCCGTCGAAGCCGGCGTCGATCGCGTTCTGCGCGGCGTCCGCGAACTCCTTGACGACCTCGGCGATCTCCTCGACCGTCAGCGCGCGCGGCTCCGGGTAGTCCAGCGGGCCCGCGGGACCGTAGGCCTGGCCGGCCGCGGCGACCGCGGACGGGGCGACGGACCGGTGGCCGCTCGGGTACAGGTCCGGGTGGCCGATGCGACCGGCGTGCATGAGCTGCGCGACGATCTTGCCGCCGACGGCGTGCACCGCGTCGGTGACGGGCTTCCAGGACTCGACCTGGTCCTGGGAGTGCAGGCCCGGGCTGTTGCTGAAGCCCTGACCGACGACGCTGGGCTGGACGCCCTCACTGATGATGAGGCCCGCGCCGGCGCGCTGGCCGTAGTAGGTGGCCATCAGCTCGGTGGCCAGGCCCTCGGGGGTGGCGCGGTTGCGGGACATGGGTGCCATGACCACTCGGTTGCTCAGGGCCAGCTTCCCCAGAGTGACCGGCTCGAACAGCTTCTCGGACATGTGACTCTCCAGATTCGGGTCAACGCGTGGTGCGGAGGTGGAACGGAAACGCCGGTGGGGCGCGGCGGATCAGCCGCCCGCCCGCTCGGCGAGGTGGCGGGAGTGCGCGACGGCGAGGCGGCCCGCCGCTTCGGCGCAGGTGGCGAGGACGGCCATGTTGGCGCGGGCGGAACGGCCGTCGGTGGCGGCGTCCACGGCGCGCATCAGGTACTTGGTGATGCCCTGGCCGGAAACCCCGTCGCGGGTGGCCTCGGCGACGGCGGCCCGGATGGCCGTGTCAACCTCGACCGAGTCGATGGCGTCCTCCTCGCGGACCGGGGTGGTGATGAGGAAGGAGCTGTTGTTGCCGAGCGCCCAGTGGGCCTCGATGGCGCGGGCGATCTGCGTCTCGTCGTCCAGGCGGTGGGGCGCCCGGTGGCCGCTCGTACGGCAGTAGAAGGCGGGGAAGTCGTCCGAGCGGTAGGCGACGACGGGGACGCACTGCGTCTCCAGGTACTCCAGCGTCAGGCCGAGGTCGAGGATCATCTTCGCGCCCGCGCAGACGACGGCGACCTTGGAGCGGGTGAACTGGATGAGGTCCGACGAGACGTCCCAGGTCTCCTGGGCGCCCCGGTGCACGCCGCCGATGCCGGCGGACGAGAAGAAGGGGATCCCCGCGAGCTCGGCCGCCACGACGGAGGTCGCCACCGTGGTGGCGCCCAGGCCGCCCTGCGCGAGCACGACGGGCATGTCCCGGCTGGACACCTTGGGGATGCCCGGCAGGGAGGCGAACCGCTCGACGTCGGCCTCCGACATGCCGACCCGGATCTCGCCGGCCTCGATGCAGATCGTCGCCGGGACGGCGCCGCCGGCCCGTACGGCGTCCTCGACCTTGCGGGCGGTGGCCGCGTTGTCCGGGTAGGGCAGGCCGTGCGTGATGACGTTGCTCTCGAGGGCGACGACGGCCCGGCCTTCGTGGAGGGCCTCGCGGACCTCCTCGGTGTAGACGACGGGGATGCCGCTGCTTGCGCTCATCGGGGTTCTCTCAACTCTCGTTCCAGTAGCCGGGCGCCCTGAGGAGCAGATCCCGGCGGGCCGCTATCTCGTCGAGGACCTGGGTGTCCCAGTCCTCCGGTGTGACCGGCTCCAGGGAGATCGAGACGGTGTCCTCGCCGGTGGCGAAGGTGCGCGTCACGGCGGCGGTGACCGCCTCGTCGATCTCCCTGAGCTGTTCGGCCGTGAAGTTCCTCGGGTAGTGCCTGACGTGGATGTGGGGCACGGACTCGGTCCTCTCACGGGTCGGCGTGGGGTGGGTGGCACACCGCGGACGGGGGAGACCGCGGTGTGCCACCCCCACTCCGTGCCCTGGCCCGGGGGGCAGGTCGGGTACGGAGTTCGGGAGCGGGAAGCAGGCCGGTCAGGCCTGTACGGATTCCCGCGGGATGGTCGTGGTGGGCTCGCCGCCCGGCTCGGGCTTCGGGTCCGGCTTGTTCCGGCCGCCGCCCCGGGGTTGGGCCAGGATGACGGCCGCGACCACGGTCAGGGCGCCGGCGATCTGGAGCGGCGACAGCGCCTGGTCGAGGACGAAGTAGCCGAGCAGGGTGGCCGCCAGGGGCGAGGCGAAGCTCAGGAACGAGACGGCGAGGGCCGGGAGCCGCTGCACGCCGCGGAACCAGATGGCGTAGGCGAACAGGGCCCCGATGATGCCGAGGTAGGCGAAGCCCCAGAGGTTCTCGGCGGTGATCTCGTCGGGCAGTCCCTCGCCGATCAGGGCGATCGGGAGCAGGACCAGGCCGCCCACCGTCAGCTGCCAGCCCGTGAAGGGCAGCAGGCCGACGCCCTCGGGACGGCCCCAGCGCTTGGTGAGCACGATGCCGGAGGCCATGCTGACGGCGCCGAGCAGACCGGCCACGACGCCGGTCGTGTTGAGTCCGGCGTTCGGCTGGAGGACGAGCAGGGCCACGCCGGCCGCGCCGAGCGCGCAGGCGGCCACGTGGACCGGCTTGATCTTGTCCTTCAGCAGCACGGCGCCCAGCAGCAGCACCAGCATCGGCTGGATGGACATCACCAGCGCCGCGACGCCGCCGGGCAGGTTGTAGGCCGCGACGAACAGGAGGTAGAAGAAGGCGCCGATGTTCAGGACGCCCAGGACCAGGGCCCGCCACCACCAGATGCCGCGCGGCAGGGTCCGGCCGATGAGGACCAGGATCAGGCCGGCGGGCAGGGCGCGCAGCAGCGACGCCAGCAGCGGCCGGTCGGCGGGCAGGAACTCGGTGGTGACCAGGTAGGTCGAACCCCAGATCGCCGGCGCGAGCGCGGTGAGCGCGGAGTCCGTCAGCGTGCGGCTGCTCCTCATCGGACCACGGCCGAGTCGGTCGTGCCGAAGTAGCGGTCGCCGAAGTCGCCGATGCCCGGGATCATGAACGCGTTCTCGTTCAGGCGCTGTTCGACCGAGGAGGTGACGATCTTGACGGCCGGGTGCACGCGGTGCACGGCCTCGATCCCCTCGGGCGCGGCGATGAAGTTCACGAAGACGATGTTCTCCTCGCGCACTCCCGCCTCCAGCAGCACCTCGATGGCCGCGTTGGCGCTGCCGCCGGTGGCGAGCATCGGCTCCAGGAGCAGGATGTGCCGGTCGGCGATGTCGTCCGGCAGGTTCTTGTAGAAGAGGTGCGGGAGCTTGGTGGTCTTGTCCCGCTGGATGAGGATCTTGCCGACGCGGACGTCGGGCACCACGGTGCGCAGCTCGTCCAGCATGGAGTCGCCGGCCCGGATCACGGGCACCGCGCACAGCTTGGCGGCGAACTTCAGTCCGTCGTAGGTCTCACCGACCGGCGTGATCGCCTCGTGCTTGTCGAACGGCAGCTGGTCGAGCGCCGATTCCAGGAGGAGGCGGATGATGCGGCGGGAGTAGAACACGAAGTCCGCGCGGGACGCACCGCGGTCGCGGATGATCGTGTGCATGGCCCGCAGCTGGTTGGTCTGCGGCAGCGGGTGGACATTGTGGTGGCCGGTCGCCATGAGAACCTGCTTCTCGTCGGTCGGTGGAGACGGGCTGCGGCCCGGCCCCGGGGGCCCCGCGAAGGGCCCCCGGGCCGCCACAGCCACGTGGTCGGGAGGTGCCGGGATCAGGAAGCGATCTCGGCGAAGGCGCGGCGGGACTCGGCAACGAACTTCGCGACCTTCGCGCGGTCCTTGCGGCCGTCGGGGCCCTCCAGGAGGCTGTGGGCGTCGACGGCGGCGGGCTTGACGGCGCGGATCGCGTCGGCGACGTTCTCCGGGCTCAGACCGCCGGCCATCATCAGGGGCTTGGGCGAGCGGCGGACGAGCTCCGCGCTGACGTTCCAGTCGTGGGTGAGGCCGGTGGCGCCCTTGGCGCCGGTGGCCGGGTTGTAGGTGTCGGTGATGAACATGTCGACCCACTCGGCGACGTCGTCGACGAGCTGGAGCAGCTCCTCGGCGTTGTCCTCCTTGACGACCAGGCTCTTGAGCACGTACAGGTCGGGGCGGTTGGCCTTGAGCTTGCGCAGCTGCTCCGGCTCCACGTCACCGTGGAGCTGGACGGCCTTGACACCGAGCTGGGTGGTGAACGCGCTGATCTCGTCCGCGTCCGTCAGGTAGCTGATGAGGACACCCTCCTGAGGGGCGATCAGACCGGCGATGATCTCCGTGGCCGCGGCCTCGGAGATGTCGTCCTTGCCCGACGGGAGGCGGAGCGGGAAACCGAACCAGTCGACGCCCTCCTCGGCCAGCAGCTTGGCCTCTTCGGCGTCGATGATTCCGGCGACCTGCACCAGGTCCTTCACGTCACTCATGTGTGTTCCTTTTCGGGATGAATCATGCTGAATCAAGCGGGTACCGGCAGAACGAGTGGACGTGTCCCGGTGATGACGGATTTCGTTACACGTCACGGGATGCTCACGAAAAGACTCGTAGGTACCGATCCACGGGTCAACGGGCTTTATGTCAGATCCACGTCAACCTTGTTCAGGTCCCGGTCAGGGGCCGTCAGGACCGGCGTACGGACGACGTCCCGGGCGAGCAGGCGCTCTTCCAGGAAGGACAGGACACGCAGGTGGTAGGTACGAGCGGCCCATCCCAGGCTGATGTTGTGGCCGGCGTCCGGCTGGCGGACCACCTCAGTGGACGCCATCCGCAGCGGAGCGAGCAATTCCTCCACCGCTGCCCGATCGTGCCTCCACCACTGCTCCTGTTCGGCGAAGGTGAAGCGGACGGGAACCCGGATCCGGGCCGCCACCGCGGGGTACGCCGCCGGCCACTCCAGGATCTCCCGGGCCTCCACGGCCGGTACGGGGCGCAGCAGTTCCTGCCCGAGCCGGAAGGCGTCGGGCGGGTAGAACCGCAGGGCCCCCCAGTGCCGGCGCCACTGCACCGGACCGCCGGAGCCGGGCAGCGCGGCGCGGTCCACGGCGAGGCGCCGGGCGATCCCGGAGACGTCCACGCCGAGCAGCGGGCCCCCGATCGGATCCGCACCCGGCCCGCGGTCGCCGAGGGCGGCGGCGGTGGACAGGGCGAGGCGGCCGCCGTTGGAGTGGGCGACGAGCAGCAGGCCCGCGCCGACGTCGTGCGCGCGGGCGAAGCCGGCCAGGGCGGCGAGCAGGGTGGTGGTCTGCCCCGCCAGGTCCTGCCCCTCGGGCAGGACCGCGGCCGAGGCCCCGTACCCGGGCCGGTCCAGGGCCAGGACGGCGTGCCCGAGCGAGGCGCCGAGTTCCAGCAGGGAGAGCCCGGGCCGGGCCCGGCTGTCGAAGTACCCCGCGCTCATCCCGGCGCCGTGCAGGGCGACCACCAGGGCCCGGGGCGCGCCGCCCGGGGGCAGGGCGAGCAGCCCGGACAGCGGGATGCCGCCCCCGTCGAGGGTGACGGCCCGGACGGCGGGCGCACCGGGCTGCGGTGAGGGGGGCATGGCGGAAACCTCCTGGCGGGACGGGCGGAGCGGGTCAGGGGCCGCGGCGCGCGGACCGTCCGCGGACGACGGCGAGTCCCCAGACGGCCCGGCGGCGCAGGAGCGTGGTCATCGTCGGGGCGCACGGCCGCGCCGCCGCCGGACCGGATTCGCGCACGGGTTCCCGGGCGGGGACCCAGTAACCGGCGATCTGCACGGCGTTCACCGGGTTCTCACAGCCGGGCTCCGGCGAACTCGGGCAGGCGGTCGCCGGAGTCCCACACGACGTGGTAGGCGACGCGGTTCAGCCGCCAACCGGAGTCGGTCCGTACGGCGGCGGCCACGCAGTGGCCCCCGACGTCGAACCGCCCCGCCGGGTGGTCCCCGTCGTGGTGGACGTGGAAGGTGAGCTGCTGCGCGCGCAGGGTGGCCCGGTCACCGTCGAGGCCGATGGAGTGGTTGGCGGCGAGGTGGTGCGAGCGTGCCCAGCGCGCCCCCGCCTCCCGCTGGAAGGCGGTGAAGCCCTCGATCCCCTCGGACGTGCCGATCGGGAAGGTGAAGGTGACGTCCTCGGTGAACAGTTCGGCGAACCGGTCCCCGGCGGGCTCGGTCTCCCCGTACGTGTCGAGGGCGCTGACGTACCGGTCGAACAGTTCGCGCAGGTCGGCGCGGTCGCGCAGGATCCGCACCTGCCGGCGCAGGTCCGCGATCTCGTCGTGGGTCGAAGGCATGGCCTCTCCGGATGGGTTGGAGAACATGGGCGGGGGCGGGCGCCTGGCGGGCCAGGGTCTCGTCGAAGTCGTCGCGCTTGCGGACGAGTCCGTAGTCCGGGTAGGAGGCG
>NZ_JBEZKS010000108.1:0-11813 GCF_040651775.1 Streptomyces sp. NPDC048383
CGGTTGCGGAACCGGCGGGCCGCGAACTGGACCAGGGACAGGTTCATCTCGATCAGCGTGTTGCGGACGTACTGACGCTCGTGAGTGCCCTCGTCCAGGGTGCGCAGCCGCTCGAAGAAGGTCTTGGAAAGGGCGCGGGCGTCGGCCGGGGCGACCTCTCGGGCATCCAGGATCTGGGGAAGCGGCTCGGGGAAACCGGTGGTGGGCTCCACCACGGTCTCGACGGTCTCGACGGTCTCGGTCGGCGCGGTGGCGAACTGCGTGGACAGAGCGTTCATTTCGGATCCCCGATGCTGTCGACCTGGTGGCCGAGGACTCCCCCCCGACGTTGCGGCCCCTGTGGCCGCTGACCGATCATCGCTCCTCGGACACACACCCGTCAAGCAATACGCGAAACGCATTTCGCGAGTTGGGCTGCCGTGCACTCCGGCCGCAGCAGCCGGGGCAACCGAACGGGACGACCAAGCGGGCCGCGCAGCGGGCAAGATGGGCGCGATGAGCGACGTGGTCAGGGACGGGAACGCGGGCTTCACGCTGCCGCGGGGTGCGACGGGCTTCTTCGCACCGAAGGACGGTCCGCTTCCGGAAGTCGACCTGCGAGCGTTCCGCGCCGCGTTGCATGCCGCCGCCCACATCGCCGAAGGCACGGTGGGCGAGGTGGAGGAACGGGACCACCCCCGGACCTTCCACGCCGCGTCGATCGTCGATCGCACCGGCGAGAGCGTGATCCTGTGTCACGCCCATCACCCCTGGATCGCCTTCGCGCGGGAGCGCCGGGACTGGTACCACCGGGAGTTCCGCTCCGCCCCACCGTGGGCCCACGCCTTCACCGACACGGGCTTCGCGGTGCTGAGCGGGGAGCGGCTCCTCACGCCTCTCGCCGACGTGGACACTTCGGTGTTGACCCGGGGCGAGTGGCGCCAGGTCCGCCTCTACGGGATCAGCACGTTGGGCGGACTGCTCTTCAACGCGTGGGATTGACGGCCGGACAGCCGTCGAACGACAAGCGGAGCGCGTACGGGCAGCCGGTGTTCGGCCCTGGGGGCGCGGCCGGCACCCGTCGCACGGGAGGCCGCCGGGGAGCGGCTCGTGGGCCGGGCCGCGGCGCCGGCCAGTACGTCGGTCGCCCCCTCGGCCCCTCCCGGCCCGCTCAGAGGGATCCGACGACCTTGCGGGGCGTGACGCGGACGACGACGCGTTCGCTGTCCTCGGCGGAGGTGGGGTTGAAGTCGGCGTAGTCCTTGCCGGTGTACTTGCGGGAGAGCGCGTTGATCAGCTCCTGCCCGCCTTCGGTGGTGAGCCGCGCCGTACCGCGGATCTCGGCGTAGGTGTAGGGGGCGTTGTGGGGGTTGATGAGTACGGTCACCCGCGGGTCGCGGCGCAGGTTCTTCTCCTTGCGGCGCCCGATGGTGGTGGAGATCAGCAGGTCCTCGCCGTCGCGGGCCAGCCAGGTGACGGACACCTGCGGGCTGCCGTCGGGCTGGATCGTGGCGATGGAGGCGAAGACCGGGGTGTCGTCGATGATCTGCTTCAGGTCGTCGGAGAGCTCAGCCGTCACAGTCGGGTTCCTTTCAGAGGGGTACCGCCCACGGGGCGGACAGCACGCCCAGCTTGGCAGAAACTGCCACAAACGGGACAGTTACGCCCGGGGGCGCGGCGAGGGACGGACCGGGGTGACGGCCGAGTGTTCCGCCGAAGGGGCGGCGTGGCTGCCATGTCGCCGCACGTGCCCACGAACGGCTCGGACAAGGGACGCAAGGAGATCTCCGGGTGGAAGGCCCGCGCCGACCGCCCCATCGCCGACGTCCACGTCACCGTGCGCACCGCCCACCGTGACGGTGCGCGGATCACCGTCGAACCCGTCTACTCGGGTCAGCTCAAGGGCGCGCCCAGGCCGTTCGCCGTGCCGATGACCACCCTTCTCGACCGCGACGAGACCCGGTGCCGCATCACCTCCGACGAGGACCACTACGCCTGGCCACCGTCCTCGCCCAGCCCGGCCTGCCCGCCGACTGGACCCCGCCCGCCTCCTGACGGGCAACGCGGCGCGCGCCGCGCGGTGGTGGCGACGCCGACCGGGCGGGGCGTCGTTCGCCCTGCCCTGTCAGGTACGGGGCAGGGGCCTCGGGAGGGCCGCCGGGGCGTAAGGCATCATCAGGTTCCCGTGCACCGTTTCCCGAGGATTTGATGATGAGACGCTCCGTACCCGCGGCTGTGGCCGTCCTGCTCGCAGTGGCCGCCACGGCCGGCTGTGGCGCGCAGACTTCGAAGGCGGACGCCAAGGCTTCGGCGACGCCGGCCGTCCCCGCGACGAGCGGTCCGCCGGCCCCGGTCAAGGCGCCCCCGCTCTCCGAGGAGGAGGCGCGCGGCGTCGTCAAGGACCTCAGCGCGAAGGTCGAGGCCGACAACTTCGACGCCGAGTACTGGAAGGGCGTCACCGAGGGCCCGCTGCTGGAACAGCAGCTCGCCGTCGTGGAGACCGGCAAGAAGTACGGCACCGAGCGGCCGTCGAGCCCGAGCGGACCCCCGCAGAAGACGGACCCCGCCGTGCACATCTGGAGCACCGGCAAGGACGACGGCAGCGACCGCTGGATCCTCGGCGCCCACGAGGTGGAGGGTCGCACGGTCGGCAAGGCCAAGGGCGAGACCGTGCTGCGCTGGTCGCTCTTCCACCAGCAGCGTACGGGTGCGCCCTGGCTCGCGGCCTTCATCGCCCGCGCACCGAAGGCGACGGCCCTGCCCGGGGTCGCCGTCGGACCCGACGGCCGGGCGGTCACCGGCGGAGACGTCGCGGGACTCGCCGCCGACCCGGCGAACGTCTGCGGACAGTACGGCGACTACCTGCACACCGACACCGGTACCGGCGGCGTCAAGTGGAGTCAGGACGTCACCGACGTGAAGACGGACTCCGCCGCGGGCCTGAAGGCCATGCGCAAGGACCTCGGCAAGGGCGGCAAGCTCGATGTGGCCGTCGACATCGCCCGCGCCCCGCACGGTCCCGTCTGGCGCACCACGGACGGTGGGGCGCTGGTCGCCTGCACCGCCGTCAGCAAGGTGTACACGGAACTCGGTCCGGGACGTGCGACGACCTTCAGCAGCAGCGGCTGGGCCGGTACGACGGGCATCCCGTGGGCCTCGTACACCCAGCGGATCATGGGCCTGACCGTCCTGAAGGTTCCGGCGGGCGCCTCGGGCGAGGTCTCCGTCGCCGCAGAGTCGAACCTGCCGTACTCCTTCGAAGGGACCAAGTCCACCGGCTGACGGACCCGGTGGGGCATGCGGAAGGTACGGGACGTGCGGGACATCCGGGCGCCGGGTGTCCCGCCGGTCCGATGTCGGCCGGGACCGCTTCGCCACGGATCACTCTGCGATGTTTCGCGACCCCGAACGTTGGTCCATCACCGCTCCAGCTCCGTGGACGCCCGACCCGTCCCTTCCCGCGTTCTGGGCACGGTTCCAGCGGGCCCGGATCGCACGGTGGCGCAAGGATGTCCGGGGCCTCGGGGAGCTGCGGGTCAGCGCGTCCTCGCCGCCACGGGGAAGCCGGGCCGCCTTCGGCGCCGCCCCCCGGCCCGCAACGCGGCGGCGGAAGCGACCTGTACCGGGGTGCGCACGTCATGCAGCCGGTCCCGGGGGTGCGTAGGGGACGGCTCCGGGGGCAGGGTCGGGGCATGACGACGATGCTCGGTGCCTTCGTCATCGGCACCCCCGATCCGCCCGCCCTGGCCGACTTCTACCGCGCCCTGCTGGGCTGGGAGGAAGTCGAACGGGAGCCGCACTGGGTTCGGCTGCGCTCCCCGGAACGGGAGCGCCCCGGCCTCAGTTTCCAGCTGGAGGGCGACCACACTCCCCCGGTGTGGCCGCCGCGGCCCGGCACCCAGCAGATGCAGGCGCACCTGGACGTCCAGGTCGACGACCTGGAGGCGGAGACCGGGCGCGCCCTCGCGCTGGGCGCGACGTTGGAGGCGCATCAGCCACAGGACGACGTACGCGTCCTGCGCGATCCGCACGGCCACCCGTTCTGCCTCTTCCTCCCCGGCGGCTGAGGTCCCGGCCACCGAGGCTCGGACCATTGCGGTCCCTGCCACCGCCCGGCACGCCGTCCGGCGCGGTGGCCGGTCAGTGCACCTCGATTCCGATGAGGCAGGTGTCGTCGTCGGTGTCGGACGCGGTGTGGGTCAGCATGTTGTCGAGCCGCTTCTCCAAGGAGTCCGCGCTGCGCGACGCGACGGTGAGCAGTTGCGACAGGGAGTCCGTGACGGCGATGTCGCGGCGCTCGACGAGCCCGTCGGTGTACATGAGCAGGACGTCGTCCGCCTGGAGTTGCACCTCTTCCTCGACGAAGGTCGGCTCGGGCAGTGCTCCGAGGAGCATGCCGCCGGTGAGGGGGAAGGCCTCGGCCCGGTTGCCGCGGACCAGGACGGGCGGCAGGTGGCCCGCGCGGGCCCAGCGCAGGGTGCGGGTCTCGGGGTCGAAGATGCCGCAGACGGCGGTGGCGGTGAGGTGGCTGGTGAGGTGGAAGGCGACGCTGTTGAGCCAGGTCAGCAGTTGCGCGGGGCCGGCTCCGGTGACGGCGAGGCCCCGTAGGGCGTTGCGCAGGACGACCATGCCGGTGGCGGCCCGGACGCCGTGGCCGGCGACGTCGCCGACGCTGAGGAGCACCTTGTTGTCGGGCAGCACGACGGAGTCGTACCAGTCGCCGCCGACGTACGCCTCGGTCTCCGCGGGTCGGTAGCGGACGGCGATGCGCAGTCCGGGCACCTCCAGGGGGGCGGGGGCCGGCGGCATGATGGCGTGCTGGAGCTGGAGGGCGAGTCGGTTGCGGTCGGCGGATTCGGCTTCGCTGTCGGCGAGTTGGTCGCGCGTCGCGGCGAGGGCGACCTCGGTCCAGTGCTGGGAGGAGACGTCCTGGCAGGCGCCCCGGATCGCGTGGAGCCGGCCGCGGTCGTTCAGCACGGGCTCGGCCACCATGCGGATGTGGCGGGTGATGCCGTCCGGGCGCAGGAGACGGAAGTCGACGGACGACTCGCGTTGGCGGTGCAGGAGGGTGCGCAGGAACCGGCCGATGGAGTTGACGTCGTGCGGGTGTGCGTGGCCGGCGAGTTCTTCGAGGGGTACGGGCGAGGCGGTGAGTGGAAGGCCGAAGAGGGTGAAGAGCTGGCCGTTCCAGGTGGTCTTGCCGGTGGTCATGTTCTGCTCGAAGCCGCCCACCCTGCCGAGCCGTTGGGCGTGCTGCAGCAGGCTGGCCAGGCGCGCGGTCTCGTCCTCGATCTTCCAGATGAGCAGGAGCGCCGCGCCGTGCCGGCTGATGCCCACGTCGGCGACGGTCGTCAGGGGGACGTCGCCGACGAACGCGGTCAGGGCCGTGCTGAGGACCTGGCAGGCTTCCCCGGTCGCGTAGGTCCGCTCCAGCTTGTCGAAGAGGCCGCCGTTCTCGCCGGCCGCCGGGTACGCCTCCAGGAAGGGGGCTCCGGTGACGAGGGAGCGGGGCCGTCCGGCGGGGTCGACGAAGCGGCTGTTGGTGTGGTGGATGCGGAAGTCGGCGAGGCGGCCGTCGTCGTCGAGGGCGGGGGTGAGGACGAGGGCGGGGTCGTGGAGGTGGTCGGTGAGGTCGGTGAGTTCCGCGACGGCTCCCGGGTGGGGGGCGTCGGCGGTGCCGGCCGGGTGGGGCGACTGTTCTTCCAGGGTGTGGGCGCACAGCTCGGCCAGGGCCTCCAGCTGGCGCAGGACCTGCGGCGGCTGTGGGGGCAGCGCCTGGGGCCAGGCGATCTCCAGGACGCCGTGGATGCGTCCGCCGGTGCCGGAGGGGACCATGACGCGTCCGCCGTCGGGGTGCGGCCGGCGACCGATGGTGGGGATGCCGGCCTCGGAGAGGCTGGTGACGACCGTGAGGTCGCGGTTGGTCAGCGCGAGGCGGGCGCAGGTGGCGACCTCGGGCGGTACGTAGCGCCAGCGGTTGGCGTCCTCCTGGGTGAAGCCGGCCTGGCCGACCAGGGTCAAGGAGGAGTCGGCCGCGGCGATCCAGATCGCGACGCCGTGGGCGCCCAGGGGGCGCAGCGCGTTCTCCAGCAGGGCGGTGGCGACGGCTTGCGAGTCGCCGGCGGCGAGCACGCTGCTCTCGGCCGTGCGCAGCCGTACGGCCGGCGCCGTGGTGTCGGGTGCGGGGGGACCGACGGCGGTGTCGAGGAAGTGCTGTGCGATGTCGCTGACGCGGTCGCGTGCCGACTGGTTGATGATGTCGACGGCCAGCGCGAGGGCGGTGGTGCCGGACTGTTCGGCCAGCGTGGTCAGCTGCCGGGCGGCTTCGGTGGGGCCGCATCCCAGGCGTCCGACGAGGATGCCCTTGGCCATCTCGACCAGGGCTCGGCCCTCGGCCGCCGATTGGGCGTCCAGCGCTTCCTGGCGCAGCCGCTCCACGGTGGCGGCGAGGCGTCCCGTCCCGTGCGGTTCGGCTCCGGACGCAAGGGCCGGTGGTACGTCGTCGGGCAGTGACCGGGGTGTGCGGGCGGCGGGCACCGCCTGGGCGGCGGTGTCCGTGGCGGTCCGGTCGGGGTGGTGCGGCTGGGGGGCGAGGGGTTCGCCGGGGGTGGTGTTCACCGTGCGTCGGGTTTCTCCGTGGGCTGGGCCGGGGTGGAAGGGGGTCAGGCCCGGGGGGCGTCCGGGGTTCCTTGCGAGGGCAACCACCGGCGCAGGCGCAGGATGAGGTCGTTGGCGTCGACGGGCTTGGTGACGTAGTCGCTGGCCCCGGAGGCGAGGCTCTTCTCCCGGTCGCCGGGCATGGCCTTGGCGGTGACGGAGATGATGGGCAGATCGGCGTACTGGGGCATGCGCCTGATCTCGGTGGTCGCCGCGTAGCCGTCCAGTTCCGGCATCATCACGTCCATCAGGATCAGGTCGATCCCCGGGGTGCTGGTCAGCGTGTCGATGCCCTTGCGGCCGTTCTCGGCGTGGAGGACCTGGAGGCCGTGCAGTTCCAGGATCCCGCTGATCGCGTACAGGTTGCGGGGGTCGTCGTCGACGACGAGGACGGAGCGTCCGGCCAGGCCCGTGTCCACGACGGGCTGCTCGGGCGCGGGAAGGTCGGTGTCGGGGCGCACGAGGGGCAGGACGTCCCCGGGGCGTTCCGCGGACAGGTGCAGGGCGATGCGTTCGCGCAGTTCGTCGAGGCTGGAGAGCACTTCGAGCGGTTGGGTGGTGGCGCGCAGCGTGATCTCCTCCTGCTGCGCGCGCGTCATGCGCCGGTTGTCGTGGGCGAGGACCGGCATGGAGGCGAGGGCCGTGTCCCCGGCGAGGTCCTGGAGGAAGCGCACGGCTTCGCCGTCGGGGTCGAGTTCGAGGACCACGCAGTGGAACGGCGACTGGGCGAGGACGCCGGCCGCGTCGGCCGCGGTGACGGCGGTGACGACGACGGGTTGGTCGGCGGGGACCGCGGTCGCCCGGCCGGCGGTCAGGTCGGCGGCGGCGCTCTCGGCGACGAGGCTCAGGAGGCCGTTGCTGCGCTGTTCGATCACCAGCAGGCGGCGGGGGTGGCGGGCGTCCTCGGTCGGGGCGCCGTCGCCGGACGGTTCGCCGGGGTCGCCTTCGGACGTCTCCAGGGCCGGGGCGGCGCTCTCGCGATCGACGAGGTCGGGGCGCGAGACGGGGAGGTACAGGGTGAAGGTGGAGCCTTCGCCCGGGATGCTGTGCGCGGTCACCGCGCCGCCGAGGAGGCGGGCGATCTCCCGGGTGATGGACAGGCCGAGGCCGGTGCCGCCGTACTTGCGGCTGGTGGTGCCGTCCGCCTGCTGGAACGCGGCGAAGATGACTTCCAGCTGCTGTTCGGCGATGCCGATGCCGGTGTCGATGACCCGGAAGGCCACCACGGATCCGGACTGGGCGAGCTCGGCCGGGATCTCGGCGGGGGACGCGGGTTCGATCCGTACCTGGACCTGGCCGCGTTCGGTGAACTTCACGGCGTTGGAGAGCAGGTTGCGCAGGATCTGTTGCAGGCGCGCGTCGTCGGTGAGGAGGTCCACCGGTACGCCCGTCGCGGTGGTGATATCGAAGTCGAGACCCTTTTGGCTGGTCAGGGGCCTGAACGAGGCTTCGACGTAGTCGAGCAGCTTCTTCAGGGAGACCCGCTCGGGGTTGATGTCCATCTTCCCGGCCTCGACCTTGGACAGGTCGAGGATGTCGTTGATGAGCTGGAGGAGGTCGGAGCCGGCGGAGTGGATGATGCCCGCGTACTCGACCTGCTTGGGGGTGAGGTTGCGGCTCGGGTTCTGCGAGAGGAGCTGGGCGAGGATCAGCAGGCTGTTCAGCGGGGTGCGCAGCTCGTGGCTCATGTTGGCCAGGAACTCGGACTTGTACTTGGAGGCCAGGGACAGCTGCTGGGCCCGGTCCTCCAGTTCCTGACGGGCCTGTTCGATCTCCAGGTTCTTCGTCTCGATGTCGCGGTTCTGGGTGGCGAGGAGGGCGGCCTTCTCCTCCAGTTCGGCGTTGGAGCGTTGCAGTTCGTCCTGCTGGACCTGGAGCTGCTCGGAGCGGGCCTGGAGTTCGCCGGTGAGGCGCTGGGACTCGCCGAGGAGTTCGTCGGTGCGGGCGTTGGCGACGATGGTGCTGACGTTGACGCCGACGGTCTCCATCAGGCGGCCGAGGAAGTCGCGGTGCACGGGGGTGAACGGGCTGAAGGAGGCCAGCTCGATGACGCCGAGCACCTGGTCCTCGACGAGGATGGGCAGGACGATGAGGTTGGCGGGCGCGGCGGCACCCAGTCCGGAGGAGATCAGGTAGCCGGGCGGCACGTTGTCGGTGGCGAGGATGCGGCGGCTGCGCGCGGCCTGACCCACCAGCGTTTCGCCGTGCTTGACCCGCAGGCGACTGTCCTCGGGCCGGCCGTAGGAGCCGATCAGGGTGAGCCACGCCTGTCCGTCGGCCTCTTCGCCCAGGTAGAAGGCGCCGTAGCTGGCGTCGACGAGGGGGGTGAGCTCGTCCATGACGAGCTCGGCGACGACGGCCAGGTCCCGGTGTCCCTGCATCAGGCCGGAGATCTGCGCCAGGTTGGACTTGAGCCAGTCCTGTTCCTGGTTGGCCCGGGTGGTCTCGCGCAGCGAGCCGACCATCGAGTTGATGTTGTCCTTGAGTTCGGCGACCTCGCCGGAGGCGTCGACGGTGATGGACCGGGTGAGGTCGCCCTCCGCGACGGCGCTGGCGACCTCGGCGATGGCGCGGACCTGCTGGGTGAGGTTGCCGGCGAGTTCGTTGACGTTCTCGGTGAGCCGCTTCCACGTTCCCGAGACGCCCTCGACCTCGGCCTGACCGCCGAGCCGGCCCTCGCTGCCGACCTCGCGGGCGACGCGGGTGACCTCGGCGGCGAAGGAGGACAGCTGGTCGACCATCGTGTTGATGGTGGTCTTCAGTTCCAGGATCTCGCCGCGGGCGTCCACGTCGATCTTCTTGGACAGGTCTCCGTTGGCGACGGCGGTGGTCACGAGCGCGATGTTGCGGACCTGGCCGGTGAGGTTGTTCGCCATCGAGTTGACGTTGTCGGTGAGGTCCTTCCAGGTGCCGGCCACGTTGGGGACGCGGGCCTGTCCGCCGAGCCGGCCCTCGGTGCCGACCTCGCGGGCGACGCGCGTCACCTCGTCGGCGAACGCCGACAGCGTGTCGACCATCGTGTTGATCACCCCGGCCAGTGCGGCGACCTCACCCTTGGCCTCGACGGTGATCTTCTGCGAGAGGTCGCCGCGCGCGACGGCGGTGGCGACCTGGGCGATGGAGCGCACCTGGCCCGTCAGGTTGGAGGCCATGACGTTGACGTTGTCGGTGAGGTCCTTCCAGGTTCCCGAGACGCCCCGGACGGTGGCCTGGCCGCCCAGGTTGCCCTCGGTGCCGACCTCGCGGGCGACGCGGGTGACCTCGTCGGCGAACGCCGACAGCTGGTCGACCATCGTGTTGATGGTTTCCTTCAGCTCCAGGATCTCGCCGCGCGCGTCGACGCGGATCTTCTGCGACAGGTCGCCCTGGGCGACGGCGGTGGTGACCTCCGCGATCGAGCGGACCTGCGCCGTCAGGTTGTCGGCCATGAAGTTCACGGAGTCGGTCAGGTCCCGCCAGGTGCCCGAGACGCCCTTGACGTCGGCCTGACCGCCGAGCCGGCCGTCCGTGCCGACCTCGCGGGCGACGCGGGTGACCTCGTCGGCGAACGCCGACAGCTGGTCGACCATCGTGTTGATGGTGGTCTTCAGTTCCAGGATCTCGCCGCGCGCGTTCACCCGGACCTTCTGCGACAGGTCGCCCTGCGCCACGGCAGTGGCGACCTGGGCGATGGAGCGCACCTGCGAGGTCAGGTTCCCGGCCATGAAGTTCACGGAGTCGGTCAGGTCCCGCCAGGTGCCCGAGACTCCCTTCACGTCGGCCTGACCGCCGAGGATGCCCTCGGTGCCGACCTCGCGCGCCATGCGGGTGACCTCTCCCGCGAAGGCGGAGAGCTGGTCGACCATCGTGTTGATGGTGTTCTTGAGCTCCAGGATCTCGCCGCGCGCGTCGACGGCGATCTTCTGGGACAGGTCGCCCTGGGCGACCGCCGTGGTCACCTGGGCGATGTTGCGGACCTGATCGGTGAGGTTGCCGGCCATGAAGTTCACGGAGTCGGTGAGGTCGCGCCACACGCCGGCGACGCCGGGGACCTCGGCCTGGCCGCCGAGGCGGCCTTCGCTGCCGACCTCGCGGGCGACGCGGGTGACCTCGTCGGCGAAGGAGGACAGCTGGTCGACCATCGTGTTGACGGTGTCCTTCAGCTCCAGGATCTCGCCCCGGGCCGCGACGTCGATCTTCTGGGACAGGTCACCGCGCGCCACCGCCGTGGCCACCTGGGCGATGTCGCGCACCTGGGTGGTCAGGTTGCCGGCCATCGCGTTGACGGAGTCCGTCAGGTCGGCCCAGGTACCCGACACCCCGGGGACGACGGCCTGTCCGCCCAGGGTCCCCTCCGTGCCGACCTCCCGGGCGACGCGCGTCACCTCCGAGGTGAACAGGGACAACTGGTCGACCATCCCGTTGAAGACCGTCGCGATCTCCCCGAGGAGGCCATCGGCCTCGTCCGGCAGCCGGGTACCGAAATCACCGTCGCGCACCGCCGTCAGCCCGGCGAGGAGCTGACGCAGTTCCGGCTCCCCCACCGCCCCCGTCGCCCCAGCACCCGCGCGTGTTTCCGCCGGCTTGCTCATCCCAGCCCCATCTCAGTCCGCCCTTGGGCCGCGCCGCGATCCTCCGGCGTGCCGGGTACAAGTCCACCACACCCCGCGCGGGCTCCGAAGCTCAGTCCTGTTAACTCCGGGCCCCGGCGGCCCACCGCACCGCGGATCCGCCGGGCGGGCGCTGAGCTGCGGCGCTCGCCACCGGGCGGCGGTGAACGTCCCGGGGGGACGGGGCTCGATCGAAAGGGCCCGGGATGTGGTGGGCAACTGCCCCCAAATCCGCCGGACCGGCGAACGTTTGGGATCGGACGGGGTGGATACACGGGAGGACACGAGACGTTCCACGGAACGAGGAACCTCTCGCAGCGGACCTGGGTCGCGGGGCCCTTCCCCCCCGGCCTCGCGACCGGGTCCGGTTCGTACCGCGGGCTGCCGCCCGGCTCCGCACGGCACCCGGTCGCTCCTCGGCCCCCATCGACGTGGGCCCGGGGGAACCGGCAGGCCCCCGGCGGCGACGCCCCGGCGTCGCCCCCGGGCTCCGGGGTCCGCCGGCTGCAGCCCGGTACGTACGACGACCGGGGCTCCGCGTGCGGCGCCCCGCTCGCCCGCACCGAAGTCGCCCTCCGGCGGTCAGCC
>NZ_JBEZKS010000109.1:0-11658 GCF_040651775.1 Streptomyces sp. NPDC048383
CAAGTAGGCCCCGTCGCCCGCGGCCCCCGCCGCGGCGGCCAGCGCCGCCGCGGCGAGGTCCCGTTCGGCCTCGTCGGGCACGTGCGGGGTCAGGTCGGGGTGGGGCGCGCGCTCGTTGTCGATGCGGCCGGTGTCCGTGAGCACCGGTCCCTTGCGCAGGGCGTGGCTGAACCGACCGCCCAGGAACACCAGGGCCCGTTCGCCGTCGGCGACGCGGTCCATGTACGGCTGGACCATCGCCGTCTCGCCGTCCGCCTGGAGCATGCGTACGTGGGCCGCGGCTGCGGCGCGTTGCGTCGGGGTGTAGCGGGCGCTGTTGCGGGCGCCCGCGGACACCGAGGGTTTGACGACGATGTCCCCGCGCTCCGGCAGGACGACGTCCTCGCCGGGTGCGATGAAGCGGGTCGGCACGGTCGGCACCGAGAGGGCCGCCAGTTGCGCGAGGTAGCGCTTGTCGCTGTTCCAGCGCACCACGCGGGCGGGGCTGTGCAGCGCGGTCACCGCGTCGACCCGGTCGGCCCAGGCAAGGAACTCCGCCAGCCGGCCCGTGTACTGCCAGGTGGAACGGATGATCACGGCGGCCTGGGCGGCCCAGTCGAAGCCGGCGTCGTCCCAGCGTGCGGCCGTCGCGTCGATGCCCCGTGCGCGCAGGGCCGCGACCAACAGCGGCAGTTCGGTGTCGTGCGCGATGCCCGAGGCGTCGGTGGCCAGGGCGACCCTCGGCGCGACCCGCGGGGCGCTGCCGGGCAAGGAGGACGCCCTGTCGTCCTCACCGGCTTCGGTGTTGTCGTTCACGGTGGCGGCCGTCCCGTTCCTTCGTCGTCCGAGGGGATCACGTTCATGATCGCATCCACGGGCGCACCGGGCTCAGCCGATGTCGAGGACCAGGTCGGCGCGCTCGCGGCCGCGAGCGACGAGCCGCGCGTTGGCCTCGTCCGAGCGGTCGACCCAGGCCCGGGCGTGAGCGGGGTCCTTGCCGTGGCGCACGTGCCGGTCGACCAGGCGGGCGACGCGCAGGGCGTCGTCGGGCGCGAGGTACCACGCCTCGTCGAGGAGGGGCCGCACCCGCGCCCACTCCCCCGCGTCGTGCAACAGGTAGTTCCCTTCGGTGATCACCAACGGCACGCCCGGCGCCACGGGGATGCTCCCGGCGACGGGTTCCTCGATCGTACGGTCGAAGGTCGGCGCGTACACCGTGCTGCCGTCGGGGTCGCGCAGGCGGCGCAACAGGGCGGCGTAGCCGGCCGCGTCGAAGGTGTCCGGCGCCCCCTTGCGGTCGGCCCGGCCCAACCGGGCCAGTTCGGCGGCGGCGAGGTGGAATCCGTCCATCGGCACGACCACCGCGAGGGCGGGCCCGAGGTCCGCGGCCAACCGCCCGGCCAAGGTCGATTTGCCGGCGCCGGGCGGCCCCGCGATCCCGAGGATCCGCCGCCCGCCCCGAGCGGCCAGCGCCCGGGCCCGCTCCGTGAGGTCGGCTCGTTCCGACAGGTCGACCCGTTCCGTCGACCCGGCCCGTTCCGTCGACCCCGCCCGTTCCGTCGTCTCGTGCGACTCCGTCGTGTCCACCCGCCCCATCCTGCCCGACCGGGTGGAGCGCAGCGAACCGAAGGGGCGGGCCCGCAGCGGTGTGCGGAGGCACGGGAGTTGTCACCGGTGCGGCACGCGGCTCGCCTGATCAGGTCGGTGTGCGGGTGCTCCGGAGATACCGGGCAGAGGTGTGGCCGCGGGGTGTGGTCGAACGTCTCAGCCACGCGCCGAGGTGAGTGCCACCGGACCCCGCGATACCGGTACGTCGCGCCGTGGCCGGTGGGCCCGGGCCCCACCCGACGCACGCCCTGCCGGAAACCGGTTGCCGCTCCCCCGTGACCTCGACCCTGGCGGATCGTTTCTCTTCATGTCGCGCCAGGTGCATGCCCCGCAAACCCCCCGCGGCGTGCGCGACAGGACGAAGGCCATGGGAGCACCATCTCTCCCATGGCCTTCGCGCGCGTTCCGGCCGGTGCGGAAGGAGCGTTTCAGCGCTGCTCATTGCCGGGATGTCGCTTTCCTGGACCCCGATCGGGGCGGATCTCGCCGTGAGGCAACTACAGCCGCTCGCAGGTGAGTACCATCCGGCAGCAACACACCAGGTCTCACAGGAGAGCGAGCCGACATGGCAGACGAGCTGGACACCACGCCCATCCAAAGCCTGTACGCGGAGCGTTTCGCCGCCGATCTGGAGACCAACCGCAAGGAGCAGGAGGACCTCTCCTCGCGGATCACCGAGCTCGAAGCGCGGTTGAAGCAACTGAAGGCGGACGAGGACTGGCTCTGCGGCGCGCAGGGCGCGGTTCCTCCGGCGGGGTTCCTCGCGGGAGGGTCCTCGGCGGCCGTGACCGCGGTCCCGCTCCCCGCCACCGAGGAGGCGCCGGCCACCCGGGCCGTCCCCAAGCCCCGGCAGGCGAAGAAGGCGTCGGCCACCGCGCCCCGCGCCAAGAAGGCGGCCCCGGCCAAGAAGCCCTCCGGCGGCGCCACCGCGACGAAGACCAGGACCGCCCCGGCGACGAAGGTCAAGCCGGCGCCGGCAACGGCGCCGAAGACCGCGGCGGTCGCGGCCGCCCCGGCGAAGACGACGGAGGCCGCGGCGGCCCCCGCGAAGGCGACCCCGGCGAAGACCGCCCCGGAGGCGGCGGCGCCCGCGAGCGCCGTGAAGAGCGCCCCGGCCACCACCTCGAAGGCCGCCCCGGTCAAGGCCTCGAAGGCGGCCCCCGTCAAGGCGGAGAAGGCCGCCCCGGCCACGGAGAAGCAGGCGGCCCCGAAGGCCGTCAAGGTCGCCGAGCCTCCGCTGCGCGAGCTCGTCCTGGCCCTGCTGACCGGTGCGGCGGAGCCCCGGATGGTCAGTGAGGTGTCCACCGAGCTGACGGCCGCCCACCCCAGCCGGTCCACCTCCACGCAGGTGGTGCGCAACACCCTGGAGGGCCTCGCCAAGAAGGGGCTCATCGAGAAGGACAACAAGCAGGGTTCGGTGATGTACACCGCTCCCCGGCCCGGTACGGACCGTCCGGCGCCCGAGGTGCCGAAGGCGGAGAAGAGCGCCGACGCGACGGCACCGTCCGGGGCCTGACCGGTCGGCGCCCGCCGCCCGCCACACCGCACGACTCACACCGCGCCACCCACACCGCCCGCACCGTGCTCGCCGTTCCCACGGCCGCACGGGCGGGCGGTCGGTCGTTCATGGGGCTTGCCGGTACACCCGGGCTCGTCTCAGCGTGCGTACTTCGGCGGCTCGTCGGCGTGGGGTGGGACCGGCCGTTCGTCGGGGCGGTCGGTGTCATCGTCCGCGTCCAGGTCCTGCAGGCCGGGGAAACGGTAGGGATCGAGCGCCCACTTCGGCGTTCGGGACGAGAGTGCGTACGTCGGTGTGGTGGTCATCGAACCTCCCGAGATCGTCACTGAACGTCAGGACTCATCACTCTCCGCGCGCGGTTGCACAGGGGGTTCCTTTCCACCCGAACGCCCCCAATGGCATCTCGTCACATCGCGGTTCGGCCTCCGCACGAGGGGTCCTGACGGGCCGTCGAGGGGGCACAGGGGTGAAGACGTTTCCATCATGACAGGTCAGGCGGCATTTTCGTAGGACGAACGGCACAGGCGATTGCCCTTGTTTGGGTACCTGTGCGGCTTTCAGAATCACCTTCATGGATCACACGGCGCACATCAATCACGACGCAGTCCTCCGGGCCCGGGTGTCCCTCCTCGCATCGGGGACCCTGCCGGTACGCCGACAGGTCGCCGCCTACCGCGTACTCGTCCAGGTGAGTCCGCTCGCGTACCTGCCCCGGCTGGTGGAGGCGCTGTACGCGTACAGCGCCCAGGAGTTCTGGGACCGGCCCGACATAGCCCTCGCCCTGCGGACCGAGGCCCTGTCCGCCGCCCGCCGGATGGGAGCGCTGGAACAGGGGTGGGAGGAACTGATCGCGGCGGCGCTCGCCGGGTACGGGGAGCAGTTGGCCCTGATGGGCCGGGGGGAGGAAGCCGAAGGCACGTACGCGGAGATCAGGTCCCTCGGGTGCGATCCGCGGGCGGTCCTGGACGCCTTGAGGCGCCCGCGCGGCGTCTCGTGAATCCGGTGGGCGGTCCTGGCCCCGCGTGCCAGGACCGCCCGCCCGGGGTGCCGGTTTGACGGGGCGGGCGTCCGTTCTGAAGAGTCACCGTATGAACGAGAACCTCCTCGCCCTCCCCGTCGCCGAACGGCTGACGCCCTCCGTCAGCCTGCGCCGGATCGGAGAGCTCCCCCTGGTCGTCGTCGACCACCCCGAGGTGCGGGGCGCCGTCACCCTCCAGGGTGCGCAGGTCGTCGGCTGGCAGCCCGCCGGCGGTGAGCCGGGTCTGTGGCTCAGCGAGAGGACGGAGTGGACCGAGGGGAAGGCCGTGCGGGGCGGGGTTCCGCTCTGCTGGCCGTGGTTCGGACCGGCCGGCAGCCCCTCCCACGGGTTCGCGCGGACCGCCCGGTGGGAGCTCGACGCGTACGAGGAGTCCGCCGAGGGCGTGCGGCTGACCCTCACCCTCGGCGATTCCGAAGAGACCCGCGCCGTGTGGCCGCACGCGTTCGCGCTGGTCGCCCGGATCGTGCTCGGCGCGACCTGTGACGTCGAACTGGAGGCGCACGGCGACTACGAAACCACCGCCGCGCTGCACACCTACCTCCGGATCGGTGACATCGACGCGGTGGGACTCACCGACCTGGGCGAGCGGTACACCGACAACCTCCGCCACGAGCGGGGCACGGCGGAACGGGAACTGCGGCCCGTCGGCCGCGTCGAACGGGTCTACACCGAGCCCGTCGCCCTCTCTCTGGTCCATGACGAGGGACTGCGCCGCACGATCGAGGTGCGCCACCGACACCAGAGCGACGTCGTGGTCTGGAATCCCGGCCCCGAGCTCTCGCACACGATGACGGACCTCACCGACGACGGCTACCGGCAGTTCGTCTGCGTGGAGACGGCCCGCCTCGCCCGCCCCCTGGTCAGCGCCCCGGGCAACCCCGCACGGCTGGCGGTCTCCCTGCGCACCCGGGCGCGTTAGCCGCAGCGCCGCGGAGCCCTCCGGTGTGACGTGCGGGGGCCGCTCCCCGTTGTCCGGGACATGGACGAATTGCTGGACGTGCTGCTGGACGGTGTGACCGAGCCGCGCCTGAAACTGATCAGCGGGGACGAGGCCAGGGCCCTGATGGTGCTCCTGTGCGCCCTGGAGGACGACGGGCGGACCGAGGAGGTCCGCAGAGCGGCGGGAGAGATGCGCTCCCGCCTGATGATCCGCCTGGCCTGAGACCGGGCGGAGACCGGAGGGGACCGGCCACCGGGGCCGGCCCCCTCCGCCGTTCGACGGGCCTCCGCTTCCGACGGGCTCCCGCTACGGGTTGAGGCGGGTGTTGACCAGGTACCGGGCCTGCTCGGACAGCTCCTTCCGCCGTGCGTCCTCCGCCACGAGCCGCAACTCCCCCTGGAGCGCCAGCTCGGTACGCAGCACCGTGCTCCGCGGCACCGGCACCCGTTGCCCGGGCTTCTCGGTGAACGGCTGGAGCTCGGCGGCCGACGCCTGGGCGTCCTCCGAGGTTCCGCGGCGCAGCGAGAGGAACACCCGGGAGAGCCAGTCGGCCGGGATCTTCACCATGAAATCGTCCATGGAGAGACAACGGCTCATGATCCCGGCCCGTCACGGCATTCCACCCTTTCCGGATGCCCCGGTCGGCCGACCTCCTCGCCCGACCGGTCCGGCGCCCGGGCCCCGTACGGGTCACGGCCCCGACGCACGCCGCGCTCCGCCCGCTCGGGACCGTTGGGCGGTACGGGCCGCTTGTAGCATGCGGTTGCTCAACAGGACGGCTCGGCAGGGGTGGAGAACATGAGCATGTACACGGGCGGCGGATACCACGGTCCTCCGGAGGGTCAGGGCGGCGGACCGCCCCCGCGACCCGGTTGGACGCCGGCGCCCGCCGCGCCACCGGTGCCGCCGCAGGGGTACCCGTACCCGCCGGGGCCGCCGCAGGGGTACCCGTACCCGCCGGGGTACCCGTACCCGCCCGCAGGCCCGTATCCGGGGTACCCGTACGCTCCCGTCCCGCCCACCCCGGTGCTCCTGACGCGGCGCCAACAACTGGTGCGGTTCGTCATCAACCCGGTGTACGCCGCCCGGCGCGTCTTCCGCCCCTCCCGCCCCGACCTGATCTCGGATCCCCTGGTGCACAAGCTCCAGCTGTGGCGGACCCTGCTCGGCGCCGCCGCGTGGCTCGCGTTGACGTTCACCTACTCGGCGATCGCCAGTGCCGCGGACGTCGGCGCCGTCGCGAGTGACCGCTTCGCGCAGAGCTGGGACAGCGTGCTCGTGCTGGCCTGCACCTTCCCGGTCGTGGTCGGCGCCTTCGTGGCCGCCGCCCGGGGCCCCGTACGCCGCCTCTACCTGCGGCGCGCCCTGCGCTCGCTCGGAACCGTAACGGCGCTGATGACCGCCATGTTCAGCGCCGTGATCGTGGTGGCGCCGGAGGGGCAGGGGCTGCGGGACGCGGTGGGCCTCCCGGGCAAGATCGCCATGGGGGTGGTGTTCGTGTGGGCGCTCGGATTCTCCCTGTACGGCATCGGGCTCTCGCTCGTCCACGTTTTCCGCACCGCGGACATCCACGAGTTGGTGCCTCCGATCCTGGCCACGCTGCTCGTGTGGGAGATGGCGGTCCTGGACCTGATCAACGGCACGTACGACCAGGTACCGCCGGCCGCCCGCCTGGCCTTCGTCCTGGGCGCGCCGGTCACGGTGACGGCCCTGTCCGTCTGGGAGGCGTACCGGCTGCGCCGCTACCACGGCATGTCCCTGCGCCGCGCCCTGCGGCCCTGAGACCGGCTGCGGCGCGGCCGCGTGTGGGACCCCGGGTGATGGTGGAGCGTTTGGCGCGCTCCGACGGTCCCGCCGGATCGTGCCTGAGCCCGCGGGTCAGCGGGTCAGTGTCGTGGCCAGGTGCGGGTAGTCGAGGACCAGGCCGTTGTCGTCGAAGGTGATGTCGCTGCGGAAGCCGTCGGACTCGTAGCGGACGACCGCGGCGGGCCCCTGCGTCTCCAGCGGGGTGTACGTCTGGTGGCTCGCCGAGACCTCCAGGCCGGGGACGGACACCCAGGCCATCAGGAATCGGTGCGCCGGGCTGGCGGGGTGGAGGTGCAGCCCGTGCCGCAGGACCGGCATCGTGTTCGTCAACGGGCACAGGCCCAGGTCGCAGTCGAGCGCGCCGTCGAGGTCGGGGCGGTGCGAACCGTCGGCGCTCCAGCGACCGGCGGCGTGGCGCAGGTCGAGGGCCCGGGTGGCGTCCTCCGTCTCGACGGTGACGAACAGGCGCGAGGTCACGTAGTCGTCGGCCGTCTCCAGGGCGTACGTCACCCAGTACGGCTCGGGGTCCAGGCCCACGGCCCGCCCCCGGGCCGTGAGGCCGCCTTCGGTGAGCCGGACCCAGGCCGTCGCCTGGCCGCGGTCGGGGAGGATGTCCCAGGTCCGTACGAGACTGCGCGTGTTCATGGGGACGACCCTAGGCCCCTGGCGGGACCCGGGGCGGATCGATCCGCCGGTGGCGCCGGACCCGCTCGGCCTCGACGGAAAGGCCTTCCCGCCACGGTGGTTGTGCGGCGGGGCGGCCGGTCGGACACCCTTCCGGGCCGGCCGGGGGCGGACTTCGTTCCGCCGCCGGGAGGGCGCACCCCTACACTTGTGCCCGCCCGGCCGAAGGCGCCGGCTTCAGGGGAGCGAAGTCCGAAGTGAGCAGCATCAGCAGCGACGCGCCGATCTACGACCAGCTCATACGGGAGCGGGGCGATGTACCGGGCCAGGTCCGGCGGGAGGCCGAGGAGATCCACCGGGCCCTCGCCCAGGTGATGGCCCGCCGAGCCCCGGCGGGCATGCCCACCTGGCGGACGTCCTAGCGCGCGGCCGTGGTGCCCCGTCCGGTCGGCGGGGTGATGACACCCGGATGACACTCAGCGGACGTCGGGACCCGATCCCACGGCGAGGCCGGCGACCGGTTCGGCGCCGGGGAGCCGCGCGAAGAACCGTCCCGGGACGATGAGCTTGCCGCGACGGCTGCCGCTGCCGACGAGCACGTGGGGCAGTTCGGCGACCGCAGGATCCACCAGGAGCGCCCAGTCGGCGGGCAGGCCCAGCGGAGTGATCCCGCCGTACTCCATGCCGGTCAGCTCCACGGCGGTCGCCATGGGGGCGAAGGACACCTTGCGGGCGCCCAGGTGGCGCCGGACGGTGCCGTTGACGTCGACGCGGGCGCCGGAGAGCACCAGGCAGGCCGCCAGGGTCGTCCCACCGCCCCGCTTGGCCGCGACGACGACGCAGTTCGCCGACGTGTCGAGCAGCTCCTGCCCGAAGTGGGCGACGAAGGCCGCGGTGTCGGCGATGGCCGGGTCGGTGTCGACGTACACGATCTCCTCGACGGGCAGGTCCCCGGCGAGGCCGCGCACGGCCTCCGCGACGGGGAGCGTCAGCTCGTCGAGGCAGTCGGGGGCGGGCCGGGCATGGGTGAAGGGGCCGATCGGAGCGCGCATGCCCGTACGGTAACAGCGGCCCGGTGGCGGACGATCCCCTCCGCTTTCCGGGCGGACCCCGGTCCCGTCCGGTGCCGAACCCGGTGCACGGTGGCCGGGACGGTGGGCAGGAGCATGACATATCTTCGGCGACTCGGGCCGCCTCGCGGCGCAGACGCCCGAGGAGATCCGCGCCGTTTCCGCCGTCGGCGGGGTGAGCGACCTGACGACCGTGGTGGCCGCCGTGCCGGCCCTGCTCTTCGTCCACAAGCTGACCGCGATGCAGCACCTCAAGGCCACGCAGGGCCCGGTCGCCCACGTCCGAGGACCACCGCCCGGCCGCTCCGGGACCCGGGTCAGGGGGTGCCGGGAGCGGCCAGCAGGTCGCTGACCAGACAGGTGGTCTTGCGGCCCGCGTGTTGTTTGATCAGGCCTTCCTTCGCCGCGCCGCGGACGGCCACCGTGGTGGTGCCGGGGCCGGAGGGGGTCAGGGTCACGGTGACCACCACCGGGTTCATGCCCGCGAAGCCGCCGCCGACGAGGGCCCGCAGCACGGACCCGACCTCCGGGCCGCCCCGATCGGGGGTGGTGTCCAGGAGGCGGCCCACGCGGGCCAGCGTCACACCCACGTGCGTCGCCGCCCGGTCCAGGGGGAGTTCCAGGGTCAGCGCGGTTTCGTGGACGTCCTTGCGCAGGTACCGCGCCGCCAACCTGGCCCCGAACCGCCCGCCGGATCCGCCGCCGATGGCACCCGCCGCGCCCAGCGCGTCCGCGAGTATCCGGTCCTCGTCGTTCACCATCGCGTCAGGGTACCGGTCGGCCCCGGTTCCTCGGGAGTTCGGCCGGGGGCTCAGTACGCCACGGGCCACTGGACGATCCGGGTGACGTCCTCGGGGTCGACGTGGCCCCGGTCCGCGAGGCCGCGGTCGAGGAGTTCGGTGCGCCGCTCGTCCAGCGCGACGAGCTCCGGGTGCGCCGACGAACGGCACTACGTACGGAGCCTCTCGGTCCGGGACGGCCGCGGACGTACCGCCCGCCACGCCCTCGGCAGGGACGGTCAAGGCGATCGTGATGGAGGTGAGTTGGCGCACGGACCGAGGCCGGGCAGCGGTCCGCGCCGGCGTCGAACGGTTTGCCGGGCCGTCGCTTCGAGCAACCGGGTGCGCGGCGGTCGGATGTGAGCCGAACGAGGGCTCCTCGCCCGGGCGGCCGACCGGGTTGGGCCGTCCCGGGGTCCGCCCGCCCCAAGCTGGGGGCAACCCACGAAAGGACCTGTCCCATGGCGAACGTGCGGCGCATCGTCGACGTCGAGACGCGTGAGCTCGAAGTCTTCGAACTCACCACGGACGAGAAGGGGCTGGCGGAGATGCGCGCCGACCCCGAGGGGTACGTGCGCAAGGTGCTCGCGGCCGACATCGACCACATCAACGGCGTGTCCTTCGACGTGCACGTGCTCTCCGAGCTGAGCAAGGCCACGGCCGTGTCCGGCGGCCCCTACGTGGTGCACCACACCGTCAGCGGGAAGTGGGAGTCCTGGGTGGAGGTGACCAACCCCAAGTAGGGCCGGCATCGCGCGACTCGCTCCACCGGGTCCCTCGGGGCCGCGGTTCCCGCTCGCCGTTGATCTTTCGTAAGCTCGTGATCGGCCCGTCCGCCGACCGAGCCTTCCGGCATGCGGTCCGGCGGCCCCGGGACCTCCCACAGATATCGACAGAGTCGAGGACCAACGTGCCCCTGCCCATGAACCGACGCCTGGCCGCCGGCGCCGCCCTGCTGGCCGTGGTGGCCGGTGTCGCTCCGGCGACCGCCGCCCAGGCCGCCCCGGCCACCGCTCAGGCCCCGGCCGCCGAGGCCGCGCAGACCTCCAAGTCCGGGCTGCCCGCGCCCGATCTGGAGGCTCTCCTCCAGGCGCTGCGGAACACGACCGCCGAGGGTGCCCCGGGCGCGATGGCCCGCATCGGTGGGGTCGACGGCGTGCAGAGCAGGACGGTCGGCGTGCGCGACCAGACCACCGGCGCGGCGATGGACACCCGCGCCCGGTTCCGGATCGGCAGCGTCACCAAGACCTTCTCCAGCGTCGTGCTGCTCCAACTGGTCGACGAGAAGAAGATCGAGCTGGACACTGCGGTCAACCACTACCTCCCCGGGCTGCTGCCGGACGACCGGATCACCGTGCGCCACCTGCTGACGCACCGCAGCGGGCTGGCGGACTACACGAACGCCATGTTCAACGAGACCGTCCCCGGCTTCGAAGCCGTGCGGAACAAGCAGTTCAGCTACCAGGACCTGGTGACCCTGTCGCTGAGCGAGCCGCGCACCACCGAGCCCGGCGTGTCGTACAAGTACTCGAACGCCAACTTCGTGGTCGTCGGCATGCTGATCGAGAAGGCCACGGGACGTCCGGTCGCGAAGGAGTACGAGCGCCGGATCATCAAGCCGCTGAAGCTGCGCGACACGTCGTACGTGCACCCGGGCACGGAGATCAAGGGGTTGCACACCCGCGGTTACCTCACCCCGGACGAGGCCGGCGCGCCGCTGGTCGACTCGACGGAACAGACCGTGTCCTGGGCGCAGTCGGCCGGCGCGATGATCTCGAACCCCGCCGACCTCAGCACCTTCATGTCCGCGCTGGTGACCGGCAAGCTGCTGTCGTCCCGGTCGCTGGACGCGATGCTGACGATGACCCCCACCGACGCGACCAACACCCGTTTCTACGGGCTCGGTCTGCGCCGCTACGACCTGTCCTGCGGCACCTCGGTGTACGGGCACACCGGCACCGTGCAGGGCTTCTACACCTACGCCTTCGCCACCCGTGACGGCAAGCGCAGCCTCACCGCGATGGCCAACACCTCGAACCGCGGCGTGGCGAACACGGCGCTCGGCGGCACGCTCGAAGCGGCGTTCTGCGGCAAGAAGCCGGTCAAGGCCACCGCGCGCGGCTTCTCCTCCGCCACGAACGACGCGTCCGCGCCGGGCCGCTCGGCCGTGACGGTCGCGCCGGCCGAGGTGGACCTGCCGGAGCGCAACGCCCGCTGATTCCCGGGCCGCCGTGACGACCGGCGCCACCGCCCCACCGCCCCCGCCCCCATCGACGCGGACCGCTTCCTCACCG
>NZ_JBEZKS010000110.1:0-11497 GCF_040651775.1 Streptomyces sp. NPDC048383
CAGAGATTATGGTCAGTGGTGTTCAGACGTGTGATCTTCCGACGCCGGGCAGCGCGGGCAGCGCGGGCAGCGCGGGCAGCGGCTGAGGATCCGATCCCGATCGGATCCTCAGCCGTGGCCGGAGCTGTTCACCTGGGAACGGCACCTCGCACCACGCCTCGCCGCGCTGTGGGACCAAGACGGTACGTCCAGTGCGACCCGGTCCGTGGCCCTCCCGCCTTGCGATGCACCGCACAGCGAACCGGCCCGTCCGCCATGCCCCGCCAACCGCACCCGAAGGCCCGGCCCCGGCGCTGGGCGAGGTGGCCACGGCGTCGGCGCCCAGCCGCCCAACCTCGGCCCCCACCCGTCACGAAGCCCCGGCTACGAGGCGCAGCAAACCCCGCACCTCCGCGCCCCGGCCACAGCCGGTCCTCGGCCCGGCGTCACCCGTGACCGGAGCGAGCCGCCGAACAGGGCCCCGCCGGGCCTGCGACACGCCGCGCCCGCGTCCAAGCAGGACCGCCCGCCTCGGCACCACCCGAGCCCGGCCCACCACCCCGACCGGCACGCACCGGCACGCACCGGCACCACCCCCACCGGCCGGTGCCCCCGCACGCCGCCGACCCGCAGCGCCCGCCACCCGCCGGACCGACAACCTGGCGACCCCGCGCCCCCGCGCCCCCGCCGGACCGGCGCCCCGGAGACCAGGCGGCCCCGCAACCCGGCGACCCCGCGATCACCCGCCGCTACTGCCCCACGCGCCCGTCCACGCACTCCCGCAGGAGATCGGCGTGGCCGTTGTGTCGGGCGTACTCCTCGACCATGTGCACCAGGACCTCGCGCAGTTGCATCGGCTCATCGCCACCCCGTCCGATGACATCGAGGTCAGGCGCCTCCTCGACCAGTCGCTCGGCGAAGGCGACCTCCGCCCGCCAGGTCGCCCACGCCTGCGCGACGACCTCCGGGTCGGCGACCGCACCGGTGAACTCGCCGTCGCGGTCGTCCGCCGAACGGTAGTGACGGCGTATCCCCTCCCCCGCCATGACCTGCCGGCACCAGTACTGCTCGACCCCCGCGAGGTGCCGCACCAGCCCCAGCAGCGACAGGTTCGACGGCGCCACCGAGCGACGGGCCATTCCCTCGGCGTCGAGCCCGGCGCACTTCATCTCCAAGGTGAGCCGTTGATCGCGCACATAGCCGACGAGCACGGCCCGCTCCCCCTGGAAGCCGCCGTCCGAGCGGGCATCGTCATCGGGGTGGACGAACATGTTGGACCAGCCGAAGCGGCTGTCGGGCGCAGGTGTGATCACGCGGGCGAGGGTGCCCCCAAGTCCCTGTAGCCCGCAAGCAGTTTTCCCACCGAACCCGCCACCCGCCGCCCCCACGCGCAGCCCCACCCGCCCGCGACCAACCCACGCGGGAAGACCGGCCCCCCACCCTCCGGCGCCCACCCGGACGACACCCCTCCGCGTCCCACGCACCGGCCGAAACCGCACCTCCGCCGGAGCCCGCACGCCGCCCCCTGGCCCCGTATGCGAGTTTGGCCCCGCCTTGCCCCGCCCCCGGGTACGGAATCTCAACTTCCCCTTGAGTAAAAGGCCTTGGACTCCTTGATGTGACGTGCGCATGTCGGCACCCTGTCATCTGGCGCCCACCCGGACGACACCCCACGGCGCCAACATGGCCGCGTCCCGCCGGGGCAGCACGGCCACCACCCCCCGCACCCACGGAGCCCTCATGGCCCTCGCCTCCTTCCGCATGCCCTCCTTCTACGCGCGTCACGTCAGCCGCGCAGGAGTCCTCGCGTCGGCGGTCGCCCTCGCCTCGCTCACCTCGCTCGTCAACGCCCCCGCGGCCCTGGCCGCTCCCCCCACCCCCATCAGCGCGTCGGCCGCCCGCGCCTACCTGGCCACGGTCACGCCCGCGGCGGAAGGTTCCACCAGCGGTTACAGCCGCGACCTGTTCCCGCACTGGAGCACCGTCTCCGGCAGTTGCAACACCCGCGAGACCGTCCTCAAGCGCGACGGCGTGAACGTCGTCCAGGACTCCTCCTGCGCCGCCGTCAGCGGAAGCTGGTACTCCGAGTACGACGGCGCCACCTGGACCGCCGCGTCCGACATCGACATCGACCACATGGTTCCGCTCGCCGAGGCCTGGCGGTCGGGCGCCAACTCCTGGACCACCACCAAGCGCCAGCAGTTCGCCAACGACCTCACCCGCCCGCAGCTCATAGCGGTCACGGACAACGTCAACCAGGCCAAGGGCGACCTCGACCCGGGCAAGTGGCTGCCCTCGCGGACCGCCTACCGCTGTACGTACGCCCGCATGTGGGTCCAGGTGAAGCAGTACTGGGGCCTGCGCATGGACTCCACCGAGAAGACCGCCCTGACGAACGTCCTGAACGGCTGCTGACCCCTCACCCGAACCGGCCGTTTCTCCCCCGCCAGGGGGAGGCCATGCCCACCCTCCACCCCGTACCGTGATCACAGGGGATGCCGACAAGGGGGATGGGGATGGCCGGACTGCGCCTTGGGCCGTTGCTGCGGTACGTGGACTGGGACGCGGGGGGCTCCGCCACCATATGGGTGGAGGCGGACCGCCCGTGTACCGCCGAGGTGCGCTGCGCCGATGGGGCCGGCGGCAGCACCCGCACGTTCCAGGTCTCGGGCCACCACTACGCGCTGGTCCCCGTGACCGGCCTGACCCCGGGCACCACCACGGCTTACGAGGTCCTGCTCGACGGGGTCCTCGTCTGGCCCGCGGCCAACAGCGCCTTCCCGCCCAGCACCGTCAGCACGCCCGCGGTGGGCGGCGGCCCCGGCCGGCCCGCGCCGGGGCTGCGGGTCACCTTCGGCTCCTGCCGGCAGGCCGCACCGCCCGCCGACCAGCGCGGACCGCACGGCGCCGACGCCCTCGACACCCTCGCGGCCCAGTTGGCGTCCGAGCCGGAGGCCGTCCGGCCGGACCTCCTGCTGCTGCTCGGCGACCAGGTGTACGCCGACCAGTTGTCGCGGGACACCCGGCGGTGGCTGGCGGCCCGGCGCGACCTGCGCGAGGCGCCGGGTGCCCAGGTCGCGGACTACGAGGAGTACACCCGGCTCTACTACGAGTCCTGGCTCGACCCCGAGATCCGCTGGCTGTTGTCGACCGTCCCCAGCCTGCACATATTCGACGACCACGACGTGATCGACGACTGGAACACCAGCGCGGTCTGGCTGGCCGAGATGCGCGCGACGCCGTGGTGGCCGGAGCGGGTGCTCAGCGGGTTGATGTCGTACTGGGTGCACCAGCACCTGGGGAACCTCTCCCCCGCCGAGCTCGCCACCGACCCGTTGTACGCGGCGGTACGGGCCACGCCGGACGGTACGGACGTGCTGCGCACCTTCGCCGCGCGGGCCGACGCCGACCCGGCCTCGGTGCGCTGGAGCTACCGACGGGACTTCGGCCGGACGCGGCTGCTGATGGTCGACACCCGGGCGGCCCGGGTACTGGCCGAGGACGGCCGGGCCATGCTCGACCCGGCGGAGCAGCACTGGCTCCGGGAGAACGCGCTGGCCGGGCACGGCGGGTACGACCACCTGCTGATCGGGTCCTCACTGCCCTGGTTGATGCCCCCGCTCATCCACGACGCCGAGGTGTGGAACGCCGCGCTGTGCCGGGGCGTACGGGGTCCCCGGTGGGCGCGGATCGGTGAGGACCTGCGGCGGCGCAGCGATCTGGAGCACTGGGCGGCGTTCCCGAGTTCGTTCGAGGCGCTGAGCGATCTCATCGAGGAGGTCGGGACGGGCCCGCGCGCCCCGGCGACGGTGTGCGTGCTCTCGGGGGACGTCCATCACGCGTATGTGGCCGAGCCCCGCATACCCAGCACCTCGCGGGTGTTCCAGCTGACCTGCTCGCCGGTGCACAACTCCATCCACACGGCGGTGAAGCTGGGATTCCGGCTGGGCTGGTCGCGGGTGGGCCGATGGTTGGGCCGGGGCTTCTCCCGGCACGGCCGGACGGGCCGACCGCCGCTGAGCTGGCAGCGTACGGGCGGCCCGTGGTTCGGCAACCAGTTGATGACGCTGGCGCTGGTGGGCCGCAGCGCCCGTCTGCGGTTGGACCAGAGCCGCAAGGGGCGTTCGGGGGCCCGCTTGGTGGCGGTGCTGGACCGTGAACTCACCGATGCGGAGTAACTCCAACCGCTTCGCGTACGACGGGCACGGGCCGTGGCGCCCGGTATCCGCCCGGGCCGGGGCGGGCCGGGGCCTCGGCTCGGCGGCCGCCCCGCGGCTTCGCGCATCGGGCTCCGGGCGTACGCTGTATGGCTGTCAAGCCGCCCCTGCCGCTCCCCGCGACGACGCGGCGCTTCGGACTGGGGAGTTCCGCCTTGCTTGAGACGCTGGGGTCGCTGACCGCGAGCCCATGGATCTACGCCGTGGTGGCGGTGTCGGTCGTGCTCGATGTGTTCCTTCCGGTGCTGCCGAGCGGCATGTTGGTGATCATGTCCGCGGCCGCCGCGGCGGCCGCGGGCGCTCCCGCGGAGGTCCCGGACATCCTGGCGCTGCTGGTCATCGCCACGACCGCATCCGTACTGGGTGACATGGCCGCCTACCGCCTGGCACGGCGCGGCGGAGCCCGGCTGGACCGGGCCATCGCCCGCTCACGCCGGTTGACCCGCGCCCACGAACGCCTCGGCTCGGCACTGGCCAGGGGCGGCGGCGCCCTGGTCGTGATCGCCCGCTTCGCCCCGGCCGGCCGGTCGGTGGTGTCGCTGGGCGCGGGCAAGACGCAGCGCAAGGTGATGGAGTTCCTGCCCTGGTCGGTGTTGGCGGGCATGAGCTGGGCCGGCTACAGCGTGGCCCTGGGCTATTACGGCACCCAGTGGCTGGGAACGACCTGGCTCGGCGGCGCGGTCTCCCTGATCGCCCTGTTCGCAGCCGGCTCCCTGGCGGCCTTCCTCATCCGCCGCCCCCCTACGTCCCCGGCCCCGGCAACGTAGGAACGCCGAACCCCATCCCACCCGGCGCACCACGCATCTCCCGCACACCGGCCCGCCCGCCGCCCCGAACGGCGGCGCCCACGGGAGCGCTCCGCCAACCCCTGCAACAGGCACACCGGCGCCCCTGGATCACCGTACGAGCGCCAGGCACCGAACCCACACCGGTGACGCGGCCGTCGCGAGTACCACGCCCACCTCAGGAGTAGCCCGAGTGGCGCACTCGGTCACCCGTTCACCCGGCAGCGATCGCCGCGTCACGGTGGGCCTTCTAGCGTCCAGAGCACGGCGTGCAGCCGAATCCGCGTCACATCCGTGCCCTGGCCGCGCCGTTTCGAGGAGCCCGAGGAGTTCACTCCATGACCCGCACGCGCAACCGGCACCGCCTGGCAGGGGTCGCGGCCGCGGCACTCGCCGTCGCGGCCGTCACCCCGGCCACACTCGCCGCCGCCGCCCCCTTCGCCACCGTCTCGCCCGGGACCGTCGCCCCCGGCGCCCGCGTCAGCCTCAACATCGAGGGCTGCGGAACCAAGACCGGCCGGGCCACCTCCCGCGCCTTCGGTGACGTGACACTGACCCCGGGCAACCTGGAGGCGACCAACCTGTTCGGCGCCGCCACCGTCTACCGTGACGCCGTCGTCGGCTCGCACCCCGTCACCTTCGAGTGCGGCGGCGCGGGCGGCCAGCGCGTCACCGTCGCCCTCCAGGTCGCTTCCGGCGCCGCCCGCGGCGGCCTGGGCGGCAGCGTCGGATCGATCAGCAGCGCCCAGATCGCCATCGGCGGCGCGCTCGCCGCGGGCGCGCTCGGCGCCGGCGTGTGGGTACTGCGCCGCCGCTCGGCATCCGTCGGCTGAACCGGCAACGGGAGCACGAGGTCGTCTCGTGCGGACCCTGCCCGGCCCCCGCCACCCGGCACCGCGCTCCACGCGTGGTCGGGTTGCCCGAGTACCCCGTACGAGGGCGCCCCTCCGCCTTCGAATCAACGGCACCGGACGATACGGGTCCGACCGGCGAGTTCCGAAGGAGACGACCCGGGCGGCCCCGTCGACCGGACCACCACGCGGGCGCACGCCGCCAAAGGCCCCCACCCGAGCGACCGAGCCGAGGCATCCGGGTGGCACCTCCGGCGCAGCCGACCCGGGGTCCCACCCGGCCAGGCCGGGTGGGACCGACCAGGCGGTGCTATCAGGCGATCAGGCCTCGGCGGCGGCCCGACCACGTACGTGCACCCCGTCGAGCAGCAGCCTCGTCGCCTCCGCGACGGCGTCCACGGCGGCGTCGAACACCTCCCGGTTGTGCGCGGCCGGCGCCCGGAACCCGGACACCTTCCGTACGTACTGGAGCGCGGCGGCGCGAATCTCCTCCTCGGTGGCCTTCTCGGGGATGGCGGGCGGGCGCAAGGTCTTAATGGAGCGGCACATACCTCCACTATGGCGCTACCGCGGCAGCTCGGCCCCGGACAATTTCATGATCAGTCCGGCCTGGAGCCGCGCTCTCAGCTCCGGATCGGCGACCTCCTCCAGCAACCCGATCGCCTGCTGCGTGCTCTCGGCGGCCCGCCGGTCCTCACGGAGGGAGGCCGTCTGCGCGGCCATGTGCCGCAGCGCGATGTCGGCCCGCCGGTGGAACAACTGCCCGACCAGGGTGACGACCAGCCCGACCGAACTCGTCACCACCCCGACGTACGCGTCCCCCGAGGCCTCCGCCTTCCAGACCGCCAGCCCGACCCCGAAGAGCAGCACGGCCGCCCCGATCGCCGCGAACAACTGGCTGGTCGCGAAGCTGCTGCGGGCCTGGGTCAGTCCGTAGGCGTAGTACTCGACGAGGATCGGCGTGAAGTCGTCTCGCCGGTCGCCCAGTTCGGCCTGCTCGCGCCGACTCGCCCCCGCGTCCAGGAACCGCGGATCACCCCTGCCCGACGACTCCCCGCTCCCGGCTCCCCTTCCTCCTCCGACTCCTGCTCCGGCGGCCAACGAAGCGAGCAGCCGCGCCCGCTCCTCGTCCCGCCTCCGCTCGAACCGGTCGGCGCCCAGCCGGCCGAACACCGCCGCCGCGCAGACCACCAACGCCGCCGCCCCGAGCGCCCAGAGCCACTCCCCCACCCCGGTCACCGCCATCACCCCCATCCGGGGATCCCCGCCCGCGGACGAGGGAAAACCACCCGCCCCTGATGCGGGCCGTCCGCCCCGAACCTAGACTGACGAACGCCCGAATTGCCCGGAATGAGGGAGACGCTCCATGGCCAAGCGAGGAAACAAGCGCCGCGCCCGCAAGAAGAAGAAGGCCAATCACGGCAAGCGCCCCAACGCCTGACCCCGCCGAAAGCCCCCCGCCACACTCGGGGGGCTTTCCGCCACCAACCCGCCCCATCCCCCCGGCACGCCCGCCGCCCCCTGCCACCCCCACTCGCCCGCCCCACGCGGCGAGAAGGACGGTGTCACGCCGGGCCAGGAAAACGTTGGGCGGTGGGGCGGTCCGGCCGGCCGAACCGAACCGATCCCGCCTCCCGGAGGTCCGTGCGAGGCCCGCTCGCCCACGAAGGGGTGGCCCCGTACGCGCAAGGCGTACGGTCACGGGCTCCACGCAGCGGGGTACGAGACGCTCGTCGCCGGCCTGCCCCGCCCCCCCTCGACGGAGCGACTCCCCCACGGCTACGAGGCCGGACGCTCATGACCACGGGCGGCAACGCGAGCCTGCCCGTCCGCCACGCGAGGAGGAGCACCTCGGCCACCGAAACGCAGCCCACCACGGCCGACCTGATCGGACGCCACGGCCGGACGCCGACGCGGCTCGCCTTCGACCTCGGCACGGAAGAACTCGACGAGGAGAACCCCCACCGGACCGGGTTTCCTCCCGCCGGAGGCGCGCCCGACCGTCGTGGAGGAAGAGGCCCGGTACGTGACTCCCCTCCTCCACACCGACCTGGAAGCGAAGCTCAGCGCTGCACCGAAGCGCTCGGACGCACCCGCCATCCCGCTCCCCTTCCTTCGTTGGCCCGCCGGGAGCCATCGCCAGCGGCCACCGCGCCCCACCTCAAACCCCGGTCCGGTCAACCGCTAGGCACCGGGCGCCCGGTACCGGACCCTCTCGACCGTGCGCAGGGCGTCCAACGTCTCATCGACGGTGAGCAGAACCGTCGTCTCGAACGAGCTGAGCGCGCCCCCTCCACTGATCGCCAGGGCGACCGCCGCCATGGACACGTTGTCCGGTGCCTCCCAGAGGTTGTAGCCGTCGTGCGTGCCGAAGGCGTACCAGAAACCGTGGAGCTTCCCGCCGACGGACTCGACGTACGACCGAGCGGCCTCCGACCGGTCCTCAGGATGGCCGGTCAACCGCGCCCAGGTCTCCGGTGTGTAGCTGAACCGCGATAGGTAGAGCGGCACGAGATCTCCCTTCCGTTCCCTCAAGGGATGCCCGCGCGCGCCCGGCACCCCCCTTGGGACGCCCGCATCTCCCCCGAACGGCCGGACAACCCGACGGCGCAAACGACAGCCCCCCGCACCTCAATCCGCGGGGGGCTTTCCATCAGACGGACGGACTTCACCCCGGCTTCCGCTGCGCGACTCCGTAGCTCGACCAGCCTCCCTCGGCTTCCACCGAAGCTCACCGGCCCCGCCCGTCACCACACAACGTGCTGCCGCGTCCCGGTGCCGATCGGGGTGCTCGACCAGTCCGTGAAGGCGGAAGGACCCGCACGCTCCGCAGCACGACGTCGACTTTCGGCAGACCGTCTCCGACAGCGCAGGCGGCCACGCTGCGCGAGGCGGTCGAAACCCGGGCCCGCTGCCCAGAAGCCGGCATGGCCGTTCAAGGCCGTTCCCGTCGATGCCGATCGTGGAGGCCATGTGGCGTCGAGAAGGCATGGAAAAGCCCCCAACCATGATCGGTTGGGGGCTTTTCGCCGGTGGGCGCGGACGGTTTCGAACCGCCGACATCTGCTTTGTAAGAGCAGCGCTCTACCCCTGAGCTACGCACCCGTGGATGAGTGGACAGCCTACATGGAGGCCGCACCCCCCACGCAAACCCGTTCCCGTGGGGGAGAATGGACCGGGGCATGGCGGACGGGGCACGGGAGAGCGATGGTGACGACGGCATCCCGGCGGTGGTTCGGCGGGCGGGACGAGAGTCGACGGGCGGACGCGCAGGCGGCGAAGGATGCCGCGGCGGCCGCGTTCTACGAGCTGGACACGGCGCAGCGGGATCTGCGGATCTCGATCGAGACCATCGCGGCGGCGGACGGGTCGCCGGCGGCGCGGCGGGCGACCGACGGGTTCGCCGCGCTGGGGGTGCGCATCGACCAGGTGAGCCAGGTGTACATCGAGGCGGTGGACGCGCACGACCTGGACCGGGTCGATCTGGAGGGGTCCGTCGCCGCCCAGGCGCGGGAGCAGCTGACCCGGGCCCGGGACGAGCTGGTGCGGGTCCAGCAGGAGTTGGAGCGGTTCGCGCAGGGGCTGCAGCCGCTGCTGGACAAGGCGGAGACGCAGCTGGCCCGGGTGGCGCCGGCCCGGGAGCGGGCCAGGGCGGCGCTGCTGGCGGCGAGTGACGCGCTGGACTCGGTGCGCGCCAAGGGCATGCGGGCCGATGACCTGGCGGCGCGGCTGGCGGCGCTGGGCCCCGAGCTGACGAAGCTGACCCAGGGGGCGGCGCAGCACGGGGTGCAGCAGACCGTGCAGCGGGCCGACCGGATCCTGCGCGACGCGGAGGGCGTACGGGCCGAGGCCGAGCGGCTCCCGGAGCGCGCGGCGGAGATCGACCGGCGCCTGGTCAGCCTGCGCACCCGGGCCCAGGCGCTGCGCAACCGGGCGGACCGGGTGGATCCGGTGCTCAGCGAGCTGCGGCGGCGGTTCAGCGCGGCCTGTTGGCAGGACCTCCAGCAGGTGCCGGACGAGGCGGTACGGGACGTCGCGCGGGCCGAGGACCGGCTGGCGGAGGCCGCCCGGGCGCGGGACGAGCAGCGGTGGGCGGACGTGGCGGCGGCCATCGAGGCGGTGCGGGGTTCCTTGGACGCCACGGACGAGGCGGTGTCGGCGGCGCAGGACCGGCTGGACCGGCTGGAGGCGGTGGCGCGGGACCCGCAGGCGGAGGTGCAGCGGACCCGGTTCGCGATCCGGGACGCCCAGCGCTTGGCGATGGCGGGCCGCAGCGTGCCCGATCCCCGGCACGCCCGGCCGCTGGACGAGTCGGTGGCACGGGTGGATCGGGCCCTCGCCGGTCTGGAGGGGCGGCACCCGGACTACTGGGCGTTCCTCCAGGAGATGGAGGACGTACGGACCGCCGTGAACCGGGTCGTGAACGAGATCCGGGCCGACCGCGGCCACGCCTGATCGGGAACACCGCGCGAGCGCGGACGCCGGGAACGGACGTCCCGTCCGGCCCGGCCCGGTCGGGACGGACAGTCGGGACGGACAGACGGGACGGAACAGACGGGACGGGACAGACGGAACAGTCGAGCGCCCGTCCCGACAGCCGTCCCCCACCCCCACCCCCCTCCCCCGGTTGTCCCCCGCCCCCCGGCGGCGGATCCTGGAGGGACGTACGGCCGGCCCGAGGTAGAGGAGGCCGTGATGGTTTCGCACACGGCGCCGCGCGTCCCCCGGCCGGCCGCCGGGGCACGGCTGAACGAGCACCTCCCCGTCGACCACAAGCTGAGCAAGGTGTACCGGATCGGTGCGGGGTTGACCGGTTTGCTGCTCCTCGTGTTCGGGGTCCTGGGGCTGATCGACCGGATCGGGTTCTTCGACACCGGCGGGGACACGGTCGCGGGCCTCAACACGAACGGCGCGCTCAGCGTGCTGTCGATCCTGGTCGGGCTGCTGCTGTTCGGCGGGATGGTGGTGGGCGGGAACTTCGCGTCGACCCTGAACATCGTGCTGGGCCTGCTGTTCATCGCGAGCGGGTTCGTGAACCTCGCGTTGCTGGACACCGGGTTGAACTTCCTGGCCTTCAAGATCCCGAACGTGTTGTTCAGCTTCGTCGTCGGCGTGATGCTGATGTGGTTCGGGATGTACGGCCGGGTCGGCAGCGCCCTCCCGCACGACAACCCGTACTGGCGCGCCCGCCACCCCGAACAGGCCGCGCGCGAGGCGCGGGCGGCGGGCCGTAGGGGGCCGGCCCGGTAGCGTCGCGCCCGGCCGACGCCGCCGCCGGTGTCCGGACGGGGGTTCGCGGTGTGTCCGGGGATACCGGGATGCCGTCCGGCCGCATAGCCTGGTGCGCATGCCCCGTTACGAGTACCGCTGCCGGACCTGCGACGACACCTTCGAGGTCAGCCGTCCCATGGCCGAGTCGTCCGCCCCCGCCGACTGCCCCGCCGGTCACGCCGACACCGTCAAGCTGCTGTCCGCCGTCGCGGTCGGCGGCAGCGGCGGTGGCTCCGCCGCTCCCGCGCCCGCGATGGGTGGCGGCGGCGGGGGCGGTTGCTGCGGCGGCGGCGCCTGCGGCTAGGTTCTGTTTCTTGGATCAGCTGCGGAGCCAGATGATGAGGGTCGCGAGGGTGACGGTCCCGAGGTAGACGTAGGCACGTTTGTCGTAGCG
>NZ_JBEZKS010000111.1:0-11486 GCF_040651775.1 Streptomyces sp. NPDC048383
TCCAGCATCAGTCCCCGCAGGTAGCAGTCACTCTTGGCCCGCTGGTCCTTGCGCCTCAGAGAGGCGAACACGTCAGCCACATACGACGCCAACTCGGCCCGCACACGGTCCACTTCGCGCGTATCCACGCATCCGACATGCCCACCCACGAACAGCCCCAACCAGAGGACCTAACGGAGTCCTACTAGAGCCTGTCTGATAATTGATCTTGTGACAGGTCGAGGTGAGTTGACGGAGGCGGCGTGGGAGCGGATGGAGCCCTTGTTGCCGCAGGTGGACGGGCGTGGTCGGCCGTGGCGTGATCATCGGCAGGTGGTCAATGGGGTGTTGTGGCGGTTGCGGACCGGGGCTCCGTGGCGCGACCTGCCGGAGCGGTACGGTCCGTGGCAGACCGTCTACGAGCGGTTCGCCCGCTGGGAGGCGGACGGCACCTGGGCAAGGCTCCTGGAGCATGTGCAGGTCCGTGACGACGCGGTGGGCCGGGTGGAGTGGACCATCGCCGTCGACTCGACGGTCAACCGCGCCCACCAGCAGGCCGCCGGCGCCCGTAAAAAGGGGCAGCGGGCGGGGACGAACTGGAAGATCCGGGCAGCTCGCAGACGCGTCAGGCCCTCGGCCGGTCCCGGGGCGGGCTGACCACCAAGGTCCACCTTGCCGTCGACGGCCGGGGCCTGCCCCTGTCCATCGTGCTCACGCCCGGCAACGTGAACGATGCAACCGCCTTCGGTCAGGTCCTCGACTCGATCCGCATTGCGCGAGCCGGCACCGGCCGCCCACGCACGAAACCGACCCGAGTCCTGGGCGACAAGGCCTACTCCAGCCGGGCGATCCGGCACCTGCTGCGGCGTCGGGGCATCGCCGTCACGATCCCCGAACGCCGCGACCAGGCGGCCAACCGCCGGCGCCGAGGGCGCCTCGGCGGTCGCCCGCCCGCCTTCGACGAAGAGATCTACCGCGACCGCAACGTGGTCGAACGATGCTTCGCACGCCTTAAGCAGTTCCGCGCGATCGCGACCAGGTTCGACAAGCTCGCCGACCGCTACCGCGCCGGAGTCGTCCTGGCCTCGCTGATCCTCTGGCTCCGCGAAACCAGTCCGTGATCATTTGTCAGACACTGCCTAGTGCGGCCAGATCGACGTGGTCTGCCGGCGGGGCTGTCGTCGGGGTCCAGGCGAACGCCTGGGCCGCCAGCGTCAGGTGAACTTTCTCGGAGGGTTCAACGCGTCACCCCTTAAGTAGATCGCGCTGGATCTGGCGAGCGATGGAGCGGCGTACCGATGCTGATGTGGTGGTGGTGACCTTCGAGGAAAGGTCGAGGCCGCGGCTGATTTCGTCGTACGCGGCCTGGTAGTCGGCAGGCAGTTCTGCCCGGTGTCGCCTCAGGTCCTCTTCGATGAGACGTCGCAGCTCGTCGACGGTCTGGGGCGTGAAGCGCTTCTTGCCTCGGGCGAGCGCGTTCACGTGGCCGGTACAGCGGGCGGTTTCGTGGAAGGTTTGCGAGATGTGCTCGGCCAGAGCCCACAGCCGGCCTTCGAGCCAGGGGGCGTCGTGTTGATCGAGGGAGATGGCCATTGGGGGGTGCGGGACGTTGGTCCGGTGTTTCGCCATCTGCTTGGAAACGGCGGGCTGGCTCATGTCCGTGAGCTGTGCGATGCGTTCCTGCGTCCAGCCGAGATCCGCGAACACCTTGATCATCTCGGCGCGCAGTTTCCGCATCTCCTCACCCGCACGGATGACCTCGTTCATGTCGGCGAGCATCCGCCCGGCCTGTTCTTCGGTCAAGGCCCCGGGGGTCCGCCGTGTGGTCTCTTCGCCTGCCATAACCCTGTTATACAGCAGAGCGTTCCTCAATATAACCAGGTTGTACAACCCGGTTATCCCTGACAGGATTCGCGTCATGCCCACCTTCACCGCTCCTGATGGCACGCAGCTCGCCTACAGCGTGACCGGTACCGGCGACCCGGTCGTCTGCGTTCCAGGAGGCCCTACGGACTCCGTCTACCTAGGCGACCTCGGCGGCCTGTCCACGCACCGCCAGCTGATCGTCCTGGATCTTCGCGGCACCGGCCGGTCCGCGATTCCCCAAGACACCTCCTCCTACCGCTGCGATCGTCAGGTCGACGATGTCGAGGCACTGCGCGAGCACCTCGGCCTTCCCCGGATAGACCTGCTCGGCCACTCCGCCGGCACGAACATCGCGACGCAATACGTGGCCCGGCATCCGGAGAGAGTCAGCAAGCTCGCCCTCATCGGCCCCAGCACCCGAGCTGTCGGCATAGCAATCACGGGAGAGACGCGGCACGAGCTCGCGCAGCTTAGGAAGACCGAGCCGTGGTTCCCGGCGGCGTTTGCCGCCTTGGGGGCGATCGCCGAGGGCACGGGCAGTGACTGGGAAGCCGTCGCCCCCTTCTTCTGGGGTCGGTGGGACGCCACGGCTCAGAAGCACCACGCAGCCAGCCAGCCGAGCAACCAAGAAGCTGTCGCTCTCTTCGCGGCCGAGGGCGCCTTCAGCCCGAAGAGCACTCGTGCGGCGCTCGCCTCCTGCAAGGCCCCCGTTCTGCTCCTCACCGGAGAGTTCGATTTGAACAGCCCGCCTGTGTCCGCGGCCGAGTTCGCGGAAGCGTTCCCTGACGCCACGCTCGTTGTCCAGCCGGAAGCAGGCCACTATCCGTGGCTCGACAACGCCGGCTGGTTCGTGGCGACCACGGCGGCGTTCCTCCGCAGATGACCTGACTCAGGCCCCTGAAGTCTGACGTGGGCGCGAATGACTACACAGTGGGAAGAGATCGGGCCCCGCAACCGTGACCGGCGACGGCTGGACGTGGATCTCCCAATAACCCTGCCCCCCAGCGTGTTGCCCGGGACGCTGAGCGTCCCGGGCAACGTCGTCTTCACCACGGCTCCGGCCAGGCCCGGCAGCCCGGGTGTTACACCGGGGCTGCGGCTGCCTCATCCTGTGTGAGTGTGTGTTGTGGTGTCAGTGGGTTGGGTGTCAGTGGGTGTGAGTGCGTGTGATGGTGCGTTGAGCAGTCCTTCTATTTGGGAGTGGCAGAGGTGTCGGCTGTCGCGGGGTGACCAAGTTGTTGTCGTGGGGTGGGGATTGGTCGTAGCACACCGGGTCGGTGGCTGACACGGGGATGGATGTTCCTGTGCTTTGGATCAGGGCTGTGCTGTGTGCTGGCGGGTATGGCTGGAGAGGTTTCACCGCCCGCGCGTTTGCTGGGACGCCGGGGTGAGGACGGTTGTGACGAGAGTGGGTCGCTGGTGTCCCGGTCGCGGGAGCGGGGGCTGGCCCGGCAGGTAGTGGTCTGCCGGCTGCTCGCGTTGGACGAGGCCGGGACTCTTGAGAAGGTGCATGTACGGATCGCGGCTGAGGCGGCCGGGGTGTCGGTACGGACGGCGTGGCGGTGGCTGGCTCGGGCCCGTGGGGGTGAGATGGGGCCGGTCCGGCGTGGGGGCTTCACCTTCGATGACGTGTTGTGGGCCCGGCTTGAGGATCTCGGCGGGAACGTTGCCGAGTTGCGCCGTGAGTTGGAACGGGCCGGTGACCAGGCACCTCTTGAGGGGAGGCTTCCGTCGTTGGCGACGTTGTACCGGGTGGTGCGCCAGGAGCAGCAGGCTGGGCGTGTCCTGGGGGTCACACGGCCCAGGCAGGCCCGGGTGGAGCCTGCTGTGTATGACCGTGCGTTGGCGGAGCTGGCGTTGCCGGGCATGGTTGATGAGGCCGGTGCGGCCCCGTCGGTATCCGCTGCTGAGCGGCTGGGTGGGCCGGGGGAGAGTGGTTCTGGTGCCCAGCCGCCGTTGTTTACCGACGGGGTGCGGCTGCATGTACCGGGCGCGCACGTGGTGTCGACCCGGCAAGTGGGTTCGGTGACCGAGGCGCTCGCGCACACGGTCGCGGCACGGGGCGTGCTGTGTCTCTATGGGGACCCGGGCCAGGGCAAGACGGTCGCGCTCTATCAGGCGTTGCGCCTGCTCCCGCACCGTATGCCGGTCCACCGGGCGCTGGTAGGCGTGAAGCTGGCGCTCCCGCAATTGCGGGCTGCGCTGCTCACCGCGTTCGGTCTGCCGGTGAAGGCACTCACGAGCCGGACGGACGCGGCTGACCGGGCGCTGCTCGAGGCGCTGACGGAGCCCGGGGTGCTGGTCATCGACGATGTGCAGCGTATTGCTGCCCCGGAGCTGGATTACCTGCGTCTGCTGGCCGACGCGCCGACCACGAGGACGGCGCTGGTGTTGTGCGGCGCTGGAGCCGAGCGCACCCTGGCGCGTGCTCCTGCCCTGGCATCGCGGGTACTGACCTGGCATCACTCCCCCCGCCTGGACGCTGCCCAGGTTCCCGCGGTGCTGCGGCTGTTTCATCCGCTGTGGCACAGCGCCGCCGACGAGGACCTGGTACGTGCGGACGAGTGCTTCGGGCGGGGCAACTTCCGGACCTGGGCGAAGATCACTTCTCATGTCTACGCGGCACTGGACCGCCGAACCGATGCCACAGTCGATCACGCGGTGCTGACCTGGGCTTGTTCCCGTCTGGGCCCCAACCTCTGACCGCTCCCTGCCCACTGTCATGCCCGCCACCGACAGGCCCGGGAGGACCTGGATGGATGCGACCGCTCTCCAAGGCACCACCCCCCAGCTCACTTCGCCCTCCGAGGCCGAGCCTGCCCTGGACGCGGTGTCGTTGACCGCGCTGCGGGCCCCGGCGGTGTGCCGTCTGCTCGCGCTGCGCGCGGAACGCCGGCTGACCCGTGCGGCGCACGTCGGGACCACGGCGCAGTGTCTGGAGGTGTCGGAGCGGACGGTGTGGCGGTGGCTGGCCGAGGCAATGACCACTCCCGAGACCGCCGCCCAGCCGGGGGCCCGCCGTGCCGGCCGGTTCGAGGTCACGCAGGAGATCCGGGTGCTGCTGGCGTACTGGCACGGCAACGCTTCCGCGGTCCACCGTGAGCTCGTCGTCCGTGCCCGGTCGGCGAGCGGATCCGCGGTCACCAGCGAGGAAGCCACCGGGGAGGCAGGCACCAAGACGACGGTCCCGGGCGGTGCGCCTTCGATGGCTGTTCCGGTGCTGGATCCGGTTCCCTCTTTGGCGACGTTCCTGCGCGCGGTGCGCCGGGACCTGACAGTGGGGGAGCGGGCCGGCTACCGCAAGGGCCCTGAGGCCGCCCGCGCCCACGACGTGTTCGCTAAGCGCCCCCGGACCTGGCGCAACGACGTCTGGGAGGCCGACCACGTCCAGGCCCCGCTCCGCGTGGAGGCCGACGGCGACCTCGTCCACCCGTACGTCACCTGGTTCATCGACTGCGCTACCAAAGCGGTCACCGGCGTCGCGGTCACCCCCGGTTGCCCGACCCGTGCCTCGATCTTGGCCGCGCTGCATTCCGCGATCGTGCGCAGCGACCCGTACGGGCCCTTCGGAGGGCTGCCCGCCCACGTACGGTTCGACCGCGGCAGGGACTTCCTGTCCCGCACTGTGTCCACCGCGCTGACCGCTCTGGACTCGGACATCACTGTGCTGCCGCCCTACAGTCCGCACCTGAAGGGCGGCATCGAGAACCTCAACCGCTGCGTAGGCCGGATGCTGTTCGCGGCATTGCCCGGCTACACCCCCAAGAAGCAGAAGCCACGCCGTCGCCCGGTCCAAGACCTCGCTGATGTGCCGCCGATGACCTTCCAGGCCTTCACTGAAGAGCTGTTGGCCTGGGTGACCTGGTGGAACACCGAGCACCGCCCCGACGGCCTGCACGGCGCGACCCCACTGGAGGCCTGGCAGGCCGATCCGACCCCGCTCAGCGACGTCCCAGCTGCGGACGTGTGGACCTTCACGCTGGAAGATGACGGCCGCACCCGCACCATCACCAGCCACGGGGTCCGCTTCCGCAACCGCGACTACATCGCCGACTGGATGACCGGACAGGCCGGCCGTGAGGTCACCGTGCGCTTCATGCCCCACCACACCCACGAGATCGAAATCTGCACACCCCATGGCCGCCACCTCGGTACCGCCCACCTCGCCGACCAGGCCACCGACGAACAACTCACCGCGTTGCGCCGCGCCCGCACCCGGCGCGCCCGGCGCCTGCGGGCTGATGCCAAAGCCGCCGAACAGCTCCGCCATGACCGCTTTGCCCCCGCCACCACTCCCGCCGACGCGCTCCGCCTGGACGCGCTCACCGCGACCGAAGCCACCCGGGAACTGGCCCGCCACCACGAAGGCGACCTCGCCAAGCTGGCGCTGCCCGACCTGATCCCGCCCGCACCGCCACCTTCCGACTGGGCTACCCCGGACGCTCTGAAGGCCCGTACACGGCCCACCGACCCCACGCCCGACCCTGACCGCGAAGAGACGCCATGACCCCTCACCTGCCGCCGGCGCCCACCGATCAGTACGTCTCCCTGCCCGATGCCCGCCTCGTGACCACCCGCGCGCTGCTCGCCGTGCGGGAGAACCTGGCCGACACGATCGCCGCCCGCGCGATGATGTGCATCCATGGCGGCGCCGGCTTCGGCAAGACAGTGGCGGTCACCAGTTGTCTGCGCGAACTCGAACCCGGCGAGGATATCCGCCGCATCACCTTCCACGCTCGCGCCACCACCCGAGCGGTGCGTCACGAGCTGTTCACCGCCCTGGAGCTGCCCGGCCAGCCCCCGCGCTACGCCAGCGAGTTCGACCACCTTCTCAAGAGCGAGCTCGCCACCCATCCGCGCACCCTCGTCCTGGACGAGGCACAGTGGCTCTCCAGCGACCAGCTGGAGTACATCCGCTACGTCTGGGATGACCCCTACACCCAGCTCGCGATCGTCTTCGTGGGAGGAGAAGGCTGCTACCAGGCCCTGCGCAAGGAGCCGATGCTCTCTTCCCGGATCTTCATCTGGCAGCGCATCAGCCGTCTCACGCCCGAGGAGGTCCTGGATGTCATCCCGCTTTACCACCCCATCTGGGCCGAGGCCGATCCCGACGACATTACCTTCACCGACAGCCGTGCCGCGCACGGTAACTTCCGTAACTGGGCCCGCCTGACCGCCCACACCCACACCGCCCTCAAGCGCACCGGCCGTACCCGTGTCGACCAGGAAGTACTGCGGTGGGCCTTCAGCCGACTGGGCCCCACCGGCTAGCCAGCAGCTCCCTACCCCTCGCGGACCCCCTCCGCTCGTCCCCGCTGGAGAAGCGGGTTGATGCTCTCCCGCCGCGGCGGGAGGGACATACGGGATGTCAGCAGCACCGACTACCCGACGCCGTCACCTGCTTTCACCGATCGACGTCACCCCGGTGACACTGGCCACCGGTAAAACCCCAGCTCATAAGAGGTATGAGTCCTTGAGTCCCTGAGTCCCTGGCGGTTGCCCGCAGGCGGCCGCACACGGGTCCCTGACGGTTGCGCCTGGGTAGGGTCGGCTCCAGTCCGTGCCGACATGGGTGTGCGGGTCAGGTCCGGTGCCCAGAGCGCTCTGGGGCAGTACGACCGGTCCGACTTCGGCCCTGATACACCACGGTGTATCAGGGCCTTGTCGTTCGGCTGCGGGTGGATGAAGGGTTTACGTTCACCCTCGTGTGTCCCGGCCCGGGTGAAGACGAGCCTTCGGGGGACGTCCCGCCCGCACTTCCACGGTACGCCCGCCAAGCCCGGTGGAGCCGGCTCCCCTTACACTTGATCCGGGCGCCATTCAATAGCTGAGCCACGGCCAGGAGCTGCGAAAGCGGCGGCCAGGATTCATTGAATGGGCCCGCGCGCGGTGGTCAGGTGAGGGCGTCGATCGTCGGCTTGCGGGGCTGACCCCCGCCCGTCGCACTCTGCTGTCCGGCCGGCCCGAGACGTCTGACGTCCGGCCCGCCGACGCTCCACCCCCACCGCATGCCGAGACCTTGGCATGCCCGACGAAGGGAACCGTCCCGTGTCCTCGCTCGCCCTGGCCGTCCTGCTGCTCCTGGTCCTCGTCACGCTGCTCCTGGCGGGCGGCATCGGCTACGTCGCCCACCGCCACCCCGTCCTCGTCGCGCCGATCACGGCGGCCGGGACGGCCGTCGCCCTGGTCGTCGCCTGCCTCGGCCTCATCGCGGCCCGATGACCCGGACCGGCCCCGCCTACGGCCGGCGCTGCGGTGACTGCAAGGTGGTCAAGGGCTTGCCCACCTTGCGCATGCCGGGTGGGCAAGCCTTAGGCCCGCCTGGGCAAGCCCTCCGCGCGCAGGCTTGCCCACCCCGGCGTCAGGGGGCGGGCGCCGCCCAGTCGATGCCGAGCTCGGCGAGCGCGGCGAGCTGCTCCGGGGCCAACCGGTTCCGGCGCTGCTTCTGATTCACGACCCAGACCCCGGTCCGGTGCGAGCTCCCGTCGGGGAGCTCCTCGACGTGACCTCGACCCGGAACGCCCCCGCCCTCGCGTTCCCGGTACTGCGCGAGGGCTTGAATGCCCGCCTGGAAGGCGACCGCGCCACGCCCGGACGGGACAGCCCCGGCCGTCTTCGCGGGCGTCTGACGGGCCCATGGCGCCTTCCTTACCCCCAACTCGGCGAGTCGGGCCCGCTGTCCGTCGGTGAGTCGGTCGAAGTCGCGGCGTTGGGTGGTGAGCCAGCGGCCGACGTCCTCGCCGTGCCGGGTCACCCCCGGCACGAAGCGGACAGGCGGGCCCCCTCGGCCAGGAGCTGGGCGAGGTAGGCGTGGTGGCGTTGCCAGTCGACGGTCCAGCCGCGTTCGGCCGGGTTCCAGTCCTTGTCGATCGCGGCCAGGGCGGCCGCCCGTCGTGCGGCGCGGTCGGGGTCCTTGCCGAGTCCGCCGGGCCGGCGGGCGTTGGTCAGCCACTGCCCGACCGCGACGTCCAGGGCGGTCGCGTGCCTCGGCGCGGCGAGGGTGCCGTGGAGTTCGTAGTAGGCGCGCGCGGCGCCCAGGTTCCGCTCGAAACCGGCGTCGGCGGTGTCCCAGACGATCCCGAGCTGCTCCAGTTCGGCCGCTCGTTCCCCGGACATCTGTCCGGCCCGGAAGGCGCGCCGTTGGTCGGAGAGCCAGCGTCCGAGGGGGTAGGCGCCCTCGATGTGGTCGTACGGGACCTCCAGGGCGCCCTCGCGCTCCTGGTACCGAAGGGCGGCCTCCAGACCCCGCCGCCAGTCCTGGCGTTCGGTGTTCAGGACCTGGTAGTTGATCCACTTCGCGATCAACGCGGGATCACGCGGAGCGGCGAACCGAAGTAGTAGACGCGATTCCGCTTCGCCGTCGGCGGGCGGTTTACCGATCGATCGCGACGGCTGTACGATGCGCTTCTGATTCTCCTGGGGAATGGCCAGCATTTCGACGGCGCGTTCATCGTGCGCCCTAAGCCCATTCAGAACCCGAATCAGCGGCCCGTACGACTTCGACGTAAGAATGTCTTCCGGATTCTCGTCTGCCCGGAGGAACACAGGCACGATCAACGTGGCCATCTTCCCCTCCCCGGGTTTTTGCCGAAGGGCCCGGCCGATGCCCTGGACGATGTCGACGGCCGACCCCTTCGGGTCGATGAGGGCGACGGAGTCCACGGCCCGGATGTCGACTCCCTCGCCCAGGACCCGACAGTTCGCGAGGATCGCGCGGCCGGCGCGGCGGCCGAAGTCGGCGAGGACGGCGGTCCGGTGCTCCATCTCGTGCTCCCCGCGCAGCCACCCCGTCCACACGCTCTCGGGATGCCGGCCGGGGTCGACGGCGTGGAGCCGGCGCGCCACACGATCCAGGACCTCCGCGAAAGCCTGCGCCTCGACCGTCCGGTGATGGAAGGTGATCGTCGTCTTCAGGTCGTGCTCGGCCATGGTCTCCAGCAAGGTCGTCTGCACCGCCGTGAGCCGCTCACCCCGCAGGCGTTCCTCGTGGCGTTCCTCGCTGTAGAGCGGCTGCGGGGTCACCACGGGGTCGGTTGTCGGCGGTCAGTGAATCTGTGCAATCGTCATGTTTCTGACCTGGGGCTGTGCAGTTTGGGTGAGCGGGTTTGGTGATGGGTTGGCTCATTGGAGCTGCGCAGCGTCTGGACTTCCGGGCTGTCTGACCTGCAGTTGTTGTCGGTCAAGATGTGATTGTGCAGGTTGGTTGAGCAACGTGCCGTTTCGCTGATTGCTGACACCTGTCGGCTGGTGCTCGATCCGTACCGGGGGCTTGATTCCCGAATCTATCGCCTATCAAAGTTGAATCATTTGGGATGCGCTAAGGCCCCCGTACATCCGTGCCCCCGACGAGTCCGCCCCCAATGCCCGGCAGTCCAGACATTCCCTCTGCGGCCATCCTGACCCGTGTAGCGGGCCGTCACGTGGGAGGATCCGGCCCATGGGGAGTGGAGATGTGTGGAGGGTCGGGCCTGTGGGTGAGGCTGGGGGGCGTGATGCTCTGTTGCGATTGGTGAGAGGGGCCGCACGGGGTGAGCGGGTTGAGGCGCTGTTGATCGGGTGCGCGATGTGCGGTTGGGAGGAGTTTGAGCTCAACGGGGAGTGTTGGTGTGTTGGGTGTTGCCTGCCGTTGGGTGTATCGGATGGCGGGGAGGAGGGGTTTCCTGGACAGTACGCATGGAGGCTTGAACCTTCAGACACCCCGCTCCCTTCATCTCTTGCTCCTTGGAGCAAGCCTGAAGATGTCCGGTGTCCGGAAGGGCATGATGTGTTCGAGACGGCCATTGCGGTTGCTCTCACTGAGGATCGCAGGATCTATGGTCTCTCGATGGGCCTGAGGTGTCCGGACGACGGGTTGCTGACCCTGTACATCAACAACGCGCGTGTAGTGCCGACTGGGAGTGGCAGAGCCACGTTCCCGGCCGACCACCACAACACGGCAGTCAGCCGTCTGGACCAGCACACCGCACCCGCAGCCCCTGCCAGCTGCCCGCGGAGCGGGCTGTGGTCCTGGAGGCGGAGCCGGAAGGACTGAGGGTGGGAGCGGAGCGGACACCCAACGGGCCGTAGGCCCGGACCCGGTGAAACGGGGTCACCTCCCGCGCGTAGCGCGGGAGCCCTGAGGCCGGCGAAGCCAGTCTTTCGGTCATGATAGTGGGGATGAATCATGAATCGGATGTCATAGCTGCTGTGCGCGTGCTGTGGGATGAGCACAGGCCTGCTTCCTTCCCGCGCGGCTTGGCGGGTCAGGATCGGGCAGGGTTTGATCTTGTTCTGGTGGATGCTGACATTGCCGGGTGTGTGCACACCTGGCTGGACAATGCTGGGGTTTTGGACGTGCGGCTTTTTCGGGTTCTGCACTGGCGTGGATCCCAGCTCACCGCGATCCTCACCGAGCTGGGTGAGGCTGACAGTCCCGAATACTGGCATCGGCTCTCCAGGATGGCGAGGCTTGTGGCCTCTACAGACTCAAGGCCGCGGGATGCCTATCCGCCTGAAACGTGGAAGCCGGTGAAGCTCGTCCAGCTTCCACAGGAGTAGCAGCCCTAGACTAGGCCGTTTCGTTTGGATCTTGCGAGGCTTGTCATACTTCCCGAGTGGAGATGCAAGCCGAGGAGGCAGCGCGGCGTTGGCTGGCTGATCAG
>NZ_JBEZKS010000112.1:0-11177 GCF_040651775.1 Streptomyces sp. NPDC048383
GGGACGCCCCGCCCCTGTGTGCGGGGTGGCGGCGCCGGGGACCCCTCCCCGGCGACCCGCCCCACCCCTCACTTCTCGTCCCTGCGGCACCTCTCGTCCCTCCTCACTTCTCCGTCCCTCCGAGCGAAACGCGTACATGGAGTCCTCGACGACAATCGCGCCCGGCGGCGGGCGGCCCCGCGCCCGGTGGGCGCTGGTGTCCGTACTGGCCGCGAACATGCTGGTCGACGCCCTGGAGGTGTCCGCGACCCTGGTGGCGTTGCCGTCCGTCGGCGCCGAGCTCGGCCTCTCCGCGACCGGCGCGCAGTGGCTCGTCACCGGATTCGCGGCCGGCTTCGCCGGGCTCCTGCCGGTGGGCGGCCGGCTCGTCGAACGGCTCGGCCGCCGCCCGGTGTACCTCGTCGCCCTGCTCGTCTTCGCCGTCGCCTCCCTCGCGGGCGCGTTCACGGACAGCGCCGCCCTGCTGACGGCGACCCGCGTGGTGAAGGGATGCTGCGTCGCACTGACCGCCCCCACCGGCCTCGCCATCATCGTGGCGGCCGTGCCCGAAGGCGCCGCCCGGCGCCGGGCGTTGTCGGTCTACTCCTTCTTCGGCGCCGCCGGGTTCTGCGCGGGGCTGCTGCTGTCGGGACTCCTCACGGAGGCCGGCTGGCGCTGGACGACAGCCTTTCCGGCGCCCGTCGCCCTGCTGCTGCTCGCCGCCGGCCTGCGGCTGATCCCGCACGGCACGCCCCGGGACGGTCCGACGGCGCGGCCGGGCACCCCCGCCCGGTTCGCGGTGGCGGGCGGGCTGGCTCTGACCGGCGCGGTCCTGCTCCTCGGGTACGGGCTCGCGCACCTGGCCGGTCCCGGGCGTGACCGGCCGGCGGCCGCCGCGGCGTTCGCCGTGGCCTTGCTGCTCGGCGCGTTCCTGCTGCGGGCCGAGCGCCGGGCGACGCGGCCGCTCGTACCCGTTGAACTCCTGCGTCACGCACCGCTGTTGAGGTCAGCGGTCGGAGCCGCCGCGCTGAACGGCTCGTACGTGGCGTTCCTGCTGATCGTCACCCTCCAGCTGCACGGCGCGGGCTGGACCCCCTGGCGGACGGCGCTCGCCCTGCTGCCCGCCGGCCTCCCGCTCGCCCTGACCGCCCTGCACTCCGGCCGGATGGTCGGCCGGCTGGGCCCGGCGCGGGCCGTCGCCGCGGGCGCGGCGGCCGCCCCCGTCGGCTACGCCCTCCAGCCGCGGACGGTGGACGCCGCCACCGGTTACGCCGACCTGCTGCCGGCGATGACCTTCGTCGGCGCCGCGTTCGTCCTGGCCTTCACCGCCCTGCACCTCCAGGCGACCGGCCGCGTACCGGCGCCGTTGCAGGGCGCGGCCGGAAGCCTTTACCAGACCTGCGTGCAGTTGGGCGCCGTCCTCACGGTCGCGCTCGCCGCCGCGCTGTACACGGCCGGACCGGGCTCCGCGCTCGGGCTGGTCACCGCCGTCGGAGCCGCGGGCGCCTGCGTCGCCCTCGGTGGGCTCGGCCGCCCGGCCCTGCCCCCCGACCCGCTCCCCGCACGGAGCCGCCAACGAAAGGAAACACCCCCATGTCCCGAGACCCCCTGCGCCTCGCCATCATCGTCAGCAGCGTGCGCGAAGGCCGCTTCGGACCCGTTCCCGCCGGCTGGTTCGCCGACGAGGCCCGCCGCCGCGCGGACCTCGACGTCGACGTGATCGACCTGGCGGAGCACGAGCTGCCCGCCGCCCTGTCGAGCACCCCTTCCCCGGAGGCCGTCGCGGCGCTCGCGACCGTCTCGCCGCGCCTCGAACAGGCCGACGCCTTCGTGGTCGTGACGCCGGAGTACAACCACAGCTTCCCGGCCTCCCTCAAACACCTCATCGACTGGCACTACACCCAGTGGCGCGCCAAGCCGGTCGGTTTCCTCTCCTACGGCGGCCTGGCCGGCGGCTTGCGCGCGGTGGAGCAACTGCGCCCGATCTTCGCCGAGTTGCACGCCGTCACCGTTCGCGACGCGATCAGCTTCCACTCCGCGTGGGAGCGGTTCGGCGAGGACGGTCTGCCCACGGACCCGCAGGGTCCGGCGAACGCCGCCAAGGTGCTCCTCGACCAGCTGGCCTGGTGGGGCACCGCCCTGCGCGAGGCCCGGCTGAAGGACCCGTACCAGGCCTGACCGCCGGCACCCCCGCCCCCTCGGCCCCGACCACGGGCGGACGGGGACGACACCTCCCCTTCCGCCCCGAACCGGAAAGCATCATGAACACACTTCACATGTCACAGACATACGAGACGGACACCGGCCTCGTCCACATGACCCGGCCCGACATGGCGGTACTGACCACGGCCGGACTGCGCGAACGCACCCGGATCCTGGAGCAGTACGTACGCGAGGAACTCGGTCGCATCCTCGGCATCGAACCCCACCTCGTCGACACCACCGGCCGTCCCATGGGCTGCCTCGGCATCGGCTCGATCTCGGGGATCGAACTCCAGTACCGGATGGAGGCGACGCTCGGCGTCGACGTGAACCTCCAGCGCCTGCTGCTCGCCAACAGCGCCCAGGAACTCATCGACTGCCTCGCGGGCCAGATCGGCCCGGACGCACACCTGCACGGGGCACCGGTGCCGGCATGACGATGACGACGCTCCTGCCCTCCGGCCGCCCGGTGGTGAACCACCAGGACCTCGCACCGCCCGAGTTCACCCTGTCCGCCGACCGCGTCGACCTGTGGCTCGTCCGCCGACCCATCGGCGCCGACGCCGAAGCCCTGGCCATGGACGAACTCGACGACCAGGAACGCGCGCGCACCGAGTCGTTCATGCGCAAGGCGGACGGCCTGCTCTACGCCGCCGCCCACATCGCCGTGCGCCGGCTCCTCGGGCGCTACACCGCCACCGCCCCCCAAGACGTGCGGTTCATGCGCGAGCCCTGCCCCGGCTGCGGCGAGGCCCACGGCCGGCCCGCCCTGTCACCGCCTCCGCCACCGCTGCACTACTCGCTCTCGCACAGCGGGGGAGTCGCCATGGTCGGCGTCGCCACCGTGCCCATCGGTGTCGACGTCGAGAAGCTCCCCGGCGCCGAGACCGTGGACATCTGCTCCCGCGCCCTGCACCCCGACGAGCAGAAGGAGATCGCCGAGACCGAGGCGGGCGAGGACCGTCGGCAGCTCTTCGGCCAGATCTGGACGCGCAAGGAAGCGTTCCTCAAGGGGCTCGGGACAGGGTTGAGCCGATCCCCCGCCCAGGACTACCTCGGCACCGACCACGAGCGTCACCCGGCCGGCTGGACCATGGCCGGCGTTCCCGCCGACGCCACCCATGCCGCCGCCGTCGCGGTGGCCGGACCGAGCCCGAAGGTGGTCGACGTCCGGTGGGTGCCCGACGCCTGGCTGTCCGTCGGGCACACCGCCTGCGGCGCCACCGCGTCGGAGCAAGGCCGTACGTCCCCCGCCAGTCGACCGTAGAAAAGGACGTGACCGGATGACCCGCACCGCCTTCGTCTTCCCGGGCCAGGGCTCCGAATGCGCCGGCATGGGCAGGGAACTGCTCGCCCTGCGGCCGGACCTCGCCGACACCTACTACCGCACCGCCGACGACCTCCTCGGCATCCCGCTGGCCCGGCTCTGCTGGGAGGGGTCCGCCAAGGACCTGGAGGACCCGGCGGTGGCCCAGCCGGCCGTCTTCCTGACGAGCCTGGCCGTACTGGAAGTGCTGCGCGGCGAGGGCCTGGCACCGGACGCGGTCGCCGGACACAGCCTGGGGGAGTACGCGGCGCTGGTGGCGGCGGGCGTCCTGGAGTGGACCGAGGCACTGTGGCTGGTCCGACTGCGCGGCGAACTCGTCGCGACCGTCGGGGACCGGATCGGCAGCGCCACCGCCGCGGTGATCGGCCTGCGCCGCACTGACCTGGTCCGCATGTGCGCCGAGGCCCGGGCCGCCACCGGCGAGGTCGTCGAGGTGGCCGGGGAGAACGAGCCGCGCCAGACGGTCGTCTCCGGGCAGGCCGAAGCGGTCGCGCACGTCGCCGCGGCGGCGGGCGCGGCCGGCGCCCGGGTGGCGCGGCTGCGCACCGGCGGCCCGTTCCACTCCAGCCTGCTGGGCGAGGCCGAGGCCGAGTTCACCGAGACGCTGATCGCCACCGAGTTCCGCGACCCGGCCGTCCCGCTGGTCTCCGGCGTCACCGGCGGATGGGTGACGACCGCCGCGGAGGCCGTCGTCGCCCTGCGCACCCAACTCACCAGCCCGGTCCGCTGGACCGGGGCCGTCGAGACGCTCGCCGCCTCGGGCACGGACCGGTTCGTGGAGGTGGGCCCCGGCCAGGTGTTGAGCGCCCTGGTGCGCCGCATCCTGCCGGGCGCCCACGTCCACACGACGCACACCGCGGACCGGCTCGCCCGGGCCGTGGGCGCGCTCACCGCCACCACCGTCTGACCGTCGACCCACAGAGAGGGTGGGAGAACCATGTCCAGAACGGACGACACGATCCGGTCCCGGATCGACGAGCTCAACGGGATCAAGGAGTCCGCACGGAGCGGGGACGAGAGCGCGACCGAGCGCCAGCACGCCAAGGGCAAGCTGACGGCCCACGAGCGCATCACGCTCCTCCTGGACAAGGGCTCCTTCACCGCGGTGGAGCCATTGCGCCGGCACCGGGCGACCGGTTTCGGGCTGGAGGCGAAGAGGCCGTACAGCGACGGTGTCGTCACCGGTTGGGGCACGGTCGACGGCCGCACGGTCTTCGTCTACGCCCACGACTTCCGTATCTTCGGCGGCGCGCTGGGCGAGGCCCACGCCGAGAAGATCCACAAGATCATGGACATGGCCGAGAAGGCCGGTGCCCCGCTGGTCTCGTTGAACGACGGCGCCGGCGCCCGCATCCAGGAGGGCGTCTCGGCGCTGGCCGGGTACGGCGGCATCTTCCGGCGCAACACCCGGGCCTCGGGCGTCATCCCGCAGATCAGCGTGATGCTCGGGCCCTGCGCGGGCGGCGCCGCCTACTCGCCGGCCCTCACGGACTTCGTGTTCATGGTCCGCGAGACCTCGCAGATGTTCATCACCGGCCCGGACGTGGTCAAGGCCGTGACCGGTGAGGAGATCACCCAGAACGGCCTCGGCGGAGCCGACGTCCACGCCGCCACCTCGGGCGTCGCGCACTTCGCGTACGACGACGAGGAGACCTGCATCGCCGAGGTCCGCTACCTCCTGGCGCTGCTGCCCTCCAACAACCGCGAGCTGGCACCCGTCGAACACTCCGGCGACCCGGCCGACCGGCCGAACGACGCCCTGCTCGACCTGGTTCCCGTCCAGTCGGGGCAGGCGTACGACATCCGCAAGGTCATCGAGGAGGTCGTCGACGACGGCGACCACTTCGAGGTGCACCCGGCCTGGGCGCCGAACCTCGTCTGCTCGCTGGCCCGGCTCGACGGGCACGTCGTCGGCGTCGTCGCCAACAACCCCGCCGCGATGGCCGGCGTCCTCGACATCGAGGCCTCCGAGAAGGGGGCGCGGTTCGTCCAGTTCTGCGACGCCTTCAACATCCCGCTCGTCACCCTCGTGGACGTGCCCGGCTTCCTGCCCGGCGTCGACCAGGAGCACAACGGCATCATCCGGCGCGGCGCCAAGCTGCTGTACGCCTACTGCAACGCCACCGTCCCGCGGATCTCCCTGGTCCTGCGCAAGGCGTACGGCGGCGCGTACATCGTCATGGACTCCCGTTCCATCGGCGCCGACCTGGCGCTGGCCTGGCCCACCAACGAGATCGCCGTGATGGGCGCCGAGGGCGCCGCCAACGTGGTCTTCCGCCGCGAGATCGCCGCCGCGGACGACCCCGACGCCGCCCGCGCGCAGCGCATCGCGGAGTACAAGGACCAGCTGATGCACCCGTACTACGCGGCGGAGCGCGGCCTCATCGACGACGTCATCGACCCGCGCGACACCCGGTCGGTACTGATCCGTTCTCTGGCCATGCTGCGCGCCAAGCACGCCGACCTGCCCGCGCGCAAGCACGGGAACCCGCCGCAGTGAGCGCGGCCGGTCCGACCCACCAGAAGGAGCGGTTCGTGGACGACCAGCAGCCGGAACACATGATCCGCGTGGTGAAGGGACGGCCCGACGCCGAGGAACTGGCGGCGCTGACCGCCGTCGTCCTCGCCCGGGCGGCGGCCCACGACGGCCAGTACGGCGGTACGACGGGCAGCGGGCCCACCCTGGCCGGCTGGCGCCGGCCCGAGCGGGTCCGCGGCTTCCTCGGCCCGCGCACCTGGCGCGACCACTCGAACGAGGCGCGATCCGCCTGACGGCGCCGCCCCCTCCCCCCTTTCCCACAAGGAGAAACGAACATGGCACACCTCGTCATCAAGGCCCTCGGACGGACGCGTTTCGAGGTGGCGCAGTGAGGCTCCTGGTCACCGGCGGGGCCGGGTTCATCGGCTCGCACTTCGTCCGGACCCTGCTCGCCGGTGGGTACGAGGGGCACGGCGACACCCGGATCACCGTCCTCGACAAGCTCACCTACGCCGGCAACCGGGACAACCTCCCGGCGGCGCACCCCCGGCTGGACTTCGTCCGCGGCGACATCTGCGACGAGGCACTGCTGCGCGAACTGCTGCCCGGCCACGACGCGATCGTCCACTTCGCGGCCGAGTCGCACGTCGACCGCTCCGTGCACTCCGCGGCCGAGTTCGTCCGCACCAACGTCGGTGGTACGCAGACCCTGCTCGACGCGGCGCTGGCCACCGGTGTGCGGCGCGTCGTGCACGTCTCCACCGACGAGGTCTACGGCTCCATAGCCGAGGGCGCCTGGACGGAGGAGTGGCCGCTGCTGCCCAACTCCCCGTACGCCGCGTCCAAGGCCTCCTCCGACCTGATCGCGCGCTCGTACTGGAAGACGCACGGCCTCGACGTGTCGATCACCCGCTGCTCGAACAACTACGGGCCGTACCAGCACCCCGAGAAGCTGATCCCGCTGTTCGTCACCAACCTGCTCGAAGGCCTCCAGGTCCCGCTGTACGGCGACGGCCGCAACATCCGCGAGTGGCTGCACGTCGACGACCACTGCCGGGCCATCGCCCTCGTCCTGGACCAGGGCCGCGCCGGGGAGGTCTACAACATCGGCGGCGGCAACGAGCAGACCAACCTGCACATCACCGAACGCCTCCTCGCGCTGTGCGGCACGGACGCCTCCGCGGTGCGCCGGGTCGCCGACCGCAAGGGACACGACCTGCGCTACGCGCTGGACGAGACGAAGATCCGCGAGGAGCTGGGGTACGCGCCGCGGGTCTCCTTCGAGCAGGGACTGGCCGACACCGTCGCGTGGTACCGCGACAACCCCGGCTGGTGGAAGGCCGTGAAACACCAGAGCGACGACTTCGGCCGACAGGGCCGGGAAGGAACCACGTCATGAACGTCCACAAGGGACTCATCCTCGACGAGACCGCCAAGTTCCATCAGGACGCGCAGGACCAGCGGCCCTTCGTCCCCGGCACCACCGAGATCTGGCCCGCCGGCGCGGTGCTGGACGAGCGCGATCGGGCGGCCCTGGTCGAGGCGGCCCTGGAGATGCGGATCGCGGCCGGGCCCAGCTCCCGCCGCTTCGAGTCGCGCTTCGCCCGGAAGATGGGGCACCGCAAGGCGCACCTGGCCAACTCCGGTTCCTCCGCGAACCTGCTGGCCATGACGGCCTTCACCTCGCACCTGCTGGAGGACCGCGCCCTCAAGCGGGGCGACGAGGTCATCACCGTCGCCGCGGGCTTCCCGACCACCGTGAACCCGATCATCCAGAACGGGCTCGTCCCCGTCTTCATCGACGTGGAACTCGGCACCTACAACACCACCGCCGAGCGGGTCGCGCAGGCCATCGGCCCCAAGACCCGCGCCATCATGATCGCGCACGCGCTCGGCAACCCCTTCGAGGTCGCCGAGATCGCGCAACTGGCGCAGGACCACGACCTGTACCTGATCGAGGACAACTGCGACGCCGTCGGCTCCACCTACGACGGGCAGCTGACCGGCACCTTCGGCGACATCACGACGGTGAGCTTCTACCCGGCCCACCACCTGACCATGGGCGAGGGCGGCTGCGTCCTGACCTCGAACCTGGCGCTGGCGCGGATCATCGAATCGCTGCGCGACTGGGGCCGGGACTGCTGGTGCGAGCCGGGCGAGACCAACAAGTGCCTCAAGCGCTTCAAGTACCAGATGGGCACCCTCCCCGAGGGCTACGACCACAAGTACATCTTCTCCCACGTCGGCTACAACCTGAAGGCCACCGACATCCAGGCGGCCCTCGGCCTGACCCAGCTCGACAAGCTCGACGACTTCTGCGACGCCCGCCGCCGCAACTGGCGCCGACTGCGGGACGGCCTCGACGGCGTACCGCACCTGATCCTCCCCGAGGCCACCCCGCGCAGCGACCCGAGCTGGTTCGGGTTCGCGATCACCGTGGACCCCGAGGCGCCCTACAGCCGGGCCGCCCTGGTCGACTTCCTGGAGGACCGCAAGATCGGCACGCGGCGCCTGTTCGCGGGCAACCTGACCCGCCACCCGGCCTACATCGGTCAGCCGCACCGCGTCGTCGGCGACCTCACCAACAGCGACATCATCACCGACCAGACGTTCTGGATCGGCGTGTACCCGGCGCTGACGGACGAGATGCTCGACTACGTCATCGCCTCCGTCAAGGAGTTCGTGGGGGGCCACGCGTGAGCGGCCCCACCACGCCGGCCACCGTCGCCCCGGCCCTGGTCTCCCGCGTGGACGAGGAGCTGCCGCTGCGGCTGGCCCGCTCGGCGGACACGGCCCGCGGCGCGGTGCCGCACACCGCGGACGTCCACACCTGGCTGGAGGAGCGCCGCCGGGCGCACCGCTTCCGGGTGGACCGGATCGCCTTCGCGGACCTGGACGGCTGGTCCTTCGACCCGGACACCGGCAACCTCGGCCACCGCAGCGGGAAGTTCTTCACCGTCGAGGGCCTGCGCGTCACCGCCGGCTCCGACGGCCACGAGCGCACGTGGCACCAGCCGATCATCCGCCAGCCCGAGGTCGGCATCCTCGGCATCCTGGTCAAGGAGTTCGACGGAGTCCCGCACTTCCTGATGCAGGCCAAGATGGAGCCCGGCAACCGCAACCTGCTCCAGCTGTCGCCGACCGTGCAGGCCACCCGCAGCAACTACACCAAGGCCCACAAGGGCGCCGACGTCCGCTACATCGAGTACTTCACGCAACCCGGCCGCGGCCGGGTCCTCGCCGACGTCCTCCAGTCCGAACACGGCTCCTGGTTCTACCGCAAGAGCAACCGCAACATGCTCGTCGAGGCGGTCGGCGACGTCCCCGAGCACGACGACTTCCGCTGGCTGACCCTCGGCGAGATCGGCGAGCTGCTGCGCCTGGACAACGTGGTCAACATGGACGCGCGCACCGTGCTGGCCTGCGCGCCCCTCCCGGACACCGGAGCCCTCGCCCTGCACTCGGACACCGCGCTGCGGTCCTGGTTCACCACCGAACGCACCCGCCACGACGTCAGCGCCCGGCGGATACCGCTCGCGGACGTCCGCGGCTGGAAGCACGGCGAGGACTCCATCGACCACGAGGAGGGACGCTACTTCGGCGTCGTCGCGGTCGGCGTCCAGGCCGGCAGCCGCGAGGTCTCGGGCTGGACGCAGCCGCTGTTCGAACCGACGGGCGTGGGCGTCACCGCCTTCCTGACCCGGCGGATCGCCGGCGTGCCCCACGTACTGGTCCACGCCCGCGTCGAGGGCGGGTTCGCCGACACCGTGGAACTCGGTCCGACGGTCCAGTACACCCCGGAGAACTACGCGCACCTGCCGCGCGAGGAGCGCCCGCCGTTCCTCGACCTGGTCCTCGGCGCCGACCCCGGGCGGATCCGCTACGAGGCCCTGCACTCCGAGGAGGGCGGCCGGTTCCTGAACGCGGAGAGCCGCTACCTCTTCCTCGACGTCGACGAGGACCAGGCCCCGCTCCAGGCCCCGCCGGGCTACCTGTGGGTCACCCCCGGGCAGCTCGCCGGGCTGCTGCGGCACAACCACTACGTCAACGTGCAGGCGCGCACCCTGCTCTCCTGCCTGACCTCGGGGGCGGTAACGCTCTGATGGATCCCGTCCGCATCGGCGTGATCGGCTGCGCCGACATCGCACGCCGCCGGATGCTGCCCGCCCTGCGGGCGGCGTCCGGCATCGAACTCGTCGCGGTCGCGGCCCGCGACGCGGCCCGGGCCCGCGAAACGGCCGCGGAGGCGGGCTGCGAGGCCGTCACCGGATACGGGGCGCTGCTGGCGCGCCCGGACATCGACGCCGTGTACGTCCCGCTCCCGGCGGCCCTGCACGCCGAGTGGGTGGAGGCGGCGCTGCGCGCGGGCAAGCACGTCCTCGCGGAGAAGCCGCTCACCACCGACCTCGCGACCACCCGTCGGTTGCTGGACCTGGCCGGGTCCGCCGCACTGGTGCTGCGGGAGAACGTGATGTTCGTCCACCACTCCCAGCACGCCGCCGTCCGGTCCCTCGTCAACGGCGGCGCGATCGGCGAACCCCGCTCGTTCCAGGCCGAGTTCACCATCCCCCGGCTCCCGGACACCGACATCCGCTACGACGCCGCCCTCGGTGGCGGCGCCCTGTGGGACACCGGCGTCTACCCGGTCCGGGCGGCCCTGCACTTCCTCGGGGACCGGCTGACCACCGAGGGCGCCGTCCTGGTCGGCGGCGTGCCCGGCCGGGCCGTCGACACGGCCGGCACGGCACTGCTGCGCACCCCCGACGGGGTCACCGCGCAGCTGTCGTTCGGACTCGACCACGGCTACCGCAGCGCCTACGAGATCACCGGCAGCCGGGGCCGCCTCACCGTCGACCGGGCCTTCACCCCGCCCGCCGCGCACCCGCCCACGATCCGCCTCGAACGCCCCACCGGGGTCGAGGAGATCGCTCTCGCCCCGGACGACCAGGTGCTCCGCTCCGTCGCCGCCTTCGTCACGGACATCCGCGTCGGGGCCCGACCGGAACCGGTCCTGCTGCGCCAGGCCGAACTGCTCGACGCCATCAGGCGGTGCGCGCGCGTCGTATGAGGCGCGCACCCCGCGGGGGGGGGGGGGGGGCGCGGGCGCCCCCCCCCCCCCCCCCCGGGGCGCCCCCCCCCGCCCCCCCCCCCGCGGAGCAACCCCACACAAAACAGCACCGCCGCCGCCGC
>NZ_JBEZKS010000113.1:0-10638 GCF_040651775.1 Streptomyces sp. NPDC048383
CTGGTCTGCGCTCGTGGTCCCTCCCGCTCGGTGCGGGCCGGGCCAACAACCCCCCCCGCCCGCGGGGGGGGGGGGGGGGGCCCCGGGGGGGGGGCGGCCCCCCCCCACACTCGTGCGCGGGGCGCGGTGCTACCGGGGGCATGTGCTGGCGGATTGCGTGCTACCGGGTTACGTGCGGCCTGGTTAGGTGCTGCCTGGTTACGTGCTGCCTGGTTACGTGCTGCTCGATCACCCGACGCCGGCGAGCCGCCGGCTCAGCACCTCGGGCGCGGGGAAGGTGGCGCCGACCGCGCCGACGCGCTTCCAGTGCAGGCGGCCGTCGGGGGCGACGATGAACACGGACCGTCGCAGACCGATCAGCGGGGCGTCGATGCCGAAGGCGCGGGCCACGGTCCGCCCCTCGTCCGCGAGCAGGGGAATGCGCAGGTCACGGTCACGGGCGAAGCGTTCGTGACTGTCGACGTCCTGAGGGCTGATGCCCCAGACGGTCGCGCCGGACGCCCGGAGCCCGTCGAGACCGTCGGAATAGGAGCACAGCTGTCGGGTGCACACGGGGGTGTTGTCGCCGGGGTAGAAGGCCAGGACCACGGGCTTTCCGCGGTGGTCCGCGAGGGCGTAGTCGGAGCGTTCGAACCGGTCCTGGAGCAGGACTCCCCCGGGCAGGGAGAAGTCGCCCACGATGTCCCCCACTGCGGGAGTACGGCCCATGGCGGTGGTTCCTTCCGTAGTCGGTGTCGCGTCACCGCGCGTCGGTCGGTGAGGCGTCGCGTCGGTCGTTGACGCGTCGGCAGCCATTGTGCGCACCCGTGCCGACCGTTCGGTACGGGACCCCCGGGGGCGGGGGGACGGGTGTGTGCCGGGTTCGCGCATCGGCTGGCTGGTTCTTGGCTGTTTCCTCCCGTCTGGGGTGGGTAGGCGAGGTTTCGACCGAGACACCGTGTTCGCCGACTCCGCCGCCCCGAGGGGATGGACGTACGGTCGACGACATCGCGAAGTGGAGATTCCCAGTGGCCATCGTGAAGAGCTCCCTCAAGGACGCCGACCTGAAGATCGTGGGCGACGCCCTGCAAGGCGCCCTGGTGGACCTCGTCGACCTCTCCCTCGTCGCCAAGCAGGTGCACTGGAACGTCGTGGGCCCGCGGTTCCGCTCGGTCCACCTCCAGCTCGACGACGTCGTCACCTCGGCCCGCACCCACTCCGACGTGGTCGCCGAGCGCGCCTCCGCCCTCGGGGTCTCCCCCGACGGCCGCGCCGCGACGGTGGCCTCCACCAGCGCGATCGCCGGCGTGAAGGAGGGCTGGGTGAAGGACGTGGACGCCGTCAAGATCCTCGTGGACGGCCTCGCTGCGGTGATCACCCGCATGCGCGAGCGCATCCAGGCGACGGGCGACGCCGACCCGGTCACCGAGGACATCCTGATCGGCCTGACGGGCGACCTCGAAAAGCACCACTGGATGTTCCAGGCCGAAAGCGCCTGAGCCGAAGCGCAACAGTGCCCCGACCGCCGTTCGGCGGTCGGGGCACTTCCATGCCGGAAGCGACCGCTGGGGTACTTGCGCGAGATCGTTCCAGTCTCGGCGCCATCGCGTGCCGGCCCGCTGGGGATTGCCTGTGGCGCAGAGTTCGGAGGGCGCCGGTCGGCGGTCAGCGAATCCCCGTGCGCCCGCCGCGCGGGCAGCCCTTCGCGTGGATCGTCGCGCCGCCCTCGGGGCCGCCCCCTGGAACGGGGGTGGCGCCGCAGTGCGGGCAGCCGCGGCGGGCCTCGGCGGGGGTCTTGCCGGTCACGCTGTCGCCTCGATGTTGTCGACGAGGGTCGAGAACTCGCGGCCGGACGGCAGCCGGACGTAGGCGAGGTCCACCCACCGCTCGGCGCCGGTGTCCGCCACGTTCTCACGGACGACCGCCATCAGCTCGCCCTCGGCGCCGGAAGGAATGTCCCGGACGCGTTTGCGCAGGAGGGCGTGCGGGACGTACTCGTACACCTCGGGCATCGTTCTGGGCTCCCCATCGTCGTCAGCGGGTGGTGGAACGAGCCTAGATATCCGGACAACGCGCGCGAAGTGACCCTGGGTACCGGTAGTTTGGGGCCCCCGCCAGCAGAGGACGCGCCATGGGTCGTGACGACCGGACCACCCTGACCCGCAGTCGGGGAACCGCCAACCGCAGTCGCACCGGCATGGTGTCCGGGTATGTGTTCCGCGTGATCCGCGAGGAATTGGACCACACCCAGCAGTCACTGGCCGACGCCTTCAAGGTGTCGACTGACACGATTGCCGGCTGGGAATCGGGACGACGTCCCCTGACCTCGTTGACCGTGGGCCAGAAGCTGCTGCACCGACATCTTCTGATGCGCATGGGTGTGAGCCCCGCGCTGCTCCGAGCCCTCGACAGGGGGCTGGAGGCGGATGTCCTCCTCGCCGATGCCCTCACCGATGAAGGAGCCACCTGCGACAGCCCTCTGGGCGCGTGGGTCATACAACGCGATCTCGTCGAAGTTCTGGTCTGGCCGCTGAACGGTGTCACGCCCGAACCCATGCGTGGACTTGGCGTCTCGGGTCGGCCTCGGCGCGGTCCCGCTCCGACCCGGCCCGAGCTGTCGGCGGACGACCGGCGCCGGTTCTTCCGACGGATGCGACGAACAGCTGAGGAGGCGCGCGGCGGTGACTTCCTCCTACACCGCCAAGCGCTCTACCTCGCCGGTTATGACGAGGAGCCCGACACTCCCGAGTGGCTGGGTCGGCAACAGCACGACCAACGTCCGCAGGACTGGCTGACCAGGTGGCTCACCACTCGCTCTGTAGCGGCTGTCGCGGCTCGGCAGGGTGACGGTGACCGCATGCGGCACTTCATCGCCACCACCCTGGACGATGACCATGCGGGTGAAGCCGCCAACCTGAACTACTGGGCCTACTGGATCGGTGAGAGCCCGCACCTCGAGCTTTCGGACGACTTCATCGCCACCACCGGCGCGCCCACCTGGCACGGCCACAAGCTGCTCCAGCACCTTGTCACCGGACTCGTCCCCGACCGTGGGTTCTTCGAGCTGAACATCCACACCATCTGGGCCCTCCTGGCCGCACGCCCCGGACTCCTGCGGACTTCCGAAGCCATGGGCGCCCTGCGGGAGAGGCTTCCCCTGCTGTTGGATGGCACCGGGCCCTCGAAGTGCGCGCGGCGAGAGCTCGAAGGCATTCGGTACGCGATCCGCCTCGCCGAGGCGTGAAGGAGAGACACAGTGGCTGACGACCTGTCCGCGGTCGCCCGATTCCTCTACGAGGCGGGCACGCTCAAGCACGCTCGTCGCACGGGCTGGTGGATGGCGGGCATCACGCAGCCGGAGAGCGTGGCCGAACACTCCTGGCGGACCTCCCTCATCGCGTCGATCATCGCGAGGCTGGAGGGGGCCGATCCGGCGCGGGCCGCTTTCCTGGCCGTCTGGCACGACACCCAGGAGACGCGTACCGGCGACGTGAACCACCTCGGCAAGAAGTACTCGGCAACGGCCGACCCCCAGGCGGTGACCGCCGACCAGACGGCCGGGATGCCCGACCTGTTGGCCTCGACGATCCGGGACCTGGTCTCCGAGTACGAGGGCAACGACTCGGCGGAGGCGGTCTGTGCCCGCGACGCCGACAAACTGGAGTGCATGCTCCAGGGTCTGGAGTACAAGGCCCAAGGCCATGTGAACGCGCAGCGGTGGATCGACAACAGCAAGGCGCGGCTCACCACGGAGACCGGTCGGCGACTGGCCGACGAGCTGTTGGAGCAGGGGCCCCTGGACTGGCTGCGCGTGGCCATCGGCGAGAAGACCTGACCTGCCGACCCGGAGCCCCCTCCCGCCGGCCGGGGCGGGAGGGGGTGGGGGTCAGTCCTTCACCGCGCCGCCGAGGCCTGAGACCAGGTGGCGTTGGACCAGGACGAAGAAGATCAGGACCGGCAGGGTCATGATCGTGGAGCCGGCCATGATGCCGCCCCAGTCGTTCTCGTCCGGTTTGAAGAACACCAGGAGGGCCATGGGCAGGGTCGACTGGGAAGTGTCGCTGATGATGAACGACTTGGCGAAGAGGAAGTCGTTCCAGGTGGATATGAAGGAGAAGACGCTCGTCGCCACCAGCCCGGGGAAGACCAGCGGGAAGAGGATCTGCCACAGGAAGCGGGTGCGGCTCGCGCCGTCGATGTACGCCGCTTCCTCCAGCGCCTCCGGGACCGCCTTCACGAAGCCGCGCAGCATCCAGATCGCGAACGGCAGCGAGAAGGCGATGTGGGGCAGCACCAGCGACCAGAGGGTGTTGAGCTGGCCGGTGTCCCGCATGAGGAAGAAGAGCGGGATCGTCAAGGCCTCGATCGGCACCATCTGCGCCACCAGGAACATGATGAGCAGCGTCGTGCGGAAGCGGAACTTGAAGCGGGTGACGGCGGTCGCCGCGAGGAACGCGATCAGGGCGGACGCGAGGACCACGGAGCCGGCGACGAACAGGCTGTTGAGGAAGTAGCGGCCGAACTCCTGCTGTTCGAAGACGCGGCGGAACGAGTCCAGGGACGGGGCGAGGGTCCACGGGCGGGCCTCGGTCGACTGGATCTCCCCCGCCGGTTTGAGGGCGGAGAGCACCATCCAGTACAGGGGGAAGGCGACGACCACGGCGACGGTCAGCGCGGACGCCTCGGCCGCGAGCCGCCAGGGGCGGCGGATCCCGAACCGGGCCGGGGATGATCCGGCCGCCCGGGCCGGTCGGACGGCCGGGCGCGTGGGGAGCGTGCCGGTGGGGCTCACAGTTCTTCTCCCTGCCGTCGCATGAGGCGTAGGTAGACGAGGGTGACGGTCAGCAGGATCAGCAGCATGACCACGCCGATCGCCGAGCCCAGGCTGTACTGGGAGGACGCGAAGGCCTTCTGGTAGGCGTAGACGTTGAGGACGAGGTTCTGGCCGGCGATGCCGCCGCCGGCGGTCATCACGTAGATCTGGGTGAAGACCTTGAAGTCCCAGATGATCGACTGGATGGTGACGACGATCAGGATGGGCCGCAGCATCGGCGCGATGACGGAGCGCCAGATCCGCCACTGGGAGGCGCCGTCCAGCGAGGCCGCTTCCAGGACCTCGGACGGGATCGCCTTGATGCCCGCGTACACGGTGACCATGACGAACGGGAACGAGCACCAGACGACCTCGAAGAGGACGAGGGCGAAGGCGCTGAAGCGCCCGTACGTCCAGGAGAAGTCCCCGAGGCCGAGCAGCCGGTTGACCGGGCCGTAGTCCGGGTCGAAGAGGAACACCCAGACGGTGGAGCCGGTGACGGCGGGGGTGGCCCAGGCACCGAGTGCGGCCAGCATCAGGGCGAGCCTGGGGAGCGCCCTGATGCGGGTCAGCAGGACGGCGAGCGCGCAGCCGACGGCGAGGGTGGTGACCACGCACGCGGCGGCGAACACGACGGTCGCGAGCAGGACCTGCCAGAACTGCGGATCGACGAAGAGGGTCCGGTAGTTGCCGAACCCCTTGAAGGTGGTCGGTTCACCACCGCTGACCTGGGCCTGGGTGTATTCGAGGAAGGAGATCAGACCGAGTTGGTAGATCGGGTAGACCAGCAGCGCGGCGAGGACGAGCAGGGCGGGGGCGAGGTAGAGCCAGGGGGTCCAGCGGCTGCCGTGGCGCCCGCCGCCGCGAGTGCGCGGCGCTCGGGGTGCGGGCGCCGACGATGTCTTCGGTGAGGTGGCGGGCGGCGCGAGGGCGGTTGCTTCGTGCGTCATGTCGGCGGGCCGGTCAGCCGGCGCTGGAGAAGGCCGCGTCCATCTTCTTCGCCGCGTCCCCGGCAGCGGCGGGTACGTCCTTCTTGCCGCTGACGACCTCCTGGAACATCGTCGGCAGGACGGTCGAGGCGTCGATCTGTCCCCAGCCCGGGGAGGCCGGCACGAACTTGGTGCCCGCCGTGAGGGTCCGTACGAACGGCTCGACGAACGGGTCCTTGCGCGCCACCTCGGCGCGGACGTCTGTGTAGGTGGGGAGGAAGCCCATGGCGTCGAAGAGTTGGCGCTGGGTGTCCTTGCCCGCGAACCGCTTCATCAGGTCGACGGCGAGGGTCCGGTGCGAACTGCTCTTGAGAATGCCGATGTTGTTGCCGCCGGCGAAGGCCGGGGCGATCTCGCCCTCCTTGACTCCGGGCAGCGGGACGACGGCGTACTTGCCCTTCACCGTGCCCGCTTCGACGGCCCGGTGGCTGAAGTCGCCGCCGATGGCCATCGCCGCGTTGCCGGAGGCGAAGGCGGTGACGGTGGCGTTGCCGCCCATCGCGGCGCACTTGGCGGCGGGACAGTTGTCGTCGCCGAAGAGGGAGGTGTACGTCTCGATGCCCTTGCGGGCGGCGTCGCTGTTGATCGTCGATTTGAACGTGCCGCCGCTCTCCTCGGCGAGTTCACCGCCGTTGGCCCAGATGAAGGGCATGGCTCCGTAGGTGTAGGCGCCGCCGACGGCCAGCCCGTACAGCTCGGGCTTCGCCTTGCGGATCTGCTTGGCCGTGGCGACCAGTTCGTCCTGGGTCTTCGGCGGCGCCAGTCCCAGTTCGGTGAAGACGTCGGTGCGGTAGTACAGGGCGCGCACGCCGACGAAGAGCGGCGCGCCGTACACCTTGCCGCCGACGGTGACCGACCGGGCGGCCGTGCCGTCGGTGTCCTTGGCCTCCGGCCAGGCGGCGAACTCCGCGCTGATGTCGGCGAGTCCACCGTCCTTGACGTAACCGGCGGTGTCGGTGTTGCCGTACTCGATCAGGTCGGGGGCGCTCTTCGGGTCGTTGAACGCGGCCTTGACGCGCTGGGCGCGGGTCTCGACCGGGATGTACTCGACCTCCACCTTCACGCCGGAATGCTGCCCGGTGAAGGCGGCGACGGCGCCGTCGACGACCTTCTTCTTCGGCTCGTTGTTGACCTCCTGGAAGAGCCAGACGCGCAGGGTGCCGGACGTCTCGTCCTTCGAGGAGGTGGCGCCGGAGGTCTGGGGTGCGCAGGCGGTGGACGTCAGCGCGGTGATTCCGGTCAGGGCGAGGGCGGCGAGGGGTACGGCTATGCGGGAGCGGAGCTTCATGGGCGGTCCCCGGGAGAGAGTGCGAATGCGTTGCACAGTGCGCAACGCCTGTTTCGTCATGCACAACTTGGAGGAGGCTAGAACGACTCAAACCCGGGGACAAGTGGTCTCCACCACTCTGTGACCGGACGAAGCATCCTGCGCAACGCGGAAGGGGCCGCCGTCGTGAGGTCCGCGGGGACGCCGGGCATGACGGCGGTGTGGTGGGCGGTCCGGAACACCGCGCAGCCGGACGCGACCGCCACGAAGGGGACGGCGTGCCCGAACGCCCTTGGGGCGGTGGGCAGTACGGTCGGCAGGACGGTCGGCCGTCATCGTCGCTAGGCCGGCGACGGTCGTGCGGGGCGCCGAGTGGTCCGCGAGCCGCCCCGGCCGGCACACCGGTCCGGGGACGGCGGAAGCGGGCGGGGGCGGCCGGGTGGCTACGGTGGCGCGCGGGGCGGTCGGTACGGGACTTGGAGCGGTTCCGGGACGGCGGAAGCGCGGCGGGCGGTGCGGGAACGCCGGGGGCGCGGCGCCTCAGCCTGCGCAGGTCGGGCAGAGCCCCCGATAGGTGACCTCGACCTCGGCGACCGCGAAGCCGAACCGTTCCCCGTCCGGCAGGCCGGCGAGGGGGTCGCCGGCCGGGTGGACGTCGCGGATCAGGCCGCAGCCGGTGCAGATCAGGTGCTGGTGGGGGTGGTGAGCGTTCGGGTCGTAGCGCTTGGCGCGGCCGTCGGTGGAGACTTCGGCGACCTCGCCGAGGGAGACCAGTTCGCCGAGGGCGTTGTAGACCGTCGCCCGGGAGATCTCCGGCAACTTCCTTACGGCACGGGCGTGCACCTCGTCGGCCGTGAGGTGCACGTGCTCGCCGTCGAGGACCTCCGCGACCACGCGCCGCTGCGCGGTCATCCTCCAGCCACGCCCTCGCAGTCGTTCCAGCAGGTCACTCATGGCATCACCCTGTTCGGTCGGGCGGAGGGTTCCCGGAGGACCGCCGGCGGAGGCCGGGAACCCGTGGCACGGAGCTTGGTGTTCTTCTTGACTTGGACTGAGTCCATCGTAGGATCGGATTCATTGACAGCCAAGGGGCAGGACGATTCCAGCGCGGCAGGAGAGGCCACACCGACGGGCTCGACCGGGGCCCGCGCCCTGTGCCCCGACTGTTCCGCATACATGCAGTTCCTGAGCACCGTGATCCGGTCCGGAAGGATTCCCATGTCTGAGAACCATGACGCAATCGTCGTAGACGCGAAGGACGGGGGCGGTGGAGGTTGTCCGGTCGCGCACGAGCGCGCCGCGCACCCGACGCAGGGCGGCGGTAACCACCAGTGGTGGCCCGAACGCCTCAACCTGAAGATCCTCGCGAAGAACCCGGCGGTGGCCAACCCGCTCGGCGAGGAGTTCGACTACGCCGAGGCGTTCACCTCCCTCGACCTGCCGGCCGTCAAGCGGGACATCGCCGAGGTACTGACGACCTCGCAGGACTGGTGGCCCGCCGACTTCGGCCACTACGGCCCCTTCATGATCCGGATGGCCTGGCACAGCGCGGGCACCTACCGCATCAGCGACGGTCGCGGCGGCGCCGGCGCCGGTCAGCAGCGCTTCGCGCCGCTCAACAGCTGGCCGGACAACGTGAACCTGGACAAGGCCCGCCGCCTGCTGTGGCCCGTCAAGAAGAAGTACGGCCAGAACCTCTCCTGGGCCGACCTCATGATCCTGACCGGCAACGTCGCGCTGGAGCAGATGGGCTTCGAGACCTTCGGCTTCGCCGGCGGCCGGGCCGACGTCTGGGAGCCCGACGAGGACGTCTACTGGGGCCCGGAGACCACCTGGCTCGACGACGAGCGCTACACCGGCGACCGCGAGCTGGAGAACCCGCTCGGCGCGGTCCAGATGGGCCTCATCTACGTCAACCCGGAAGGCCCGAACGGCAACCCCGACCCGATAGCCGCGGCCCGCGACATCCGCGAGACGTTCCGTCGGATGGCGATGAACGACGAGGAGACGGTCGCCCTGGTCGCGGGCGGTCACACCTTCGGCAAGACCCACGGCGCGGGCCCGGCGGAGAGCGTCGGCGACGACCCCGAGGCCGCGCCGATGGAGCAGCAGGGCTTCGGCTGGAAGAACTCGTACGGCACCGGCAAGGGTGGCGACGCGATCACCAGTGGTCTGGAGGGCATCTGGACCGACACCCCGATCACCTGGGACAACAGCTTCTTCGACATCCTCTTCGGCTACGAGTGGGAGCTGTTCAAGAGCCCGGCCGGCGCGCACCAGTGGCGTCCGAAGGACGGCGCCGGCGCGGGCACCGTGCCCGATGCCCACGACCCGTCGAAGACCCACGCGCCGACGATGCTGACGACGGACCTCTCGCTGCGCTTCGACCCGGCCTACGAGCAGATCTCCCGCCGCTTCCACCAGAACCCGGCGGAGTTCGCGGACGCCTTCGCCCGCGCCTGGTACAAGCTCACCCACCGCGACATGGGCCCGCTCGTGCGCTACCTCGGCCCGGAGGTCCCGACCGAGACGCTGCTGTGGCAGGACCCCCTCCCGGCTCTGACGCACGAGCTCGTCGACACCGACGACGTCGCCGCCCTCAAGGCGCGGATCCTCGGCTCGGACCTGTCGGTGTCCCAGCTGGTCTCCGTCGCGTGGGCCTCGGCCGCGTCGTTCCGCGGCAGTGACAAGCGCGGCGGCGCCAACGGCGCGCGCGTGAGGCTCCAGCCGCAGAACGGGTGGGAGGCCAACGACCCGGACCAGCTGGCGACGGTGCTGCGCACCCTGACGTCGATCCAGGAGGAGTTCAACTCGGCCGCGTCCGGGAACAAGCGGGTTTCGGTCGCGGACCTGATCGTCCTCGCGGGCGCGGCCGCGGTCGAGCAGGCCGCGAAGGACGCCGGTTTCGATGTCGAGGTCCCGTTCGCGCCGGGTCGCGTGGACGCCTCACAGGAGCAGACCGACGTCGAGTCGTTCGCGGCGATGGAGCCCGCCGCCGACGGTTTCCGCAACTACCTCGGCAAGGGCAACCGTCTGCCGGCCGAGTACCTGCTCATCGACCGGGCCAACCTGCTGAACCTGAGCGCCCCCGAGATGACGGTGCTCGTCGGTGGTCTGCGCGTGCTCGGCGCGAACCACCAGCAGTCACGGCACGGGGTCCTCACCACGACGCCCGGGACGCTGACGAACGACTTCTTCGTCAACCTGCTCGACCTGGGCACGACGTGGTCGGCCGTCGCCGGGGACGGCAACGCCTTCGAGGGTCGCGACGCGGCCACCGGCGAGGTCAAGTGGACCGGCACGCGCGCCGACCTCGTGTTCGGCTCGAACTCCGAGCTGCGGGCGCTCGCGGAGGTCTACGCGAGCGACGACGCGAAGGCGAAGTTCGTGAAGGACTTCGTGTCCGCCTGGGACAAGGTCATGAACCTCGACCGGTTCGACCTGGCCTGACGGTGACGTCCGGGCCGGCCGGTGTCCTCCGGCCCGCCCCGGACGCCCCCCACCACACACCCGGCACAACATTAACGAGGTGGGCGAGAAAGTTACCGGCGGCGCCCGGTCGGCGTAGCACAGGAAGGGGTCCCCCCCGG
>NZ_JBEZKS010000114.1:0-9654 GCF_040651775.1 Streptomyces sp. NPDC048383
ACCCCACCCGGGAACCGGCAACTCATCGCCACGATCGCGATCGGATCGTCATCGACGGCCGTCACCGCCCCCACCACCGGACCCGCGATCTCCGCACGGGTACCGAGGAGTTCGTCCCGCAGGAAAGCGGTCAGCGCGGAAGCCGTCGGGTAATCGAAGATCAGCGTCGCGGGCAGGGTCACACCCGTCACCGCCCCCAGCCGATTGCGCAGTTCAACAGCGGTCAGCGAGTCGAATCCCAGTTCCTTGAAGGCACGGTCGGCGCCGACGGTGTCGGCATCGGCGTGACCCAGGACCGCAGCGACCTGCGCACGGACCAGGGCGAGCAGTTCGCGCGCCAATTCAGCCGCACCGAGACCGGCGAGTCGTTCGGCCGGTGAACCGGCCTTCTCGGTCCGCTCGGCGGCGGTGGAAGCGGCGACCCGGGTCTGCGCCAGCTCGGCGAAGAGGTTGCTGGGACGTACGACGGTGAACGCGGGCTCAAAACGCTCCCAGTCCACGTCCGCGACCAGCAAAGCCGCATCGCCCGAGGCCGACACACTCTGCCGCAGCACAGCCATCCCCGTATCCGGAGCCATCGGCGGCAGACCCTCGCGACGCATCCGCGCGTCCATCGCCTCGTCCGCCGCCATCCCGCCCTCGGCCCACGGGCCCCAGGCGAGGGAGGTCGCAGGCAGACCGGCAGCTCGGCGCTGCTCGGACAGCGCGTCCAAGTAGGCATTGGCAGCCGCGTAGTTGGCTTGGCCGGCGGAGCCGGTCATGCCGCTCATCGAGGAGAAGAGCACGAAAGCAGAGAGCTCCATGCCCAACTCGACGGTCAGTTCGTGCAGGTTGAGGGCGGAGACCGCCTTGGCCCGCAGTACGGACTCGAACCGGTCCGGCGTGAGGGCGTCGAGGACGCCGTCGTCCAGGATCCCGGCGGTGTGGACGACGGCGGTCAACGTGTCGGCCTCCGCGGCGAGGAGGGCGCGCAGGGAGTCGCGGTCGGCGGCGTCACACGCCACCACCGACACCTCCGTACCTGCCTCCACCAATGCGGCGGCGAGCTCAGCAGCCCCGGGGGCGTCCATGCCCCGCCGGCTGGTCAGCACCAGACGCTCGGCACCCGCCTCGGCCAACCACCGCGCGATCCGACCGCCCAGCGCGCCGGTACCACCGGTCACCAACACCGTCCCGGACGGGGCCCAGGACGGCTCGCCCTGAACGGCGGCGGCACGGACCAGACGGCGTCCGAAGACCCCGGAGGAACGCACCGCGACCTGGTCCTCACCATGGGCGCCACCGGCGAGCACACCCGCCAGGCGGCCCATCGCCCGCTCGTCCCACACCTCGGGAAGGTCGACGAGACCACCCCAGCGTTCGGGCGCCTCCAACGCCGCCACCCGACCCAGACCCCACACCTGCGCCTGAACCGCCGACACCAGCCGATCCGAACGACCCACACTCACCGCACCGCGCGTCACGCACCACAGCGGTACCCCTACCTCGGCGTCTCCCATGGCCTGCACCAGGGCTGCCGTGCTGAGCACGCCCCTGGTTTCGTCCAGGGCGAGCAGCGACACCACACCGGCCGCCGAGCCGGCGTCGGCGACGGTCTCGGCCAGCAGTCCGGCCAGCGCGGCCCGGTCCGTGCCGGTCCCGACCACGATCCTGCGCACCTCGGCGCCTCGCCCGGTCAGCGCGCCGACCACGGCCGCGTCGTTGGGGCCCTCGGCAGGCACCACGAGCAGCCACGTACCCGACAGTCCCGCACGGGTCACGGAATCCTTGAGCGGCTTCCACGACACCCGGTAGCGCAGGGCGTCCACCTCGGACCGGGTCCGCAGGCCGCGGCGCCACGCCGACAGGGCGGGCAGGGCCGGCAGGACGGTGTCCCGGGCGTTCTCGTCGTCCAGGTCCAGTGCGGCGGCGAGCGAGTCCAGGTCCCCGCGTTCCACCGCCTCCCAGAACCGGGAGTCCACGTCGTCCGCGGCACCCTTGCGGGACGCCGTCGGCATCTCCAGCCAGTAGCGCTGCCGTTGGAAGGCGTACGTCGGCAGCTCCACGCGCCGGGCACCCGCACCGGCGAAGAACCTCGACCAGTCCACGTCCGCACCCCGTACGTGCGCCTGGGCGACGGCGGCGACCATCGTCTCGGCCTCGCCGCGCGTCGCGCGCAAGGCCGGAACGAGGACGGCAGTCGTGTCGGCGGTCAGGCAGTCCCGCGCGAGCGCGGACAGGACACCGTCGGGGCCGAGTTCGACGTACGTCGTCACACCCGCGGCCTCCAGGACCCGGATGCCGTCGAGGAAGCGCACGGCTTCGCGGACGTGCCGGACCCAGAAGTCCGCCGAGCCCATCTCACCGTCGGCGACGAGGGCACCCGTCAGGTTCGACACGATCGGGATGCGCGGCGTCGCGAACGACAACCCCTCGACCACCCGGCGGAAGTCCTCCAACATGGCGTCCATGTGCGGCGAGTGGAACGCGTGACTGACCGTGAGCCGCTTGCTCTTGCGACCGACGAGCGACTCCACCACCGCAATGGCAGCGTCTTCGTCACCCGCGATCACCACCGACTGCGGGCCGTTGACGGCCGCGATGCTCACCCGGTCCGTCAGCAGCGGCAGGACCTCGTCCTCCGAAGCCTGAACGGCGATCATCACGCCGCCGGCCGGCAGCGCCTGCATCAACCGACCACGCGCCGCGACCAACGTGCACGCGTCGTCCAGCGACAGCACACCTGACACATGCGCGGCGGCGATCTCACCGATCGAATGCCCGCAGAGGAATTCCGGCTTCACACCCCACGACTCGACCAGCCGGAACAGCGCCACCTCGACCGCGAACAACGCCGGCTGCGTGAACCGCGTCTCGTCCAACAAGCCCGCATCCGACCCGAAGAGAACGTCCCGCAGCGGCACTTCGAGATCCAGACGCGCACCCACGGCGTCGAGAGCCTCCGCGAACGCCGGGTACGTGTCGTACAGTTCACGCCCCATGCCGAGGCGCTGGCTCCCCTGACCGGTGAACAGGAAGGCAATCTTCCCGCCGACCGGTGAGCCTTCGATCAGCGTGCCCGTCGATCGCCCTTCCGCCAGTGCGGCGAGACCGGTCAGGAGTGCGTCGCGGTCCGTGGCGATGACGGCCGCGCGGTCCTCGAAGGAGGCCCTGCCCGTCGTCAGCGACCACGCGACGTCGGTCGGCCGCGCGTCCGGCGTGGCCAGGACGTACGACTGGAGCTGACGCGCCTGCGCCTGGAGTGCTTCCGCACCCTTCGCCGAGAGGACCCACGGCACCACCGGCAGCGGCGCATCCGCCTCTGCCAGCGGCTCGACCTCAAGCACGGACGGCTGCTCGATGATGGTGTGGGCGTTGGTACCGCTGATGCCGAACGAGGACACACCCGCACGACGCGGACGACCCGTCTCCGGCCAGTCCAGGGCCTCCGTCAGAAGACTGACATCGCCCGCCTCCCAGTCGATCTGCGACGACGGCGCGTCCACGTGCAGCGACTTCGGCAACACGCCATGACGCATCGCCATGATCATCTTGATCACACCGGCCACACCCGCCGCCGCCTGCGTGTGCCCGATGTTCGACTTGATCGAACCCAGGAACAACGGCCGACCCTCGGCGCGCTCCTGCCCGTACGTCGCGAGGAGCGCCTGCGCCTCGATCGGGTCCCCCAGACGGGTACCCGTACCGTGCGCCTCCACCGCGTCCACATCCGCGCCCGACAACCCGGCACTGGCCAGCGCCTCACGAATGACCCGCTGCTGCGAAGGCCCGTTCGGCGCCGTCAGACCGTTGCTCGCACCGTCCTGGTTGACCGCCGAACCCCGCACCACCGCCAGCACCCGATGCCCGTTGCGCACGGCATCCGACTGCCGCTCCACGAGCAACATGCCCGCGCCCTCGGCCCACCCCGTGCCATCCGCACCGTCCGCGAAGGACTTGCACCGACCGTCGGAGGCCAGACCACGCTGACGACTGAAGTCGATGAACGTCTCCGGCGTCGCCATGATCGCCACACCACCGGCCAGCGCCATGTCGCACTCGCCCTGCCGCAACGCCTGGATCGCCCAGTGCAGAGCCACCAACGAAGACGAGCACGCCGTGTCCACCGTCACCGCCGGCCCCTCAAGCCCGAAGGCGTACGAGACGCGACCCGAAGCGATGCTGCCGGAGATACCGGTGCCGAGATATCCCTCGACTCCCTCGGGCAGCGCTTCGCCGTTTCCGAAGCCACTGGCGTAGTCGTGGTACATGACGCCCGCGAACACGCCGGTACGCGTCCCGCGCATCGACGTCGGGTCGATCCCCGCACGCTCGAACGCCTCCCACGACGTCTCCAACAGCAACCGCTGCTGCGGATCCATGGCGAGGGCCTCGCGCGGCGAGATCCCGAAGAACGCCGGATCGAACTCCGCCGCATCGTGCAGGAACCCACCCTCACGCGTGTACGACGTACCCGCGTGATCCGGATCCGGGTGGTACAGCCCCTCCACGTCCCAACCACGGTCGGTCGGGAAGCCCGTGATCCCGTCGCCGCCCGTGGCAACGAGCTGCCACAGGTCCTCCGGCGTCCGCACACCACCCGGGAACCGGCACCCCATGCCCACGATCACGATCGGGTCGTCCATGACACCGGTGACCGGGCGGGTCGGCGCCATCCGCTGTCCACGTCCGGCGTCCTGGTCCCCGAGACCGGCGGTCACGGACAGCTCGCCCAGCAGATGACGGGCCAGCGCGACCGGAGTGGGGTAGTCGAAGATCAGTGTCGGCGGGAGCCGCAGGCCGGTCTCCGCCTTCAGCACGTTGCGCAGTTCCACAGCCGTCAGCGAGTCGAAACCAAGATCCCGGAACGCCCGCTCGGCATCCACCGCCTCAGCACCCGTGTGACCGAGCACCGCGGCCACTTGACCGCACACCAGCTCCAGCAACACGCCCTCGTGCTCCGCGACCGGCAACCCGAGCAACCGCGCCACCAGCGGCGAGGACCCGACATCAGCCGCCCCACCCGCACGCCGCTCGACCATCCGCCGCGCCGGCACCCGCACCAACCCACGCAACAACGCCGGCACCGAACCCGACGACACCGCCTGCGCACGCAACACCGACACGTCCAGATGCATCGGCACCAACACCGCCGCATCGAGTCCCATGGCCAGGTCGAAGAGCCCAAGCCCCTCGTCGGCAGCCAGCGCAGCAACGCCGTCCCGTGCGATACGCCGCAGATCGACCTCGTCGAGGGTCGCCGCCATTCCGCTGTCACTGCCCGCCTGCGGGGCCCACAGACCCCAGGCGAGCGCGGTGGCCACAAGACCCTCGGCGCGACGCTGCTCGGCCAGCACCTCCAAGAAGGCATTGGCCGCCGCGTAGTTCGCCTGCCCGGCCGCACCGAACGCCGCGGCCGCACCCGAGAACAGGACGAACGCCGAGAGGTCCATGTCCCTGGTCAACTCGTGCAGGTTCCACGCCGCGTCCACCTTCGGACGGAGCACTGTCGCCACCCGCTCCGGGGTCAGCGAGGCCAGCACACCGTCGTCCAGCACACCTGCGGTGTGCATCACGGCCGTGAGCGGATGCTCCGCCGGTACGAGGTCCAACAGGCGGGCGAGCGCGCCCCGGTCGGCGATGTCGCAGGCGACGAGGTCGACCTGCGCGCCCAACCCGACCAACTCGGCGACCAGTTCTTCGGCTCCCTGCGCCTCCGGACCGCGCCGGCTGGTGAGCAGCAGCCGCCGCACCCCGTACGCGGTCACCAGGTGGCGGGCGAACAACCGGCCCAAACTGCCCGTGGCACCCGTGACCAGCACCGTGCCCGACGGGTCGCCCAGGCTGATCCGGGCCTCGGAAGCAGCGGCCACGGACGGCACGCGCACCAGACGCGGCACGCTGACCACACCATCCCGGACCGCCAACTCCGGCTCACCGGACGCCAACGCGGCGGCAAAACCTGCCGCCGACACCCCGTCCACGTCCAGCATCACGACCTGGCCCGGGTTCTCCGACTGCGCCGACCTCAGCAGACCGCGCACCGCGCCACCCGCCAGATCCCGCACACCCTCCCCCGCGCCCACGGCCACCGCACCCGACGTCACCCACACCAGACGCGTACCCGCGAACCGATCGTCGCCTAGCCACCCCTGCACCAACTCCAGCGCGCCGTTCACCGCCGCGTGGACGGAGCCCACGGTGTCCCCGGCGAGCGATTGCACGCCCGGCAGCACGAAGACCGCGTCCGGGACCGGCTCCCCCGCGTCCAGCGCCGTACCCAGCGCGTCCGCGTCGGCGTACACGGTGACCAGCGCACCCGTGCCGCCCAAGCCGAGCTCATCGCGGCCCAGGACCGCCCAACGAAGGCCGCTCGGGGCAGCCACGATCGGCGCGGGCACCCACGCGACACGGAACAGGGACTCGACATGGCCACCGGCAGCGGCGTTGACCTGCTCGGCCGAGGCCGGCCGCAACGTCAACGACTCCACCGCCGCCACCGCCCGCCCGAACTCATCCGCGACCAACAACCCCAACGTGTGCGGATCCTCCGCGGACACCGGCGTCAACCGCATCCGCAGCGCCGAAGCACCCCCCGCGAACAACGAAACACCGGACCAGGAGAAGGGCAGTTGTGCACCTGCCCCGGTCGCAGCGGGGTCACCGTGGCCGATGGCGTGCAGGCCCGCGTCGAGCAGAGCAGGGTGCAGACCGAACCGCGCCGCGTCCCGATGCCCGTCCTGCGGAAGTACGACCTCCGTGAATAGCTCGCGCCCGCGCCGCCAGGCGGCCTTCAACCCCTGGAACAGCGGTCCGTAGGCCATGCCGTCACCGGCGAGGTCCGCGTACAGCCCGCTGACGTCGACCGCGACGGCGTCGACCGGCGGCCACACCGCCAGCTCACCGAAGTCGGCCGCAGTCTCCGATCCGGCACCCACGGCCAGCACACCGGACCCGTGACGCGTCCACGACTCCCCGGCGAGTGCGTCCTGATGCCGGGAGTACACGGCGAACGCTCGGCTGCCGGAGGCGTTCGGCGCCTCGACCACGAGCTGGAGGTGTACGCCACCGTGCTCCGGCAGGACCAGCGGAGCCTCCAGCGTCAGCTCCTCGACCACATCGCAGCCGACCTGGTCACCGGCCCGAACCGCCAGCTCCACGAAGGCCGTGCCCGGGAGCAGCACCCCACCGTGGATCGTGTGGTCGGCGAGCCAGGGGTGCGTGTCCAGCGACAACCGGCCGGCGAGCAGTACGCCGTCCGAGTCGGCGAGGGTGACCGCCGCGCCGAGCAACGGGTGGTCGGCGTCGCCGAACCCGATCGCCCCCGGGTCACCGGTCGCGTACGCGACCTCACTGGGCCAGTACCGCTGTCGCTGGAAGGCGTACGTCGGCAGGTCGACGCGTCGGGCGCCCGTCCCCGCGAAGAACGCCGACCAGTCGACGTCGACACCGTGGACGTGGGCCTGGGCGAGGGCCGTCGTGACGACCTGGTCCTCGGGGCGGTGCTTGCGGAGCGCGGGCAGGAAGGCGGCGTCCTGCGTCACGCACTCCTGCGCGAGCGCGGACAGCACGCCGTCCGGGCCGAGTTCGACGTACGTGGTCACCCCGGCGGCTTCGAGAGTGCGGACCCCGTCCAGGAAGCGGACCGCTTCGCGGACGTGCCGAACCCAGAACTCGGCCGATCCCATGTCGTCGGTGACGAGGGCGCCGGTCAGGTTGGAGACGATCGGGATGCGCGGCGTCGCGAACGACAACCCCTCCACCACTTGGCGGAAGTCCTCCAGCATCGCGTCCATGTGGGGCGAGTGGAAGGCGTGGCTGACGGTCAGCCGCTTGCTCTTGCGGTCGGTGAGCGAGGCGACGATCGCCTCCGCCGCGTCCTCGTCGCCGGCGATGACGACGGCCTGCGGCCCGTTGATCGCGGCGATGCTCACCCGCTCCGTCAGCAGCGGCAGGACCTCGTCCTCAGACGCCTGAACGGCGATCATCACCCCACCGGACGGCAGGGCCTGCATCAGCCGGCCGCGCGCCGCGACCAGCGCACAGGCGTCGTCCAGCGAGAGCACGCCCGCCGCGTGCGCGGCGGCGATCTCACCGATGGAGTGACCGGACAGGAAGTCCGGTCGCACACCCCACGATTCGAGCAGCCGGAACAACGCGACCTCGATCGCGAACAACGCCGGCTGCGTGAACCGAGTTTCGTCGAGCAGGTCGGTGTCCGACCCGAACAGGACGTCCCGTAGCGGCAGTTCCAGCAGCGCGTCCATGCGGGCGCAGATCGCGTCCAGCGCGTCGGCGAACACCGGGTAGGCGTCGTACAGTTCGCGGCCCATCCCGAGCCGCTGACTGCCCTGACCGGTGAAGAGGAACGCCAGCTCACCACCCGACGCGGCACCCTGGATCAGGCCCGGCACGGAGTCCCCCGCGGCAACGGCTTCGAGCCCGGCGAGGAATGCCGGCCGGTCCTCGGCGAGAACGACAGCGCGACGGTCGAGCATGGACCTCGACGTGGCCAAGGAGTAGGCCAGGTCGTGCGGTTCGAGCGATTCGTCCGACGCGACCCACGCCGCCAGCCGCTCGGCCTGCACGCGGAGGGCGGCGTCGGTCTTCGCCGACAGGATCCACGGCAGGGTGCCGGGAACTTGCCGCGGGACGGCCGTCGACTGCTCGTCCAGGACTTCGGGAGCCTGCTCGATGATGGTGTGCGCGTTGGTGCCGCTGAAGCCGAACGAGGAGATGCCCGCGCGACGCGGCCGGCCGGTCTCCGGCCAGATCCGCTGTTCGGTGAGGAGCTCCACGTCGCCCGCGGTCCAGTCGACGTGCGGGGTGGGCTCGCCCACGTGCAGGGTCTGCGGAAGCACCCCGTGCTGCATCGCCAGGACCATCTTCATCACACCCGCCACACCGGCCGCGGCCTGCGTGTGCCCGATGTTCGACTTGATCGACCCCAGGAACAGCGGCTGGTCCTCGAAACGCTCCTGCCCGTACGTCGCCAGCAGCGCCTGCGCCTCGATCGGGTCCCCGAGCACCGTGCCCGTGCCGTGCGCCTCCACCGCGTCCACCTCGGCCGCCGACAGACCCGCACCGGCCAGAGCCGCACGGATCACCCGCTGCTGCGACGGCCCGTTCGGCGCCGTCAGACCATTGCTCGCACCGTCCTGGTTGATCGCCGAGCCACGAATCACCGCCAACACCGGATGACCGTTGCGACGGGCGTCCGACAGCCGCTCCACGAGCAGCATGCCGACACCCTCGCCCCAACCCGTACCGTCCGCCTCGGCGGCAAAAGCCTTGATCCGACCATCGGCCGCCAGCCCGCGCTGCCGACTGAAGTCGATGTACGCCCCCGGCGACGACATCACCGTCACACCACCCGCCAACGCCATGCTGCACTCACCGTTGCGCAACGCCTGCACGGCCCAGTGCAACGCCACCAGCGAGGCCGAGCACGCGGTGTCCACCGTCACGGCCGGACCCTCAAGCCCGAACGCGTAGGAGAGGCGGCCGGACACCACGCTCGCCGCGTTGCCCGTGCCGAGGAATCCTTCGATTCCCTCCGGGATCACCTGGAAGGTCGAGTCGTAGTCCTGGCCGTTGGTTCCGACGAAGACGCCGGCCTGACTGCCCCGCACAGCGGCCGGGTCGATACCCGCCCGCTCGAACGCCTCCCACGTC
>NZ_JBEZKS010000115.1:0-8973 GCF_040651775.1 Streptomyces sp. NPDC048383
CTCCGCATTCGTCAAATCTCCCCGGCCAACCATGCTGACCAGCCTGGACCGAGACGCATGATCACATCAGGAGATCCAAGAAACAGAACCTAGGCCGGGGTGCGGTGGTCTTGACGTTCCGGGCGACGTTGCGGGGCAGCTCGTCTTCGCGGACGGCATGTTCGAGGGCGGACTTGAGCACCGAATGCACGTAGGTCACGGTCAAGGCGGACAGCCGTTTCTGGCAGCACTCGCCGACCGCACAGCACCTCTTCCGCCCGGCGTCGAGTCCTTGGGTGCAGCACTGGCAGGTGGTGCGGAGCCGATCGAGGAAGGTGCGTACGTCCTTGGCGGTGAGCCGCGCGACCTTCTTGGTGCCGAGGCCGGGGATGAGGTGGAGGCGGACGCAGGCGGCGTATCGGGTGTGGGTGTTCTCGCGGAGCCGGTGAACGGCGACACTGCTGAGCCAGTAGGTCAGGTAGTCACCGAGCGTGCTGTCAGCAGTGGCGACCGGCAGCCCGCGGTTGCTGTCGGCGATCTTCTCGGCGAGCTTGTCGGCCGCGTTCTTGCGGGTGGTGCCGTAGACGCGGACGCGTTTGCGGGTGCCGTTGGCGGCGAGGACGTAGCCGGCGGCTTCCCAGCGGCCGTCCTTGCGCTGGTAGATGGTGCCTTCGCCGTTGGCGCGGGCCTTCTTGCGCTTGGGGGCGGTCATCAGGCGGCCTCTTCCAGGTGGCGCTGGACGTAGTCAGCGAGGGCGTGGGCGGGGATACGGCGGGCGCGGCCGATGGTCAGCGAGGCCAGGCGGCGGGTGCGCAGGAGGTCGTAGAGGGCGGAGCGGCCGATCTTGAGTCGGGCCATGGCCTCGGGGACGGTGAGGAGTTCGTCGTCACGCCGCGACGGAGGCGAGGGTGCGGGCGGTCAGGGTCTCCCCGGTGACGGTGGCGCGGACGAAGAACACCCGGGAGCCGTCCGCCGACAAGACCGGGTCGAGCTCCTCCCAGGCGCCGTCCTGGCCGGGGCCGTCCTGCCCGGGCACGCCGGTCAGGCGGCGCGGGGAGCCGCCGGTGAGGGCGGCGGTCCAGATGCGTTACGCGCAGCCGGCCACGGGGTCGCCGCCGCGTTCGGAGCAGAAGGCGAGGGTGCGGCCGTCGGGGGGCCAGGCGGGGCGCGGTGGTCGAAGGGGCCGTCGGTGATCCGGCGCAGGCCGGAGCCGTCGGCGTGCATCACCCAGATGGGGAAGGCGCCGCCGCGGTAGGCGCTCATCGCGACGTGGCGGCCGTCCGGGGAGAACAAGGGTCGTCCGGGTTCCAGGTCGGCGGGGTAAGGGGGTGGCGGCAGAGCCGTCCGGCGGGAGCGACCAGAGGACGTTCTGCATCTCGGTCACGACGTGCCGCCCGTCGGCGGTGGCGGTCGCCGCGCCGTTGTGGCCCGGGTGAAGCGCAGCCGGATCCGCAATCCGGCGGTGGCCGCCGCCACCACGGTTTCCGGTCCGGGGGCGCCCGACGGTTCGACCGTGGCGGAGCCGGGCTCTGCGGCCCGGCCGACCCGCGCCGCGAGGGCGCTCGTCGATGCCGCCCGGAGTACCGTCCTTCGTTCGACCCGCCACCCGACGACTCCGCTCGCTCGCGCACCCGCGGCCGCCCGATCGCCCCGTCAGCCACACGAAGGATCAACGTCGGGCTCCGGCAACGGCTCCCGCGCGGCGGCGGGTGTCCGGGTGGCGTCGGGGGCCGGCTGCTCGCGCAGGGTCCGGGCCGCGAGGGCGGCGACCGCGCAGAGGAGGACGGGCAGCAGGAGGGCCAGGTCGAGGGAGACGAGGTGGGCGAGGGGCCCGATCACCGCGGGCCCGGCGAGCATGCCCAGGTATCCGAGGCCGGCCACTCGGGCCACGTTGGAGCCGGCGCGGTCCGGTTCCGCGTGTCCGGCCGCGCTGAAGAGCTGCGGGACGCTGCCGGCGAGACCCGCCCCGAAGAGGGTCCAGCCGACGAGGGCGGGCCCGACTCCGGGCGCGGCGACGGCCAGGGCCAGACCGGCGGCGGCGAGGGCGCAGCCGTAGCGCATGACCGCGGCGGGTCCGACCCGTGCGGCGAGCCGGTCGGTGACGAGGCGGCCCACGGTCATGGCGGTGGCGAAGGCGGCGTAGGCGAGGGCCGCGGTGGCGGCGGGCGCCCCGAGGGCGTCGCGCAGGTGCAGGGCGCTCCAGTCGTTGGCGACTCCCTCGCACAGCATGAGCATGAAGGCGAGGGCCGCCAGCACCCCGATCCGCGGGCCCGCGCCCCGCCCGGCCCGGACGACGGCCTCCGGAGCCGCGGTCCCGGCAGGCCCGGCGACCTCGGCGGGCGGTGCGGGCAGGAGCGCGCGGGCGGCGAGGACGGCGACGGCCGTGCCGCCGAGGGCGGTGGCGACCAGTGCGGTGGCGACACCGAGGCCGCGGCCGAGTGCCAGGGCTCCGACGAGGGCGGCGAGGACCCCGCCGACGGAGAAGGCGGCGTGGAAGGCGGACATGACGGGGCGTGCGTACCCGCGCTCGACCTGCACGGCGTGGGTGTTCATGGCGACGTCGAGACAGCCGTTGCCGAAGCCGAGGACGAGCAGGGCCGCGCCCAGGGTCCACGCGTCGCGGGCCAACGCCGGCAGGACGAGGGCGGCGCTGCACAGGGCGGCGCCGACGGGGACGGCCGTCCTGGTACCGAACCGGTCGGTGAGCGGACCGGCCAGCCGCATCCCGGCGAAGGCCCCGCCGCCGAGGACCAGCAGGAGCCAGCCGAGCAGGGCGTGTCCGATGCCGGTGCCCGCTTCCACGGCGGGGATGTGGACGATCCACATCCCCATGACGAAGCCGTTCAGGCCGAAGTAGACGAAGGTGGCCGCTCGGGCGCGGCGCAACGCGGTATCCATGGAATCGAACATAACAAACATGATTACTGTTCGATACTTGCCTTTCGAACATCATTGTTGTTCACTTCAGGTATGAGTGCAGACCGCCTGAGGCAGATCACCGACGCCGTGCGCGACAGTGGCCGACGCAGCGTCGCGGAGCTCGCGGAGCTCACCGGTGCCTCCGAGATGACCATCCGCCGCGACCTGGAGTCACTGGCCGAACAGGGGGTGTTGGAGCGGTACCGGGGCGGCGCGCGGAGCCTGCTGCTGCGCGGGGAGGAGATCCCGTTCGCGCTGCGCGCCCAGGAGGGGACCGAGGCCAAGCGGCGCATCGCCGCCGAGGTCGCCGCTCTGCTCGCGGACGGCGAGTCCGTCGTCCTGGACAGCGGCACCACCTGCCTGGAGGTGGCCGGCGCCCTGCACGACCGCCGGTTGACCGTCGTACCCCTGTCCCTGCACGCCGCCAACGCCCTCGCCGACGCCCCCCGGCTGACGCTGCTGCTGCCGGGCGGCGCGCCCCGCCGGGGCGAACTCGCCCTGACCGGACCCCTCACCGAGGCCTCCCTCGCCGCGCTGCGCTTCGACACCGCCGTCATCGGCTGCTGCGGCCTGACGGCGACCGACGGCCTCACCGCCCACGACCTGGCCGACGCCGCCGTCAAACGGGCCGCGATCGCCTCGTCCCGCCGGGTCATCGCCGTCGCCGAAGGGGCGAAGCTGTCCCGTACGGCGCTCGCGCACGTCCTGCCCGCCCGGGCGCTGCACGCCGTCGTGACCGACGACAGCGCTCCCGCGGAAGCGGTGGACGCCCTCACGGCCGCCGGCGTCACCGTACGGAAGGTGTGACGAGGTGTCCTCGATCCTGCTCTTCGACCTCTTCGGGGTCATCGCCCGCCACCAGTGCGCGGAAGGCCGGAAGCGCCTCACACGGGAGGCCGGCGTGGCGCCGGCGCCCTTCTGGGAGGCCTATTGGGCGCTGCGCCCCGACTACGACCGTGGCGACGTCGACGGTCCCGGTTACTGGAGCCGGGTGGCCGACGCGCTCGGTACCCGGTTCGACGCGGGGACGACCGCCCGGCTCGTCGCGCGGGACGTGGCGAGTTGGAGCGCGGTGGACGACCGGATGGTCGACCTGATCGGTGAACTCGCCGCCGCGGGGCGGCGTATCGCGCTGCTGTCCAACATCCCCGAGGATCTCGCGGTCCACTACGAACGGCATCAGCCCTGGTTGGCGCGGTTCGAGGTACGGGCCTTCTCCTGCCGCATCGGCCACGCCAAGCCCGAACCGGACGCCTACCGGTGGTGCCTGTCGGCCCTCGGGGCCGAACCGGGTGACGTCCTCTTCGTGGACGACCGGCAGGAGAACGTGGACGCCGCCCGGGCCCTCGGCATGCGCGGCCGGCTCTTCACGGGCGCCGCCGCGCTCGTCGCGGCCCCGGGCCTGCGCTGACCCGGTCAGCGCAGGCGGGCGAGGAAGAGGTCGCCGAACTCCACGAGGCCGATGCCGCCGTGCGCCTCCAGTACTCGGGCGGTGTCGGCGAGCAGTTCCTCGCGACGTGCCGGGGGCAGGACCCGATAGCAGGAGAGCGAGGCGAGGTGGCCCAGGTAGCGGGCCGTGCCGTAGTCGCAGTCGGCGCGGAAGCGGGTCGAGCACAGCTCGGTGAACCGCCCGTCACGCCGGCACTGCGCCTCCGGCCACTCCAGTGGCCCGGCCCAGTGCCCGGCCGCGTCACCGTACGAGGAGGCCAGGGTCGCGTGGGGGGCCTCCGTCATCCCGTGACGGGCGTCGACCTCGGCGAGCGCGGCGTGCAGTTCCCGGTCGCGCACCCCCAGCGGGTTCCAGAACAGGGCGACGGCTCCGCCCGGTTCGAGGGCGTCGTGGACGAGGTCCCAACGCCGCTCCGGGTCCACCCAGTGCCAGGAGGTGGCGGCGAGGACCAGCCCGAAACGGCGGCCCCGCGGCTGCCACTGTTCGAAGCCGCCCTCCTCGACGCGGACCGAGGGCAGGTGCGCGGTGTTGCGGCGCAGGACCGCCGCCATGCGCGGGTCGGGCTCGACGCACACCAGCGCGGCGCCCGCCTCGGCGAACGGCACCGTCGCCTTTCCGGTCCCCGCACCGATCTCCAGCGCCGGTCGGCCGTCCAGGCCGGCGTAGTCCAGCACCCGGGCGACCAGGACGTCCGCGTAACCCGGTCGGGAGGCGTCGTACAGCTCGGCGGCTTCCCCGAACACCTGGGCCCGCGCCCGGTCGAACCCTGATCCCGCGCTCATGCGGCTCCCCTCGCTGCCCGCCGTCGGACCGCAACCCTAGGGCGCCGGCGAGGAGGCGCCGAACGCTTTTGGGCGCGCGACAATGGGGGGATGGAGGGCTCCCTCAGTGATGTCAGCACCCGGGACGGATCGCGGACGACGGGGAGGGCAGATCGACACGGCCGAGCCCGACCACCTCTACGTAGCCCGGATGCGCCGGTGTCTGGAAGCACAGCGCCAGCTCGACGACCGGATGTACGTGTACCCACCCGTCTGATGGCCCCATGGGGGCCCTGTGGCCGCCGCCCGGACATCCTCCGCACGTGTCCGGGGTCGAGGCCGGAGGCTGGAGCATGGACGCCTGATCACTTCAGTTGCTTCGCCGGGGAGTGGGTGATCGCGTCGGCGGAGAGTTTCGGTGCGATGTCTTCCAGGTCGGGGTGGGTGGCGGCCACCATGCGCAGGATGCGCAACACGCTCACGGTATCGAGGGGCTGCCCGTTGACCGTGGTGAAGACGTGGCCGGTGTCGGGAACGGCGGCCGCTCTGTGCGATCGCCCGGCGGTACCGGCGGCAAGGTACTCGTCGATGGCGCGGACCGCGTCGTGGTGGACGGGCTGAAGGCGGGTGGCGTCGGAAGCGGCGTTCTTCTGGGGAACGTCCCAGGTGGTGCGGTGCTGCTCCTGGTGGCGGCCGCTCAGGCGCATGGCGGTGATCTGACCGGGACGGAAGACGTCGTCGTCGGAGTGCCGGCCCCACAGGTAGTGGTTGAGGCTGAGGTAGACGAGGGCGCGGGCGCGTTGGGGCCCTTCGCGGCGGGTGCCGGGGTAGCGGTCGGCGGCCTGGGCGAGCCAGCGGCACTGGTCGGGGGTGAGGAGATCACGGCCAGGCAGGCCGGCTGAGAAGTTCCCGCCGCGCCGGAACTGGAGGGACCGCGCGGTGCCGGGCGGCACGAGGCCTGATCCGCCGTCGGCCCTCGGGGTCTCTGCCCAGCGGTAGAAGGAGCGGACGGCTCCGCAGGCGGCGTCGCGTGATCGGGCTGCGGTCGCGTAGTCGATGGCCCAGTTCTGCAGCGTCATCGGGGTGGGCTGGAGGTACAGGTCGGGGTCCGGGCGTCCTTCGAGCCCGCAGCCGACGGTCAGCCAGTGCAGGACCGCGGGCCGGTAGTGCTCCAGGGCCTGGTAGCCGAAGTATCCATTCGCCTCGGAGTTCGGTCCGGCCAGCCACTCATCGACCAGGGCGGCGGGGTCGTGATCCATCGGACCAAAATAGCGGTGCCCACCGGCGTCGTGACCGGGGGCGGAGCCTGGGCGCGAGCGGGCGGGCGGGGCCTCACGCCGGTTCGATAGCCGGATCGGGTCTCCATCGGTGACCGTCATCCGCACGCCTCCTTCCTCGGCTCGTCGCCGCTTCGGACCTTCCTATGGAATGGACGCGGCTGAGTCCCGGCCCGGGGGGGGTCGGGACTCAGCCGGGGTGCGGGACGTTCGCCCGTCAGGTCAGCGGCGGAAGGCGCCCTTGACGTCTTCCTCGGCGTGCCGCGCCTGGCCCTTGACCTGGTCGGCCCGGCCCTCGGCGGTCATCCGCTCGTTGCCCACGGCCCGTCCGACGGTCTCCTCGACCTTGCCCTTGGCCGTCTCGGCGTGCGCCTTGCTCTTCTCCGTACCCGACATGGGGACCTCCTCGTGCAGTACCGACTTGGTCGTAACGCATCGCTTGCTCCCGATCGCCGCCGGCAAACCCCCACGTCCCGAAAGACGTTCAAGCCCGGTCGACGGCCTGTGACGTCGCATCCGGACCGGCCCCGCGCTGCGGCGCGCGCCCGCCGGCCCACCGCCGACGGCGGGAGTTCGGCGGGTCCTTGCGTCGACGCCGGGCGGGTCTGTTTCGCGGATCGGGCCCGCCGAACGGGCCGGACGCGGCATCGTCGGAATCCGGAGGCCCCGGCAGGGGTCCCGGGGGCGAGGCGGCGGAGGGGTGTTGTGGGCAAGCGGGAGACATGGACGACGGACGAGTTCGGCACGTCCCACGAGGGCGCGGTCGGTGTGGTCCTGGCCGACGGCAGCGTCCCGGAGCCGGTGTACTTCGATTCCGGCTCCGGGACGGGCGGCCGGTCGGTGTCGCAGTGGTCCGTCTACGACGGCCGGTACCTGCGCGGGCCGCGGGCGGCCGACGTGCGCGCGGTGTGTTCCTGCGGTTGGACGGGCGCCGAGCACCGTCTGGACTGGACGGCGATCGGGGACCATGAGCTCGTGGAGGCCGGTGATCCGCAGGCGGACGCGTGCGTGCGGGACTGGGACGAGCACACCGAGCAGGTCGAGGCGACCACCGTGCCCCTGCCGGATGCGGTCACCGGTCTGCTGGAACGGCTGGAGGAGGAGATCGAACGGCTGACGAGGACGTCCCCGGTCGCCGGCCTCCGGGCCGCCCGCCGGATGGAGGTCACCGCGGAACGCGTCGGCTACTGGGCGGCCCGCGGAACCCGCGCGGACCTGAGCACCGAGCGGGCCGCGGCGGCGCTGGGCCTGGACGAGAACGCCGCGCGCCTCCTGCTGGCCCGCCTCGGCGGATGGAGCCCGTACGCCTGACCCGACGGCGCACGGTGCGGGGCGGAGCCGGCTTCCCGGTGCCGGCCGGGTGGAGGGAACGGCCCGGCGCCGGTGACGGGAGCTTTCGCACCGTCAGCGCCGCCGATGGACGGCCCGTCGGTCGCCGCCGTCCGCCGGTGGTAATCAGGCCGGTTCAGGGGGTACGGCGACGATGCGGCCGTCCACGTACCGAGTCACCAGCAGCGCGTCCCCGCCGGGTGCCGCGGCGGCGTGGGTGTGGAATTCGCGCCGGGCGGTGCGGCTCCACCCGCCGACGGTGGCCGCCCAGTGCGGGTGGGAGTCGAGGCCCAGGCCGGCCCGCAGCAGCTCCATGCGAATCTCGTGGCCGTCGGCCGGCGGGGAGGCCGCCAGCCGGTTGAACAGCCGTGTCCAATGCTGCTGGAGCGCGATCAGGTCGTCCGGGAAGCCGGCGGCCGACGCTCGCGGCCCGTCCCGACCGGTGCTCACGCCGCGGTCCCCCAGCCACGGGCCCGCGCCCTGCGGCGCAGGTCCGCGCCACCGGCCCGGGAACGCCCCGGGGCCGACCAGTACGGGTGGGCGTGAATGCGACAGGAAAGCCTGATCAGGCGCCGCCGCAGGACGTCCGTACCGGACCCGGCGGGCGCGTGGGCGAGGGCGCGGTAGGTCTTCAGCCAGGCGGCTTGCAGGGACAGCAGATCGTCGGGAAAGCGGAGCGGGTCCATCCGTCCAGTGAAACACGTGTTCGAATTACCGCACCACGCGGCGAGCTACTCAGGGGAGTCTGTGAGTCCTGTACGCGACCTCGTGACCTCCCTGCCTTGGCGTCCCTATGGCCTCCACGGATTCGGCCGAGTTGGAGCCCGACCGGGCCGCGTACGCACACGCGAGAAAGGGAGACGCTGCCTCTTGGCCTGCGCAGGCGGGATCGATCCATGTCGACCGACGTCAGCGGAATGACCGAATGTCGACCAGAGGCCCCTGGCCGGCTCCTGAGGCGGCCGGCGTGGCCCTGGAAAGACTGAGCCCCGGACGCCCGTGTGATCATGGAGGCGTTGCATTCCTTCGCCCGCGAGGTGATCTTTTGACGACGGTGGCACTGCGTCCTTACGCACTGTTGCCTCGGCAGTACGACGAGCGGAAGGTGCTGGCCTCCACGATCGATCCGTGGGGCCGGGCTCTCTGGCTGATCTGCCCTGACACCCGTTTTGCCTACAGGTGGGCCGGCCGGGACGTCCCGGCGCCCACGCATCTGCCCTTCGACGCCCTCGTCGTCATCAGCGACCGGGGTGAGGTT
>NZ_JBEZKS010000116.1:0-8761 GCF_040651775.1 Streptomyces sp. NPDC048383
GCTGGACCGGTGTCTGCACCACCTGCCGGCAGCCCCTCCCGAACAGACCACACACCACACCAAGATCAAGAGCAACCTAACGGAGTCCTACTAGTGCTGCATCAGCCAACGTTTGCCCTGCATGTACGGTCGGGACATGGATGCCAGCGGCCAGCCGACGCTTGACGAGATGGTGTTCGTCGTGATGGCCCAGTCGAGAATCCGGAGGTCGGCAGCGTGGGCCGAACTCGATTTCGTCGAGCAGCATGTCCCAAAGTACGGCTGGCCGCCGGAGACGATCGAGGAGTACCGGGCGCAGCAGCTTCAGGAGTAGGCGTCAGAGGCTTGACCAGCCGAGGAAAAACAGAACCCCGTGGACGCGATGCCCACGGGGTTCTGCGCTGCTTGGCCGGCCGAGCGGGACGTCGACGCTACTTCCCGCACTTGGTCTTGTAGCCGTCCAGCAGAGCCTTGCCGGCATCGGAGTTGTCCCGCACGTACGCGCTACCGCTGATGCTGATCGAGGTTTCGCTGGTTGAGATGGACTCGCTGCCGGTCCGCCTGTTGCGGGTGTCCTCTCCGGCGACCGTCCAGATGATCTGGGACTGATCCTTGTTGAACTCGCCGGTGCTGGTCACGTCCGGCTCCTCGTAGACACCATCGCAGTTGTACTCATGATGCGAGACACTGTTGCCCTTGACGACCAGCTGGCCGAGTTTGGACGTGCCGTTGACGTCCTTGATGTAGTAGGTACCGTCACGCTCGCTGCCGCTGCCGCTGCCGCTGCTTCCGCTGCAGGCGGTGAGTATGAGTGAGCCCGCGGCCAGGGCCCCGATGGACACGGCGATCTTGGCCCGCGTTCTACGAGTGGTCCTGGTGATGCTCATGGCGTTCCCCCATCGTTCGTTCTGGATAGTCGGTTTGGGCGCCGCGTTGCGGCCGCGGGCCTGTTCGGCCTTCATTCTCGACGACCGGTCTCGGGCCCCGGGGGGTGGGTCGATGTACGCGGTGGCCATTCCCTCGCCGTCCGGCCAGGCCCACTTGGGTCAAGGCTGCTGGTGAGGTGCGGCCTGGGCTTCGGCCATCTGGTCGCGGGCGGCTTTGAGGATTTGGGTCCAGGCGCTGGGGGAGGAACCGGGGAGGAGTTGGTGGAGTCGCTCGATGTGGCGGGTGGGTCGGTCGTCGGGGTGGTCGGTGAGGCTTTTGATGGCCGCGGTGAGGCGTTCGTCGTTGGCGTAGCGGGTGCCTGCTCGGGATCCCGCGCGTCGGCCGGCTCCGGCGGGTGCGGTGCGCTCCACGCGGTTGTCGGCGAAGGCTTGGGCTTCGGAGCGACGCCACTTGGGGCGGCGGCGATTTACGGGGTCGTCCCATTCGACGGGTTCGGGGAATCCGGGCGGGGGGATGGTGGCGGCCTTGCTGACCCAGGTGTGGTCTTTGTGACCGAGGATTTTGGCGAACTCGCTGACGTTGACGAGGTTGGGGTCCTGTCGGTGCTGGCTGCGGTGCCATTCCGCCCATTCGGTGGCGTCCCATTCGAGGGTTTTGCCGTTGCGCTCCGCGAGGGGGTGGCCGTTGGTGTCGCGCTTGGAGTACCAGCGGGCGAGGGTGCTTTCGGGGATGCCGTGGGTGGCGGAGAGGTCGGCGCGGGTGACGCGGCGTGGTTCGGGGGTCTCGGTCATGGACGTCTCCGGGTGGTGGATGGGGCAGGGGGCCCAGGTGCGGGTGTCGCCGGTGGCGACGCGGACGACGAGCGCGATGTCGGTGAGGGCGGTGGCGCCGGCCCAGTCCTGGTGGTTGGGGTGGTCGGCGAGGTGCCACAGCTCGATGGTGGGGGGCTCGGTGTCGAGGACGTCGACGACGAGGTACGGGGTGGCGGGGTCGGCGCCGAGGGAGTTACCGGGGCGCAGGCGCACGTGGTCGTAGGGGCGTGGCCGGTCCGTCGCGGTGGGGTCTACCATGGGGGTGTTCCTTCTGTGGGGCCGTGAGGCCGTTCAGTGTGAAGGGGACTCCCGCCCGGCGGCCTTTTGCCCATTGTGCCGCCGGGCGATCTACGTTTCGGCCGCGGCCGCCGGGGTTCGTCCCCGGCGGCCGCGCCGTTTTTCGGGTGCCGTGGTGTGCTCAGTGGTCGTCGATTCGGTCGGTGCCCGCCTGGCGGGGGATGCGCGAGGCGCGGGCGGTGCCGTAGCTGTCCGAGGGCTGGTGGCCGCGGGGGCGGGGGATCGCTCGGGCGTGGACGTGGTCGTCCTGCGGCTCGGGGCGCACGGGTGCTCCTGTGGATACGTGAAGGGGTGTCAGGTCGGGCATGCCTGGAGCCGGTCGGGGTTTGCCCTCCCCTTGCGGCGAAACTTATTGAACCACTGTCATGGCGATTTTTCCAGTGGTTCTCTGTTCGTCGAGAGCCGGCGGGCCGGCGGGGCGGGCATCGGCTGAGCTCGGGAGGTGGAGGCTCCGCCCGGGGGCTGCGGGTCGGCGGTGGTGAGGACGACCGCCGCGGCGGGCTGGTGGCGCGCGCGGCCCGGGTGAGTGACGCCTGGGTGACGGCTGCGGGCCCGTTGCGGGGCTTGGGTTCGCGCCGGGGGTGAGGAGCACGGCCTGCCGGCGCGTTAGACGCTTCGCGGGTCGCGGACTGGAGTAAGTGCGTGTTTCTCATCCTGGCCGGTCAGCGTTCAGTGAGAACCTTGCGTGACCGGGTTTCGTTCACTGTGGTGTGAAGCGTGAACAAAGTGCCTCTGTGGCAGCGAATCAGGCGATGGCCCAGCTGGAGTCCGAGCTGTGTTCCCTGGTCGGCGCTGATCCCGAGGCTGCGCGACGCTGGACCCCGCGGCGTTCCTGGAAACCCACCTGCGGGAACCGCACCGCGATGACTTCGCCGCGTTCCTGGCAGAGAACGACGTTCCCACCCGCTCGTTCGACAAGGACACCAACCTCATCGGCAGCCGGCTGCGGAAGATGCGGGTGGACCTCGTCAACGGGGCCTTCCTGGTCGCCCCGCTGGAAGCCGTACAGGACGGCACCGTGGTCCTGGAGGACCTCGAAGACGGCCGCACCACCGTCACGGTCACCGGCACACTCCTCAAAACCAGCAGTGGCGCCGCGGCGGGCCGCCAGCCCAAGGTTCAAAGCCAGCCGGAGGAACGACCGTCCCAAACGGAGATGATTCCGGGCCTCGAGAGTGCCGTTCTCACCGGCCCGGCTCGTATGCCGCACGCCAGAACGGGCGATGACCTCTTGCCGGCGCAGCCATGAGTCCCGCGGACACCACCCTCGTCCCCGCGATCCCAGCAGGGCCTACATGCCTTTGACCGCCGACGAGGCCTTCCAGCGCTACCGCGAGGAACGCCCGCGTATCGAGGCGGCCGCCAAAGCCACCGAGACCCACCTCTTCCACCGCGCCGCACGCAAGGGGATCACCTGCCAGGTGACCTCCCGGGCCAAGGAACTCAGCAGCTTCAACACGAAGGTGTACCGCAAGAACTACGCCGACCCTTGGACACAGATCACCGACAAGGCCGGCGTGCGTCTGGTCGTACCCCACCGGGGGCTTATCGACCCCGCCCTGGAATTGATCAAGGAGTCCCTCGACATCGTCGAGGTGCAGGACGACCGTGACACCCACGACGACCAGTACCGCCTGAGCTACCCGCGGCTGCACGTCCAGGCCGTCATGTTCGGCGCGGAAAAGGACCCGGATGATGTCCCGTACCAGTGTGAGATCCAACTGCGCACCGAGGCTGTCGACTTGTGGTCGCGCATGTCCCACCGGCTCCTGTACAAGCCCGGCGTCACCCCACCACCGGATGTCAGTCGCTCGCTATACCGTCTGATTGCGCTGGTCGAGTTGTACGACCTCGAGGTTGAACGGGGGGTAAAAGCCATGGCGCAGCATCCCGAGCTCCTGCGCAGCAACCTGCTCCTCGACATGGCCGAACAGGTCTATCGCACGTTCACCGATCACCCCTACAGCAGGGATCTGTCGCACGACATCCTTGACGTCCTGGCGCCAACCATCGGCGACGAGGGCGCCTACGGTGAACACCTGGCCGAATTCGCCGAAAAATACCGCGTACGCATCCAGCGTGCCTACGCCGACTACGGCCCCACCAGCGACCACTTCCTCAAGCATGGCCGCTACATGCTGGCCAGCCAGCCGGAAAGCCTGATCATCTTCGAACGGCTGATCCATGCCCGCTACCGCCTCAAGAGCACCTGGAACGGCCGGCTACCGCACACCATGCTCACCGACATGGCAGAAATCTGGGGGGTCTCCCTATGACGAAGTCCGCACAACCGGAAACCCCCGCGCTGGCCGCGGCCACCGCGATGTTCATCGAGGTCCTCGTCGTCGGCATCGGCACACTCACCGCGGCGGTCCTGCTCCTCATCGCCCTCATCGGCCCTGCCAACACGACCAAACTCGCCCCCGTGGCGGGTTCCTCCCTGGCCACCGGCGTGTCCCTCGCCGCCGCCTACGCCCTGGGTATCCTCCTCGACCGGGCCGCCGACACCGCCTTAACCCCGCACCGCCGCCGTCTGCGCTCCCGATACTTCGCCTCCAGCAGCGCATACGCGCAGGCACGCCTTCGCCTGGCCGACTTCCCCACGCTGGCGGCCCGGGCCGACTACGCCCGCTCCCGCATGCGCATCTGCCGCGGATGGTTCCTCAATACCCTGGCCCTGACCCTCACCGCGGACCTGGCCATGCTGCGATACCCCCTCGATCACCGCCCGCTCATCCTCGGTGCCACCACCGTCCTTGGCCTGCTGGCCGCATTCGGGTTCTACCGCGCCTGGCGCGCCCTCACCCTGACCGGCTACCGCAAACTCGCCGAACAGACCACACCCCCCACCGTCACCCCACAACTACCCACCCAGCCTCAGCCCGGCACGGCAGTGCCCTCAAGGTGAACACCACCGAGGAGTCGACGAGCGGTCCCGAACCGACAGAACCCGAGCAGAGCTGACCCAGCCCCACGGCCCCGCCTCGACAGCCACGGAGACCAAGACGCTCCCGCGAGGCCGCCACGTCCGGTGCCAAGAGGCAAAACGGCGGTGTCGGCGGCCACCAGTGGATAGTCCCCACGGACGGCCGGTTCGGCTCCCCACGTGGAGGTAACTTTGCGGAGCGGACCCCCGGTTGGACTGGGGTGGGAAAGGGACCTGAACGTGGCGCGTACGTGGCTGTCGATCCGTGTGGAGCTGGTGTCCGGCCAGGGCGCAGATTTCTGGCCGCGTCCTGGGCGGGTGCTCGCTGCCTCGCGTTCGCACTCCTTTGCACAATTCGCGGAGTCCGTCGATGTCGCCTTCGGCCGCTGGGACTTGGCTCACCTGCACATGTTCACGCTGGGAGACGGTACCGGCGTCAGCCCGCTGCAATGGTGGGACGGGGAAGCGCCCGATGGCACGGTCGACGGTCGATCGACCAAGCTGAGCAGGCTGGAAGCCGGCGAGCGGTTCGCCTACGTCTTCGATTGGGTGACGGCTGGGCTCACCTGTGCACGGTGGCGGAGAAGCGGATCGATCCCCTGGACGTGCTGGGCATGGAGCCGGGCGGCCCGGCTCCGTACTGGGGCTGGGGAAGCCTGCCGGATCAGTACGCCCGCCGCTGGGACGGGGACGACGGCGAGTCCCGCATGCCGAAGCGGCCCTCCGGCGGCGGCCTCGGAGACCTTCCGCCGCTCCTGCCATGGTGGGGTGACCGGGGACGCGGATAACTCACGCCGAGTGCCTGATCCGGCCGCGAGCGGGGAATCGACGTGGCCACGGTGGGGAGCACAAATGGCCGCCGGCGGGGAGTCCCAAACTGGCCGCTGTCAGGGCGGGTCATCCGGCGTGCTGCGCCCCACCCGAGCGCATCTGTCTCTCCTTCACCCTGTCGCTGCTGGGAGCATGGTCGCTATGAGCACCGCAACTCCGACACCTGCCCGGCCCGGCGGCCCCGAGCGGGCGCATCTGTTCCCGGACCAGGCACAGGGCGTGCAGCAGGCGGTGCGGCATCTGCGCCGACCGGGTACGCGCGCTCTGTACGTGTCGGCCACCGGTACCGGCAAGACCCTTGCCTCGATCCGGATCGCCGAGACTCTCGGCGCCAGGCTGGTGCTCTTCGTGGTGCCCACTTTGGACCTGGCTGTGCAGACCGCACTGGCCTGGCGCGCCGACGGCCGCACGGAGCACATGCTGATCGTGTCGTCCATGGACTCCTCCGGCCACGACGCTCTCGTCACGCACCGGGTCGGTTCAACCGGTGACTTTCGTGCTCTGGCCGGTCTGATGTCGGTGGTGGGGGAGGGGGCGAATCAGCTCCCGGCGCTGACGGTGGTCTGCACCTACGATTCCCTCGACAAGATCGAGAACACCCGGCACACACGGTTCGAGGTACCTCCGTTCGACCTGATGGTCATGGACGAGGCGCACAGGATCGCCGGCCGCGCCGACAAGAAATGGGCCGCAGTCCACGACGCCACCCGCATCCGAGCCGAACGCCGCCTCTACATGACCGCCACCCCGCGGATCCTGGCCGGCCCGGACCTCTCCGAGTCCGCCGACACCACCCGCCCCCGTCGACGGCACCCCTTGGCGGCAGACGCCGGCGACTTCGCCAACTCGATGGACAACGAAGCCGTCTACGGCAAGAAGATCCACGAATATCCCCTCGCCCAGGCCATCGCAGACGGCCGAGCAGCCGACTACCGGATCGTGGTCCCCACCCTCACCGACCCCGAACTCCGCGAACGTCTCAACCTCCCCGCACCCACCCAAGACGACGGCCCCGGCACAGACGACGCGCTACGCACAACAGCCCTGCACCTGGCCGTCCTCAAAACGATGTCCGAGCACGGACTACGGCGGGTGCTGGTCTACTTCAACCTCGTCGAAGACGCCAAACGCTTCGCCCGAGAAGTCGGCCACACCCTGCGTCAACTGCGCCGCACCGCTCCCGAGCTGTGCCCTGACGTCGATCCGCGGCTGTTCTTCGTCCACGGCGAGCACACCCCGCAGCAGCGCACGGCCATCTTCGCCGACTTCGCGGCCGCGCCCTTCGCGATTCTCGCGAACGCCAAGCTGATCGCCGAAGGCGTCGACATTCCCAGCGTGGACGCGGTCGTCTTCGCCGACCCCACACGGAGCGTCCGCCGCTGCGTTCAAGCCCTGGGCCGGTCCTTGCGTCTGTCGGTGAGCGGCAAAGTCGCCAGCCTGATCATCCCCGTCTACATTCCGGCGGGCGCTGACCCGCAGAACATCCTGGGGACCGCCTACGAGCCGGTGTGGGCGATCACCACTGCCCTGGCCAGCCACGACCACCGCATCGCCGAACGCCTCCCCGACAAGGCCAACCGCCTCCCCAGAGAGACCAGCCGGCTCATTCAGCACCGCTGGCGCTTCGACTTCACCGTCCACCCCGAACGGATCGCCAGGGCGATGGACCTGGTCACGTTCGACCCTCGCGACGCCACCTCACGCCCCCGGCGCGAAGGCCTCGCAGCCGCACAGTCCTTCCATGACCAACATGGCCACCTCGATGTCCCCACCGACTACATCGACCCCGCCGGCTACACACTCGGAGCCTTCATCACCGGCATGCGAGGCGCTCACACCACCGGCCGGCTCGACGCCGCCTGGACCGCTGAACTCGACGCCCTCGACATGATCTGGAACAAACACGACGCGGCCTGGCGCGCCAACCTCACCACCGTGACCGACTACCACGCCACCCACGGCCACCTCGCCATCCCCGCCACCGCCCCCGGCGGCGCCTTCCTGGCCGAACAGCGCTCCCTGGCCGCCAAGAACGAACTTCCCTCGACCCGCGCACACGCGCTCACGGCCATCGACCCCGACTGGCAGCTCCCTCACGGACCGGACTGGCACCGCAAATACCATGTCCTCCGCGCCCACCTCGCAGCCGGCCACGATCCCGCCACCCTGAACCTGGACACCATTCTAGGCACCGTCAAGGCGGGCCGCTGGCTACACCGCCAACTCACCGGCTTCACCACCCTCCACCCCCATCAGCAGAACCTCCTCACCGAGATCGGCCTCACCCCTGACACAAATCCACTGACCCCGCCACACCGCACCCGCCGCTCCTTCGAACAGACCGTCCAGCTGCTCGAGTTCTTCCTTCATAGGGAAGGGCGTGCTCCCACCGCCCGTGAAGAGATCACAGTCGACGGCGAGAACGTCAGGATCGGGCCCTGGCTCGCCAAAGCCCGCACCAAGCAGCGCTCCGGTCAACTCGAACCCCAGCACGCAGCCCTCGTGGCCGCACTGTTCGACGCAGACTGGACCGACGACTCCGCACAGCCCGTTTCCCTCCCTCGCAGAGAGCGCAGAAAGGCCACAAACCCCCCGCAAGCCAAAGCCTCTGACCTGTGATCAACAGACCCTGCGGCTCCCTCCAAGGGGATCCGCCCATGGAAAGAGGCAGGAGAGAGGAATCCAGATTCTCAGAATGTTTTTCAGCAAGGAAGCACTAAACTGGACCGAGACACTAGCCGGATTTGCTCCCCACCCCCGACAGAAGCCGCAGACGACCGAAGGCATCGCCCCCGACCCCCGCTGCTGGCCAAGCCCGCGAAGCGGGCTCACGAACTCGAAGGCGAAGCCGTAGAGTTCGCAGGCAGAGGAAGCGAAGCTGACTCTGCCAGGGAGATGAAGCGAAGCGGAACCTCCCCAGCCCGAAGGGCTGATCCGCGAAGCGGATCACCTCGAAGCGAAGCGAAGAGGTCAACCCGGCGAAGCCGGGCGCCGGAGCGCAGCGAAGGCGGTCACTCGGAAGGTGCGC
>NZ_JBEZKS010000117.1:0-7803 GCF_040651775.1 Streptomyces sp. NPDC048383
AGTTGTGCATGGGGTTGTTGTCCGGTGGTGCGTTGGTGGTGGCGGGTGCGGATGGGTTGTTGCCGGGTGAGCCGTTGGCGGGGACGTTGCGGTCGTATCGGGTGACGCATGCGACGTTGCCGCCGGTGGTGTTGGCGGCGATGGACGCGGGTGGGGATCTGTTGTCGGGTGGGACGTTGGTGTCGGCGGGTGAGGCGTTGTCGGGTGAGGTGGTGGCCCGTTGGTCCGTCGGTCGTGATCTGTTCAACGCGTACGGTCCCACCGAAACCACCGTCTGCGCGTCCATGAGCCGTGCGCTCACCGCGGCGGACACGGTGGTGCCGATCGGCAGCCCGGTCATCAACAGCCGGCTCTACGTCCTCGACGCCCGCCTGCGACCGGTACCGGCCGGTGTCATCGGCGAGCTGTACCTCGCCGGCGCGAGCCTGGCCCGCGGTTATCTCGGTCGTCCGGGGTTGACCGCGGAGCGGTTCGTGGCGGCTCCGTTCGGTGCGGTCGGGGAGCGGATGTACCGGACCGGTGACCTGGTGCGGTGGGGGGCGGACGGGCAGTTGGAGTACGTGGCGCGGGCCGACGACCAGGTGAAGATCCGCGGGTTCCGTATCGAGCTCGGCGAGGTCGAGGCGCGGTTGGCGCGGCACGGGAGTGTCGGTCAGGTCGCTCTGATGGTCCGTGAGGACGTTCCGGGGGTGAAACAGCTCGTCGGATACGTCGTTCCGCGCGGTGGGCAGGACGTCGATCCGGCGGAGTTGCGCGCGTACGTCGCCGAGGCGTTGCCCGATTACATGGTTCCGGCGGCGATCGTGGTGCTGGCGGAGTTCGCGCAGACGCCGAACGGGAAGCTGGACCGCAAAGCACTACCGGCCCCCGATCTGTCGGTGTCCACCTCCGGTGGCCGTCAGGCCCGTACGGACCGGGAGGAGGCCCTCGGGGCCATCTTCAAGGAACTCCTCGGTCTGTCCTCCGTCGGGATCGACGACAGTTTCTTCGACCTCGGTGGCGACAGCATCATGTCCATCCAGCTCGTCAGCCGGGCCCGCCGAGCCGGACTGGTCATCACCCCGCGTCAGGTGTTCGAGCACAAGAACGTCGCCGCCCTCGCGGCTGCCTCCGGCCGCCTGGACCAGGTCGTCGGCGAAGGCCCCGACCTCGGCATCGGCGAGGTGCCGCTCACCCCGACCATGCACTGGCTCCGCGAACGCGGCGGACCCATCGGCCGGTTCAACCAGTCCACGCTCCTCCAGGCACCCGCCGGCCTGACCGAGGACCGGCTCACCGCCGCCCTCCAGATCCTCCTCGACCACCACGACGCCCTGCGCGCCCGACTGGTCCGGGACACCGGCAGCTGGCGGTTCGAGGTGCCCGAGCGGGGCACCGTCGACGCGACCGGGCGGGTACTGCGGGTGGACGCCGCCGGACTCGACGCCCCCGCCCTGCGCACCCTGACCTCCGCGCAGAGCGAAGCCGCCTGGGGCCGCATCGACCCCGACACCGGAGTGATGCTCCAGGCCGTCTGGTTCGACGCCGGAACCGACGCACCCGGCCGGCTGCTCCTCGTCGCCCACCACCTCGTCGTCGACAACGTGTCCTGGCAGGTCCTGATCCCCGACCTCGCGGCCACCTGCGACGCCCTCGCCGAGGGCCGCGAGCCGGCGCTCCAGCCGACCGGCACCTCGTTCCGGCGCTGGGCCGAGCACCTGGTGGAACTCGCCCACAAGCCCGAACGGGTTGCCGAACTCCCGCTCTGGGAGGCGGTACTGGAGGAACCGGACGCACTGCTCGGCGATCGTCCGCTCGACCCGGGCCAGGACGTGTTCGCCACCATGCGGTTCCTGACCACGAACGAGGAGCCCGAGCACGTCGCCCCGCTGCTGACCTCGCTGCCCGCCGCCTACCACGCCGGCGTCAACGACGTCCTGCTCACCGCGCTCGCCCTCGCCGTCGCCGACTGGCGGGCGGGCAGGGGGGAGGAGGACGAGAGCGCCGTCCTGGTCGACCTCGAAGGACACGGCCGCGCGGACGTCATCGAAGGCGTGGACCTCTCCCGCACCGTCGGCTGGTTCACCAGCCTCCACCCGGTCCGGATCGACCCCGGCCCGCGCGACCCGGCCGAACTCGACCTCGGCGGGGACGCCGTCGGCGAAGCCCTCAAGGCGGTCAAGGAACAACTGCGGGCCCTGCCCGACCACGGCCTCGGCCACGGATTGCTGCGCCATCTCAACCACGACACCCGGGAAGTCCTGCGGGACCTGCCCGGACCGCAGATCAGCTTCAACTACCTGGGCAGGTCGGCCCCGGCCGGCAACGGCGCGAGCGCGCCCTGGACACCGGTCGCCGACGCCGACATGGTCGGCGGCGCCGACCTCGAAGGCGGCCGGCCCGACCCGCAGACCCCGCTGACCCACGCCCTCGCCGTCAACGCGATGACCGAGGACCACCCCGACGGGCCGCGCCTGCTGCTCGTCTGGTCCTGGCCGCAGACCCTGCTGCGCGAACAGGACGTCAAGGAACTGACCGCGTGCTTCTCACGCGCCGTGCGGGCGCTGGCCGCGCACGCCGCGCACGCCGGCATCGGTGGGCTCACCCCGTCGGACCTCTCGCTGGTCCGGCTCAGCCAGGACGAGCTCGACGCCTTCACCTCGGGCATCGGGCCGGTCGCCCCGGATGACTGGGACGACGAGGACGAGGACGACTTCACCGACGAATGGGAGATGGCCAAGTGAGCAGGTCCACGATCGAGGACGTCCTTCCGCTGTCACCCCTGCAGGAAGGCATGCTCTTCCAGGCGCTGTACGACGAGGAAGGGCCGGACCTCTACGTCCACCAACTCCTCCTCGACCTGGAGGGCCCGCTCGACAGCCGCGCACTGCGACTCGCGGCGCGCTCGCTCCTGAAGCGGCACGCCAACCTGCGCGTCGGATTCCGCCACGACAGCTCCACCGAGCCCGTCCAACTGGTCCACAGCCGCGTCAACGTGCCCTGGGAACAGATCGACCTCAGCGCCCTGGACGAGGACAAACGACAGGCCGAACTCGCCCGGCACGCGGACGAGGACCGGGCCCGCGGCTTCGACCTGACCCGCCCGCCGCTGCTGAGGTTCACCGTCTTCCGCCTCGGCCCGGACCGGTTCCGGCTGATGCTGACCAAGCATCACATCCTCATGGACGGCTGGTCGGTGCCCGTCCTGGTGCGCGAGCTGTTCGAGCTGTACGGGAGCAAGGGCGACCCGGTCGTGCTGCGCCCGGTCACCCCGTACCGCGACTACCTCGCCTGGATCGCCACCCAGGACGCGGACACGGCGCGCGAGGCCTGGCAGTCGGCGCTGGCCGACATCGACGAGCCGACCCTGGTCTCCCCGGTCGACCGCGGTCGCGGCCTGGTGCGACCAGGCTGGCTCCGGCACGAGGTGCCGGTGGAGATCACCAGCGGCCTGCTCGCCCTGGCCCGCAGCCGCTCGCTGACCGTCAACACCGTCGTCCAGGGCGTCTGGGGCCTGCTGCTGTCCACCCTCACCGGCCGCGACGACGTCGTCTTCGGCGCCATCGTCTCGGGCCGCCCGCCGGAGATACCCGGCGTGGACACCATGGTCGGCCTGTTCATCAACACCCTCCCGGTCCGCGTCCGGTTCCGGCCGCAGGAGACGCTGCTGGCCGCCCTCACCCGGCTCCAGGACGAGCAGTCGGAGCTGCTGGCCCACCAGCACGTCCGGCTGACCGACGTCCAGCAGCTCTCCGGCCACCAGGAGCTGTTCGACACCACCCTCGTCTACCAGAACTACCCCGTCGACCCGACCACCGAGGAACTCGTCGTCGACGGAGTCCGGTTCAGCGGTGTCGACGGCCGCGACGGCGCGCACTACCCGCTCAACCTGGCGGCCGGCCTGATGGGCGACGACCTGCACCTGCGCCTGTGCTACGCCCCCGATCTGTTCGACGAGCAGGCCGCCAAGGCCGTCCTCGACCGGCTCGTACGCCTGCTGACGGCCGTCGTCGCCGACCCCGAGCAGCCCGTCGGCCGCGTCGACGTCCTCACCCCGGCCGAGCGCCGGCGCATCCTCGGCGACTGGAACGACAGCGCCCGCGACATCACCCCGCGGACCCTCCCGGAGCTGTTCGCCGCCCGTGTCACCGAGCAGCCCGACGCCCCCGCGCTGCTCTTCCGGGACACCACCCTCACGTACGCCGAACTCGACTCCCGCGCCAACCGCCTGGCCCGCCGGCTGATCGACGAGGGCGTCGGACCCGAACAGTTCGTCGCCGTGTCCGTGCCCCGCTCGGTGGAACTGATCATCGCCCTGTGGGCCGTGCTCAAGGCGGGCGCGGGCTACCTCCCGCTCGACCCCGAGTACCCGGTCGACCGCCTCGCGTTCATGGTGGAGGACGCCCGGCCGAGCCTGCTGATCACCACCGGGGCCACCTCCCGGCTGCTCGGCGACGCCGCCGGGGACACCCCGCAGCTGGTGCTCGACGCCCCGGAGACCGCCCGCGCGCTCGGCGCGTACGACAGCGCCGACATCACGGACGCCGACCGCGTCGCACCCCTGACCACCACCCACCCCATGTACATCATCTACACCTCGGGATCCACGGGGCGCCCCAAGGGCGTCGTCGTCCCGCACCACGGCCTCGCCAGCCTCGTCGCGACGCAGGCCGACGCCGTCCAGGCCGGCCCCGGCAGCCGGGTGCTGCAGTTCGCCTCGGTCAGCTTCGACGCCGGCTTCTGGGACATCTCCATGGGCCTGCTCTCGGGCGCCGCCCTCGTCCTCGGCCCCGCCGACGACCTGCTGCCCGGCGACCCCCTGGCCGACCTCGTCCGCCGGCACCGCGTCACCCACGCCACCCTGCCGCCGGTGGCCCTCGCCTCACTGCCCGCCGGACAGGACGTGCTCGCCGGCGCCACCCTCGTCTCCACCGGCGACGCCTGCACCCCCGAGCTCGTCGCCCGCTGGGCGCCCGGCCGCCGACTGCTCAACGGCTACGGCCCCACCGAGACCACCGTCGGCGCCACCATGAGCGGCCCGCTCGGCGTCGGCGGCACCCCGCCGATCGGCAGCCCCTTCGTGAACTCGCAGGTGTACGTACTGGACCGCTGGCTGCGCCCGGTCCCGCCCGGCGCCGTCGGCGAGATGTACATCGCCGGTACGGGTCTCGCCCGCGGCTACCTCAAGCGGCCCGGGCTGACCGCGGAGCGGTTCGTCGCCAACCCCTTCGGCGCGGCCGGAACCCGCCTCTACCGCTCCGGCGACCTCGGGAGGTGGCGCGCCGACGGCCGCCTGGAGTTCGCGGGCCGCGCCGACCACCAGGTCAAGGTCCGCGGCTTCCGGATCGAGCTCGGCGAGATCGAGTCGGTGCTCGCCGGCCACGACAGCGTCCGCCACGCCGCGGTGATCGTGCGCGAGGACGAGCCGGGCGACAAGCGCGTCGTGGCGTACGTGATCGCCGCCGAGGACCGGCCGGCCGACCCGGACACGCTGCGCGCGCACATCGCCGCCTCGCTGCCCGAGTTCATGGTCCCCGCCGCGACCGTCGTCCTCGACGAGTTCCCGCTCACCCCCAACGGCAAAGTGGACCGCAAGGCGCTGCCCGCACCCGAGCTGGCCGGATCCACCACCGGACGGGCCCCCGAGACCCCCGAGGAGGAAGCGCTGGTCGCGCTCTTCGCCGAAGTCCTGGGGATCGAGCACATCGGCGTCGACGACAGCTTCTTCACCCTCGGCGGCCACTCGCTGCTCGCCACCCGCCTGGTCAGCAGGATCCGCTCCGACCTCGGCGTCGAACTCGCCATCCGTTCCCTGTTCGAGGCACCCACCCCGGCCGAACTCGGCCGACGCGTCGCCGCCGCGGGCGGGGCCCGGCCGCCGCTGCGCGCGGGTACCCGGCCCGAAACCGTGCCCCTGTCCTTCGCCCAGCGCCGGCTCTGGTTCCTGGGCCGGATGGAGGGCCCCGGCGCCACCTACAACATCCCGCTCGCGGTCCGGCTCCGGGGCACCGTCGACCACACGGCCCTCGACGCCGCCCTCGCCGACGTGGTCGCCCGCCACGAGAGCCTCCGTACGGTCTTCCCCGCGCCCGACGGCGAACCCCGCCAGCAGGTGCTGCCCGCCGCAGCCGCCCCCGTCGCGTTCGCCTTCACCACGACCACCGAGGACCGGCTCCCCGCCCTGCTGGACGCGCGGGCCGGCCGCGGCTTCGACCTCGCCGTGGACCTCCCGCTGCGCGCCGAGCTGTTCACCGTGGCTCCGCAGGAACATGTGATGCTCCTGGTGATCCACCACATCGCCACCGACGGCTGGTCGATGGCCCCGTTCGCCCGCGACCTGGCCACCGCCTACGAAGCCCGGACCGCCGGCCGGGCACCGGCCTTCACCCCGCTGCCGGTGCAGTACGCCGACTACGCGCTGTGGCAGCGCGAGGTCCTCGGCGACGAGGACGACGCACGCAGCGTCGCCGCCCAGCAGCTCGACTACTGGCGCCGCACCCTGGACGGCCTGCCCGAGCAGCTGGACCTGCCCACCGACCGGCCCCGCCCCGCGGTCCTCGGCAACAGCGGAGCGGGCGTGACCTTCTCCCTGGACGCCCGGCTGCACGCCCGCCTGGCGCGCCTCGCCCACGACGGCCGGGCCAGCATGTTCATGGTCCTCCAGGCCGGGTTCGCCGCTCTGTTCGGCGCGCTCGGCGCGGGCAGCGACATCCCGATCGGCACCCCCGTGGCCGGCCGCACCGACGACGCGCTTGACGACCTCGTCGGGTTCTTCGTCAACACCCTGGTCCTGCGCACCGACACCTCCGGCGACCCCACCTTCCGCGAGCTGGTGGCCCGGGTGCGGGAGACCGACCTCGCCGCGTACGGCCACCAGGACATGCCGTTCGAGCGGCTGGTCGAGGTGCTCAACCCGACCCGGTCGCTGGCCCGGCACCCCCTCTTCCAGGTCCTGCTGTCCGTGCACAACAACACCGAGGCCGAACTGCGGATGCCGGGGCTGACCGCGAGCGCCCACGCCGCGGACAACCACGTCGCCAAGTTCGACCTGGAAGGACACCTGGGCGAACGGTTCGACGCCGCGGGATCGCCCGCCGGCATCGACGGCGTCCTGCAGTACAACACCGACCTCTACGACCGGGCCACCGTCGAGCTCCTGCTGGAACGGCTGGTGCGACTGCTCACCGCGGTCACCGACCGTCCGGACGAGCCGATCGGCCGGGCCGACGTGCTGGAGCCCGCCGAGCGGCAGCAGGTTCTGCACGGATGGAACGCCACGGCCGAGCCCGTGCCCGACACCACCCTGACGGAGCTGCTGGCCGGGCAGGCGGCGCGCACCCCGGACGCCGAGGCCCTGCGCTTCGAGGGCAGCTCCCTGACCTACGCCGAGCTGCACGCCCGCGCCGACCGCCTCGCCCACGTCCTGCGCGGGCGCGGCGTCGGACCGGAGAGCGTGGTGGCGCTGGCCGTGCCGCGCTCGGTCGAGCTGGTGGTCTCGCTGCTGGCCGTCCTCAAGGCGGGCGGGGCCTACCTCCCGGTGGACCCCGACCACCCGGCCGACCGCATCGCGTTCATGCTCGCGGACGCCGCCCCGACCCTCCTGCTGACGACCGCGGCGACCGCGCCCCGGCTCCCGGCCGACCCGGCCGTGCCCCACCTGCTCGTCGACGGGGCGGACCTGGCCGCACCGGTTCCCGCCGAGGCCGCCGGGGCCGTGGAACCTGCCGCCGACCATCCGGCGTACGTGATCTACACGTCGGGGTCGACGGGTCGTCCCAAGGGGGTGGTGGTTTCCCATCGGGGGATCGTGAACCGGTTGCTGTG
>NZ_JBEZKS010000118.1:0-7770 GCF_040651775.1 Streptomyces sp. NPDC048383
AACGACCAACCCACATCCACCGGATCCACACCCGCACCACCCGGCAACCAACCCACCAGACGATCCGCCTGCGCCCGCAACGCCACCGCACTCTTCCCCGACAACACCCACGGCACCACCGGCAAACCCACACCAGAACCCACACCCGAACCCACACCAGAACCGGAGGCCTCCACCCCCACCTCCGGCGCCTGCTCCACGATCACGTGCGCGTTCGTCCCACTGAACCCGAACGACGACACACCCGCACGACGCGGTGCACCGGTGCGCGGCCAGGCGATGGTCTCGCCGATGAGGGAGACGGCGCCCGCCTCCCAGTCGACGTGCGGGGTGGGCTCGTCGAGGTGGAGGGTCTTGGGCACGATGCCGTGGCGCATCGCCTCGACCATCTTGATGATGCCCGCGACACCGGCCGCGGCCTGCGTGTGGCCGATGTTCGACTTGATGGAGCCGAGCAGCAGCGGCCGTTCGGCCGGGCGGTCCTGGCCGTACGTGGCCAGCAGTGCCTGGGCTTCGATCGGGTCGCCGAGGGTCGTACCGGTGCCGTGGGCCTCGACGACGTCCACGTCGGCCGCCGCCAGTCGGGCGTTGGTGAGGGCCTGGTGGATGACGCGCTGCTGCGACGGGCCGTTGGGCGCGGTGAGGCCGTTGCTCGCGCCGTCCTGGTTGATCGCGCTGCCGCGGATGACGGCCAGGACGGGGTGTCCGTGGCGCTGAGCGTCGGACAGCCGCTCCACGAGGAGCATGCCGACACCCTCGCCCCAGCCGGTGCCGTCGGCGGCGGCCGCGAAGGGCTTGCAGCGGCCGTCGGAGGCGAGGCCGCGCTGGCGGCTGAACTCGGTGAAGGTGGCGGGGGTCGCCATGACGGTGACACCGCCGGCCAGTGCCATGGTGCACTCCTCCGCCCGCAGGGCCTGCACGGCGAGGTGCAGGGTGACCAGGGAGGAGGAGCAGGCGGTGTCGACGGTGACGGCCGGGCCCTCCAGGCCGAACGTGTAGGACACCCGGCCGGAGGCGATGCTGCCGGAGCTGCCGGTGCCGAGGAAGCCTTCGACGCCTTCGGGGACGGAGTCCAGGCGGGCCGTGTAGTCGTGGTACATCACGCCGGCGAAGACGGCCGTTCGGCTGCCGCGCATCGACGTCGGGTCGATGCCGGCCCGCTCGAACGCCTCCCAGGAGGTTTCCAGCAGCAGCCGCTGCTGCGGGTCCATCGCCATGGCCTCGCGCGGCGAAATCCCGAAGGGCGCCGGGTCGAAGCGGGCGGCGTCGTAGAGGAAGCCGCCCTCGCTGACGTAGCTCGATCCGGCGCTGTCGGGGTCGGCGTCGTAGAGCGTCTCGACGTCCCAGCCGCGGTCGGCCGGGAATCCGGAGATCGCGTCGCGGCCGTCGGCGACGAGCTGCCACAGGTCCTCGGGGGTGCGGACACCGCCCGGGTAGCGGCAGCTCATCGCGACGATCGCGATGGGCTCCTGGTTCTGTTCCTCGACGTCGCGCAGCCGCCTGCGGGCCTGGCGCAGATCGGCGGTCGCCCGCTTGAGGTAGTCGCGAAGCTTGTCCTCGTTCACCATGTGCGTGGGCTCCATGCCAGAGAGGCGGTCGTACGGGTCTGTCCGTGGTGGTCGGGGGCCGCCGGGCGGGCACGGGGTGTGTCGTGCCGCGCCCGGCGGGCTCGGGCGCTTCGGGTCAGGAAGCGCCGAGTTCGTCGTCGAGCAGGTCGAAGAGTTCGTCGTCGGTGGCCGTGTCGAGGTCGTCGTCGGTGTCCTCGGCGGCCGTGGTGCGGCCGGTGTCCTGGCCGGTGTGCCACTTGGTCATGAGGGCCTGGAGGCGCATCGTGATCCGCGAACGGGTGACGCTGTCGGCGTCCGTCGCCTCCGACGCTGCCAACGCGGCTTCCAGCCGGTCGAGTTCGTCGAAGACGGCGGGGCCGTCGCCGTCGAGGCCGAGTGCGGTGCGCAGGTGCCCGGCGAGTCGCTCGGGGGTCGGGTGGTCGAAGATGAGCGTGGCCGGGAGTCGTAGTCCGGTGGCCGCGCCGAGGCTGTTGCGCAGTTCGACCGCGGTCAGCGAGTCGAAGCCGAGTTCCTTGAACGCGCTGCCCGGTGCGATGGCGGCCGCACCGCTGTGGCCCAACACGCGGGCGACGTGGGTGCAGACCGTGTCGAGCAGGACCCGGTCGCGTTCGGCGGGCGGCAGTTGGGCGAGCCGTTCCGCCGTCGAGTCCGGGGTGTCCGTGCTCGTGCCACTGCTCGTCCTGCGCCGTACGGACGTACGGAGCAGGCCGCGCAGCAGGGGTGCGACGTGGTCGCCGGCCCGGGATCGCAGGGCGGCCAGATCGAGTCGGGCGGGCACGAGGAGGCTCGGGGTGCGCGGTTCGTCGTCCTCGTGCGGGGGCGTGTCGGCCCGCAGTGCGGCGTCGAAGAGGGCCAGTCCGTCGGCCTGCGACAGTGCGTTCATGTTGCCGCGTTCGATGCGCCGACGGTCCTGTTCGTCGAGTCCGGCGGCCATGCCGGCCCCGTCGTCCCACAGGCCCCAGGCGAGCGAGAGGCCCGCCAGTCCTTGGGCCCGGCGGTGCTGGGCGAGTGCGTCGAGGAAGGTGTTGCCGGCCGCGTAGTTGGCCTGTCCGGCGTTGCCGAACACGCCGGCCGCCGAGGAGAACAGGACGAACGACGCGAGGTCGAGTTCCCGGGTCAGTTCGTGCAGGTTCCAGGCTGCGTCGGCCTTGGGCCGCAGCACCTTGGTGACCCGCTCGGGGGTGAGTGAGGTGATGGTGCCGTCGTCGAGGACGCCGGCGGTGTGCACGACGGCGGTGAGCGGACGCTCGGCCGGTACGGAGTCCAGCAGGGCGGCGAGGGCGTCCCGGTCGGCGGCGTCGCAGGCCGCCCAGGTGACGCGGGCCCCCAACATGGCGAGTGCGTCCCCGAGTTGCGCCGCTCCGGCCGCCGCGCCGCCGCGCCGGCTGGTGAGCAGCAGGTGGCGTACGCCGTGCTCGGTGACGAGGCGCCGGGCGAGGAGGCCGCCGAGGGTGCCGGTGGCTCCGGTGATCAGGACGGTGCCCTCGGGGTCCGGGCCCCGGCCTGCGGGGACGGAGTCCGACGCGGCCGGGGTCAGGGTGGCGCGGGCCAGCCGGGGGGCGCGTGCGACCCCTTCCCGGAGGGCGAGTTGGGTTTCGTCGCCGGCGAGCGCCGCGGGCAGGGCGCGGTGGGAGCCGTCCTCCTCGTCGAGGTCGATCAGGACGAACCGGTCGGGGTGCTCGGCCTGGGCGGAGCGCACCAGGCCCCATACCGCCGCCTGCGCGAGGTCGGTCACGTCCCCTTCGGGGTCCGTGGCGACGGCGCCACGGGTGACGACCGCGAGCCGGGAGGCGGCGAACCGCTCGTCGGCGAGCCAGCCCTGGACGAGTTCCAGGGCGTGGCGGGTCACGGCGTGCGCGGCGGTGGCCGGGTCGGTCGGCGCGAGGTCGACGGCCGGGGTGACGAGGACCGTCTCCGGTACGTCCTCCCCCAGGGCCCCGGCGAGGTCGAAGGCCTCACCGAGGGCGCTGAGGTCGGCGTGGGTGGCCTCGGCGGCGTCGTCGAGGATTCCGGCGCGTTCCAGGGCGGCGCCCACCTTGAGCGGGTCCGCGCCGAGCAGCGCCCACCGGCTGTCGGACGGCGGGTGCGTCGCGGCGGGCGGCAGGACGGTCCAGTCGATCCGGAACAGGGCCTCGCGGGCGGGGCCGGTGGCGATGCCGTCGGTTGACAGGGGGCGCAGGACGAGCGAGTCGACGCTCAGGACGGGTTGTCCGTCCCCGTCCCACAGGGTGAGGGCCACGGCGTCCCGGCCGGCGGGTGCCATCCGTACGCGCAGGCGGGCGGCGCCGGCCGCGTACAGCCGGACCCCGTCCCAGGAGAAGGGGAGCCGCGCGCCCTGCGGGCCCTCGGGGAAGAATTCCCCGACGCCGACTGCGTGCAGGGCGGCGTCGAGGAGCGCCGGGTGGAGGCCGTACGGGGCGGCTTCCGCGAGGCGGTCCGCGTCCAGGGCGACTTCGGCGTACACCTCGTCGCCGAGCCGGTGGGCGCGGCGCAGGTTGCGGAAGGCGGGGCCGTAACCGAGCCCGATGGCGTCGAAATCCTCGTACAGCCCGTCCAGCGGGCAGTCGACGGCGCCGGCGGGCGGCCACTCCGCCAGGGGCTCGACGGCGGTGTCGGAGTGGGCGTCCCGGGCGTCCGGGGCGAGGACGCCGTCGGCGTGCCGGGTCCACGGTTCGTCGGGGGCGGCCTGCTCGGGGCGCGAGTAGACCTGGAAGGCCCGGCGTCCGTCGGCGTCGGGCTCGGCCACGGCGAGCCGCAGCTGTGTTCCGCCCGTCTCGGGCAGCACCAGGGGCGCTTCGAGGATGAGGTCGTCCAGCCGGCCGCAGCCGGCGTGGTCGCCGGCGCGGACGGCCAGTTCCACCAGCGCGGCGCCCGGCAGCAGGACGGTGCCCGCGACGCGGTGATCGGCCAGCCAGGGGTGGGTGCGCAGCGAGAGCCGTCCGGCGAAGAGGAACCCGTCCGAGTCGGGCAGGTCGACGGCCGCCCCGAGCAGCGGGTGAGCGGTCGCGCCGAGTCCGGCGGAGGCGACGTCGCCCGCGAGGGCTTGGGCGGGTGCCTCCAGCCAGTAGCGCTGCCGCTGGAAGGCGTAGGTGGGCAGGTCGACGCGTCGGGCGCCGGTGCCGGAGTAGTACGTCTCCCAGTCGACGGGGATCCCCCGCAGGTGGGCGCGGGCGAGGGCCGTGGCGAGGCAGGCTTCCTCGGGGCGACCGGCGCGGAGCACGGGGACGAAGGCCGCGTCGGCGGACTCGTCGCGGATGAGGCAGTCCTGTGCGAGGGCGGAGAGGACGCCTTCGGGGCCGAGTTCGAGGTAGGTGGTCGCACCGGCGGCTTCGAGGGCGCGGATCCCGTCGAGGAAGCGGACCGTCTCGCGGACGTGGCGGACCCAGAAGTCCGCGCTGCCCATCTCGCCGTCGCCGACGGGGCGGCCGGTGAGGTTCGAGACGATCGGGATGCGGGGGGCTGCGTACGTCAGGCGTTCCGCGACCTCGCGGAAGGCGTCGAGCATGCCGTCCATGTGCGGGGAGTGGAAGGCGTGGCTGACGGTGAGCCGCTTGGTCTTCCGGTCGGGGAAGGCGTCCACGACGGCGGTCGCGGCGTCCTCGTCCCCGGCGATCACGATCGCGTGCGGGCCGTTGACGGCCGCGATGCTCACCCGCTCGGTGAGCAGCGGCAGCACTTCCTCCTCCGCCGCCTGGAGCGCGATCATCACGCCGCCGGTCGGCAGCGCCTGCATCAACCGGGCGCGAGCTGAAACCAGTTCGCAGGCGTCGGCGAGGGAGAGCACTCCGGCGACGTGGGCGGCGGCGATCTCACCGATGGAATGTCCGGCGACGAGGTCCGGCGTCACACCCCACGAGGCGAGCAGCCGGTAGAGCGCCACCTCGACGGCGAACAGTGCGGGTTGGGTGTACCGCGTCTCGTCCAGCAGAGCCGCGTCTGCCCCGAACAGCACCTCACGCAGGGGCATTTCGAGGTCGAGATGCTCCGCCACCGCATCCAGTGCGGCGGTGAACACCGGGAAGGTCTCGTACAGTTCGCGCCCCATGGCGAGGCGTTGGCTGCCCTGTCCGGTGAACAGGAAGGCGAGCTTTCCGGCGGCCGGTACGTCCTCCAGCACGCCGGCCGGCCGGTCGCCCGCGGCGAGCGCGGCGAGGCCCGCCAGGAATCCGTCCCGGTCGGCGGCGACGACGGCGGCCCGCCGGTCGAGGTCGGTCCTGCTCGTGGCCAAGGCGTAGCCGATGTCGCCGGGCGACAGGGCGGGGTGTGCGATCACGTGCGCCGCCAGGCGGGCGGCCTGGTCGCGCAGGGCCTGCGGGTCCTTCGCCGAGAGGAGCCACGGCACGCTGCCGGGCGTCCGGGCGGGTTCGGGCCGTTCCTCGGTCCCGGTCGGCTCGGGGGCCTGCTCGATGATGGCGTGGGCGTTGGTGCCGCTGAAGCCGAACGAGGAGACGGCGGCGCGGCGGGGCCGCCCGGTCTCCGGCCAGGCCGTGGCCGACTCCAGGAGCGTGACGGCACCGGCCGCCCAGTCCACGTGCGGGGTCGGCTCGTCCACGTGCAGGGTCCGGGGCAGGACGCCGTGCCGCATCGCCATGACCATCTTGATGATCCCGGCGACGCCGGCGGCGGCCTGCGTGTGGCCCATGTTGGACTTGATGGAGCCCAGCAGCAGCGGCCGGTCCCCCTCGCGCTCCCGGCCGTACGTGGCCAGCAGCGCCTGCGCCTCGATCGGGTCACCCAGGGTCGTACCCGTGCCGTGCGCCTCGACGGCGTCCACTTCGGCGGGCGACAGGCCCGCGTTGGCCAGGGCTTGGCGGATGACGCGCTGCTGGGAAGGCCCGTTGGGGGCGGTCAGCCCGTTGGACGCGCCGTCCTGGTTGATCGCCGTACCCCGGACCACGGCGAGCACCGGGTGTCCGTTGCGGCGGGCGTCGGAGAGCCGCTCCACCAGCATGACGCCGGCGCCTTCGGCCCAGCCCGTGCCGTCGGCGTCGGCGGAGAAGGCCTTGCAGCGGCCGTCGGCCGCCAGGCCCCGCTGCCGGCTGAACTCCACGAACGCGGCGGGGGTCGCCATGACGGTCACCCCGCCCGCGAGGGCGAGTTCGCACTCACCGCTCCGCAGGGCCTGTACGGCGAGGTGCAGGGCCACCAGGGAGGACGAGCACGCCGTGTCGACGGTGACGGCCGGACCCTCCAGCCCGAACGTGTAGGACAGCCGGCCGGAGATGACGCTGCCCGCGTTGCCCGTGCCGAGGAAGCCCTCGACGCCCTCGGGCAGGGCCGCGAGCCGCGAGGCGTAGTCCTGGTACATGACTCCGGCGAAAACGCCGGTCCGGCTGCCGCGCAGCGACCGCGGGTCGATGCCGGCCCGCTCGAACGCCTCCCACGAGGTTTCCAGCAGCAGCCGCTGCTGCGGGTCCATCGCCACGGCCTCGCGCGGGGAGATCCCGAAGAACGCCGGGTCGAAGGCGGAGGCCTCGGTGAGGAAGCCGCCCTCGCGGGCGTAGCTCGTCCCCTCCCGGCCGGGGTCGGCGTCGAAGAGGCCGTCCACGTCCCAGCCCCGGTCGTCGGGGAATCCGGAGACGACGTCCCGGCCGTCCAGGACGAGCCGCCACAGGTCCTCGGGCGACTGGACGTCCCCGGGGTAGCGGCAGCCCAGGCCGACGATCGCGATGGGTTCGTCGTCGCGTACGGCGACGGCGACCGCCGCCCGTGGCGTCGCGGGCACCGCTCCGAGGAGCTCGGTCCGCAGGTGCTCGGCCAGGACGAGGGAGGTCGGGTAGTCGAAGACGAGGGTGGCCGGCAGGCGCAGCCCGGTGGCCGCGCCGAGGAGGTTGCGCAGCTCGACGGCGGTCAGCGAGTCGAAGCCCAGCTCCCGGAACGACCGGTCGGCCTCGACGGCCTCGGGCCCGGCGTGGCCCAGCACGGCCGCGACCTGGGTCCGCACCACATCCAGTACGTACGCGGCCTGTTCGGCGTCCGTCAGGCCGATGAGCGCTGCGGCGGGGGTGTCCCCGACCTCGACGGACCCGGCGGCCCGGCGGGTGGGCGTGCGGACGAGGGCGGAGAGCAGCGGCGGGAGCATTCCCGTGCCCGCTTGGGCGCGGAGTGCGGCCAGGTCCAGCTTGACCGGCACCAGCAGCGGCTGCCCGGAGGCCGGCGCGGCGTCGAACAGCGCCAGTCCCTCGGCGGCGGTGAGCGCGTC
>NZ_JBEZKS010000119.1:0-7765 GCF_040651775.1 Streptomyces sp. NPDC048383
GCGGCCGGTCCGGCGTTTCTCGTTCCGCCTAGGCGTCGGGGGAGGAGGAGCCCGGTTTCTCGGGGGCCCCGGGGGCCCCGGGGGCCTCCGGCTTCCCCGGCGGCTCGGGCGCCTCGGGCGTCGCGGGAGTCCCCGCGGTCCCGGACGGCCCCGCCGCCTCCTCCGCCCCGCCGTCGGACCCGTCGGCGGCCCCCTCGGGCGCCCCCGCCCCCGCCGGCGGTTCCGGCTCCGGCTTGCGCTTGGCCCCCCGGCTCAGGCCGCCGGCGGTGTCCCGCCGGTACGAGCCGTCACCCGGCTCCGCGGTGGCCGAGGGGTCCCGACGCCGTAGGTACCGTTCGAACTCCCGGGCGATCGCGTCCCCGGAGGCCTCCGGCAGGTCCGCTGTGTCCCGCGCCTCCTCCAGCGTCTGGACGTACTCCGCCACCTCGCTGTCCTCGGCGGCCAACTGGTCCACGCCCAGCTGCCAGGCCCGCGCGTCCTCCGGCAGCTCGCCCAGCGGGATCCTGATGTCGATCAGGTCCTCCAGCCGGTTGAGCAGCGCCAGCGTCGCCTTCGGGTTGGGCGGCTGGGACACGTAGTGCGGCACGGCCGCCCACAGCGACACCGCGGGAACGCCCGCGTGGGTGCAGGCCTCCTGCAGCACGCCCACGATCCCGGTCGGACCCTCGTACTTCGTCTCCTCCAGGTCCATCGTCCGCGCCAGGTCGGCGTCCGAGGTCACCCCGCTGACCGGCACGGGCCGCGTGTGCGGGGTGTCCCCGAGCAGCGCGCCCAGGATGACCACCATCTCCACGCCCAGTTCGTGCGCGAAGCCGAGCAGCTCGTTGCAGAACGACCGCCACCGCATGGACGGTTCGATGCCCCGCACCAGCACCAGGTCGCGCGGCTTCGCACCGCCGATCCGGACCACGGACAGCCGCGTCGTCGGCCAGGTGATCTTCCTGACCCCGTTGTCCAGCCACACCGTCGGCCGGTTGACCTGGAAGTCGTAGTAGTCCTCGGCGTCCAGAGCCGCGAAGACCTCGCCCTTCCACTCCCGGTCCAGGTGCGCCACCGCACCGGAGGCGGCGTCACCCGCGTCGTTCCAGCCCTCGAACGCGGCCACCATGACCGGGTCGATCAGCTCGGGCACGCCCTCAAGCTCGATCACCCAGGTCTCCTTCCGAAGTTCCCTTGCGTACGTGGGCCAGCCTAAGCCTTGAGGCGGCACCGACCACAGCCCACGACGGAGGGGCGGTTCCCCTCGGAACCGCCCCTCTTCCCCACCTGCGCGCGAGCTATGCCTTGTGACCCAGCATCTCCTGGACGCGGGCGCGCACGGAGGCGTCGTCCAGACCGCGGACCGTCACCGTCGTGCGGCGGCGCAGCACGTCGTCGACCGTCTCGGCCCACTCGTTGTCACGGGCGTAGGCGACCTGCGCCCAGATCTCCGGACCGTCCGGGTGGATGCGCTCGGCCAGCGCCGGGTCCTCGTTCGCCATGCGGGCGATGTCGAAGGCCAGCGAGCCGTAGTGGGAGGCCAGGTGGCGGGCCGTCAGCGGGTCCATGCGGGTGCCGGGCTCACGGTCCACCAGCAGTCGGTGCGCGACCGCGTTCGGGTTCGCGACACCGGGCAGCGGGATCCGGCGCACCAGCGACTTCTGCGGCTCCATGTCCTCGGTCAGCGGGCTGCCCGGGAGCTTGGCCAGCTTGTCCATGACCACACGGCCGATGTGACGGTACGTCGTCCACTTGCCGCCGGCCACCGACAGCATGCCGCCCGCGCCCTCGGAGACGACCGTCTCGCGCTTGGCCTTCTCCACCCCACCGGGGCCGCCGGGCAGCACCCGCAGGCCCGCGAAGGCGTACGTCATCAGCGAACGGTCGAGATCCGCGTCGTTCACGGAGAACGCCGCCTCGTCGAGGATCTGCTGGATGTCGGACTCGGTGGCGCGCACGTCCGCCGGGTCGCCCTCGTAGGCCTCGTCGGTCGTACCGAGGAGCAGCTGGTCCTCCCACGGCAGGGCGAAGGTGATGCGGTACTTGTCGATCGGGGTGGCCATGGCGGCCTTCCACGGCGACTTGCGCTTCATGACGATGTGCGCGCCCTTGGACAACCGGATCGACGGCATGGAGTGCTTGTCCTCCATGCGCCGCAGGTGGTCCACCCACGGGCCGGTGGCGTTGAGCACGACCCGCGCGTCGACACCGAACTCGGTGCCGTCGAGGCGGTCCTTGAGCTCGGCACCGGAGACCCGGCCGCGCGTCATGCGCAGCCCGGTGACCTCGGCGTGGTTGAGGACGACCGCACCCGACTCGACGGCCGCGCGGACCGTCATGACGGCGACGCGGGAGTCGTTCATCTGGTGGTCGTAGTAGACCGCGACGGCCTTCAGGTTGTCCGTCTTCAGGCCCGGGTTGTCGGCGACGGCGCGGGCCGGCGAGATGACCTTGCCGATCCCGTCACCGAAGGCCGAGAGCGCCGAGTACGCGAACACGCCCGCGCCCAGCTTCGCCGCGCCGACCGGACCGCCCTTGTACACGGGCAGGTAGAAGGTCAGCGGGTTGACCAGGTGCGGGGCCACGTCCTTGGCCAGCACCCGGCGCTCGTGGTGGTTCTCCGCGACGAGCTTGACCGCGCCGGTCTGCAGGTAGCGCAGACCGCCGTGGACGAGCTTGGAGGAGGCGGAGGAGGTGGCGCCGGCGAAGTCACCGGCGTCCACCATGGCGACCCGCAGCCCCGACTGCGCGGCGTGCCAGGCCACCGAGGTGCCCAGGATTCCACCGCCGATGACCAGCAGGTCGTACGTGGCCTTGGCCAGCTGCTCACGGGTCTCTGCACGGCTCGGGTGGGAACCGGCCGTCGGGTGCGTACCCAGGGTGGGGACGCGCTGCGGGCTGCTCATGTCTCTTTAGCTCCTCGTCGATTCGTCAGCCGGTGCGGTCAGCTGGCGTCTTCGTCGTCGACCCAGCCCATGGACCGCTCCACGGCCTTGAGCCAGCTCTTGTACTCGCGGTCCCGCTGCTCGGCGGGCATCCGCGGGGTCCACTCCGCCGCGCGGCGCCAGTTGGCGCGCAGGGCGTCGGTGTCGGGCCAGAAGCCGACGGCCAGGCCGGCGGCGTAGGCGGCGCCGAGGCAGGTGGTCTCGGCGACCATCGGGCGCACCACGGGGGCGTCCAGGAAGTCCGAGAGCGTCTGCATCAGCAGGTTGTTGGAGGTCATGCCGCCGTCGACCTTGAGGGCCGCCAGCTCGACGCCGGAGTCCTTGGTCATGGCGTCGGTGATCTCGCGGGTCTGCCAGGCGGTGGCCTCCAGGACGGCACGGGCGATGTGCGCCTTGGTGACGTACCGGGTCAGGCCGGTGATCACACCGCGGGCGTCGGAGCGCCAGTACGGGGCGAACAGGCCGGAGAAGGCCGGGACGAAGTAGGCGCCGCCGTTGTCCTCGACCGAGGAGGCCAGCGTCTCGATCTCGGCGGCCGACTTGATCAGGCCCATCTGGTCGCGCATCCACTGGACGAGCGAGCCGGTGACGGCGATGGAGCCTTCCAGGGCGTAGACCGGCTTCTGGTCGCCGATCTGGTAGCCGACCGTGGTCAGCAGGCCGCTGTAGGAGTTGATGATCTTGTCGGCGGTGTTCATCAGCATGAACGTGCCGGTGCCGTACGTGGACTTCGCCTCGCCCTCGGCGAAACAGGTCTGCCCGAAGAGGGCGGCCTGCTGGTCACCGAGCGCCGAGGCGACCGGGACACCGGCGAGCACGCCGTCCTTGACGTGGCCGTAGACCTCGGCGGAGGACTTGATCTCGGGGAGCACGTTGAGCGGGACGCCCATGGACTCCGCGATCTTGTCGTCCCAGGCCAGCGTGTGCAGGTTCATCAGCATGGTGCGCGAGGCGTTGGTGACGTCGGTGACGTGCACGCCGCCCTGGGCGCCGCCCGTGAGGTTCCAGATGACCCACGAGTCCATGGTGCCGAAGAGGATGTCGCCCGCCTCGGCGCGCTCGCGCAGGCCCTCGACGTTGTCGAGCAGCCAGCGGACCTTGGGGCCGGCGAAGTAGCTGGCCAGCGGGAGGCCGGTCTCGCGGCGGAAGCGGTCCTGGCCGACGTTGCGGCCGAGCTCCTTGCACAGGGCGTCGGTGCGGGTGTCCTGCCAGACGAGGGCGTTGTGCACCGGCTCGCCGGTGTTCCTGTCCCACAGCAGGGTGGTCTCGCGCTGGTTGGTGATGCCGACGGCCTTGACGTCGGCGGCGGTGATCTCCGCCTTGGCGATGGCCCCGGCGACGACCTCCTGGACGTTGGTCCAGATCTCGGCGGCGTCGTGCTCGACCCAGCCCGGCTTCGGGAAGATCTGCTCGTGCTCCTTCTGGTCGACGGCGACGATGCGCCCGTCGCGGTCGAAGACGATGCAGCGGGAGGAGGTGGTGCCCTGGTCGATCGCGGCGATGAAGGGGCCGGTGCTGCTGGTCATGGTGGCTGCTCCTGGCAGGTCTGGTGAGTTGGCGGAATCAGGAGTGCGGTGCGGATCTTACGAGCGCTGCAGGTGCTGATCAGGCGAACGCGAGGTTGTACAGACCGCCGGCGAGTACGGCACCGACGAGCGGGCCGACGACCGGGATCCAGGAGTACCCCCAGTCCGAGCCGCCCTTGTTGGGCAGCGGGAGCAGGGCGTGCACGATGCGCGGACCGAGGTCGCGGACCGGGTTGATGGCGTAGCCGGTCGGACCGCCCAGCGAGAGGCCGATGCCGACGACCACGAACGAGGTGATCAGGACGCCTATGACACCGAGTCCCTTGCCGTCGTCCTGGAGGCCCTGGGTCAGGATGGCCAGGATCAGGACGGCGGTGCCGATGATCTCGGTCGCGAGGTTCTGCACGACATTACGGATCTCGGGGCCCGTGGAGAAGACGCCGAGCACCGGGCCGGCCTGGTCGTGCGGGTGCGGGTCCTCGGGACCGAGCTTGGCGTCGCGGATGTGCTCGGGGTCGGACAGGTGCGCGCGGAACTGGCCGTAGTACGTGATCCACATCAGGACGGCACCGAGCATGGCGCCGAGGAGCTGGCTCGCGAGGTACACGGGGACGTCGCCCCACTCGCCGGTCTTGACGGCGATGCCGAAGGTGACCGCCGGGTTCAGGTGGGCCCCGGAGAGCGGAGCGGAGACGTAGGCGGCGATCAGTACGGCGAAACCCCAGCCGAAGGTGATCGCGAGCCAGCCCGCGTTGCGGGCCTTGGAGCTCTTGAGGGTGACGGCGGCGCAGACGCCACCACCGAGCAGAGTGAGCAGGGCGGTACCGATGGTCTCGCCGATGAAGATGTCGGAGCTGGACACCCGCGACTCCTTTGTCTTACGTCCAGGGGTGGGTGGACACCGGGTCCCTCCGGTGGTCCACACACTCGGTGAGTGCTGCACCGGTCCATGGCCTCGCCATACCCTAACGCGTATTGCCGGTAGGTGTTCGACAATGCCGACCGATGAACGGCAGTTTTCCGCCTGGATGAAGAACGCGTCAAGGGTTGGCCAGGTCAAAGAACCGGATCGTTACCACGCGGTGCGATCGCCCACATCAGGCCATTGAGCGGTCCGGAAACGACAAAACCCACCCAAGGAGCGCCGGAAGCGCCCCCTGGGTGGGCCGAACGAATCAAGTCAAGCTCAGAACCGGCCCGCCCCGAGATCGCGCGAAACCGACCGTGCGCAGTCCCGGACCGACGCCACCAGCGACGCCCGGGGCTCCCCGTCCTCCCCGCAGACCCGCTCCACGGCCCCCGCGACCGCCACCGCGCCCACCGGCATCCGGCGCCGGTCGAGGATCGGCGCCGCCACCGAGGCGATGCCCTCCCAGGTCTCCTCCACGTCCGCGGCCCAACCGCGCGCCCGCGTCAGGTCCAGGACCCCCTCGAAACCGACCGCGTCCGTGACCGTACGGGGCGTGAACGACTCCCGCTCCACCTCCACCACCTGGGTGTGCGCGACCGGATCGTAGGCCGACAGGACCTTGCCCAGAGCCGTGGAATGCAGCGGCTGCATCGCCCCCACCTCCAGCACCTGACGGCTGTCGTCCGGCCGGAACACGTGGTGCATGATCAGCACCCCGCTCTTGTGCAGCACCCCCACGTACACGCTCTCGCCGCTCGCCCGGGCCAGGTCGTCCGTCCACACCAGGGCGCGGGCGCGCAGCTCGTGCACGTCCAGATAACTGTTGCCCAGGCGGAGCAGCTCCGCGCCCAACTGGTACCGCCCCGACGCCGGGTCCTGCTCGACGAAGCCCTCGGCCTGCAGGGTGCGCAGGATCCCGTGCGCCGTCCCCTTGGCCAGGCCCAAGGACGACGCCACATCCGACAGTCCCAGCCGGCGCTCCCCGCCCGCCAGGAGCCGCAGCATCGCAGCGGCTCGTTCGAGCGACTGGATGTTCCGTGCCATCGCGCAGCCTCCTGCTGACGTAGTTCGACAATGCTGAACACTATCGGTCGATGCCGACCTTGTGCATGGTTGGGCGATTCCCGAAGGCCGTGCACACCGTCCCACCCCCGTGCGGGGTCCCGCGCACAGAATGCAGTCCGCCACGTGGGACGCCCCCACCGGGTCCGCTGCCACACGGTTACCCTGACCGCGTGCACCCTTGACACGAGGGGGTGCAAAGCCGACAGCCGTCGCATCCCAGGGAGCTCAACCATGGCCTCGTTGTCGAACCCGCCCGCAGACACCCAAACCCGGGCCGACGCCCTCCGGGAGGCGCTCGCCACCCGCGTGGTCGTCGCCGACGGAGCCATGGGAACGATGCTCCAGGAGCAGGACCCGACGATGGAGGACTTCCAGCAGCTGGAAGGCTGCAACGAGGTCCTGAACGTCACCCGCCCGGACATCGTCCGCTCGGTCCACGAGGCCTACTTCTCCGTCGGTGTCGACTGCGTCGAGACCAACACCTTCGGCGCGAACTTCGCGGCCCTCGCCGAGTACGACATCCCCGAACGCAACTTCGAGCTGTCGGAGTCCGGCGCCCGCATCGCCCGCGAGGTCGCGGACGAGTTCACCGCCTCCACCGGACAGCAGCGCTGGGTCCTCGGCTCCATGGGCCCGGGCACCAAGCTCCCCACCCTGGGCCACATCACCTACGCCCAGATCCGCGACGCCTACCAGATCAACGCCGAGGGCCTGATCACCGGCGGCGCCGACGCACTCCTCGTCGAGACCACCCAGGACCTCCTCCAGACGAAGTCGTCCATCATCGGCGCCCGCCGGGCCATGGAGGCCCTCGGCATCTCCGTCCCGCTGATCTGCTCCGTCACCGTCGAGACCACGGGCACCATGCTGCTCGGCTCGGAGATCGGCGCGGCGTTGACGGCGTTGGAGCCGTTGGGCATCGACATGATCGGCCTGAACTGCGCGACCGGTCCGGCGGAGATGAGCGAGCACCTGCGGTATCTGGCGCGCAACGCCCGCATCCCGCTCTCCTGCATGCCCAACGCCGGCCTGCCTGTCCTGACCAAGCAGGGCGCCCACTACCCGCTGTCGGCCCCCGAGCTCGCGGACGCGCAGGAGACCTTCGTCCGGGAGTACGGACTGTCCCTGGTCGGCGGCTGCTGCGGCACGACGCCCGAGCACCTGCGGCAGGTCGTGGAGCGGGTCCGCGGCACGGCCGTCACCGAGCGCAGTCCGCAGCCGGAGCCCGGTGCGGCCTCCCTCTATCAGACGGTGGCGTTCCGGCAGGACACGGCGTACATGGCGATCGGTGAGCGGACGAACGCGAACGGGTCGAAGAAGTTCCGCGAGGCGATGTTGGA
>NZ_JBEZKS010000120.1:0-7520 GCF_040651775.1 Streptomyces sp. NPDC048383
GGTGAGATGGGTTCGGCGGAGTTCTGGGTACGGCACGTCCGCGAGGCGGTCCGCTTCCTCGACGGTGTCCGCACGCTGGAAGCCGCCGGCGTGACGACGTACGTCGAACTCGGCCCGGACGGGATCCTGTCGGCCCTCGCCCAGGAATGCGTCACGCGGGACTCCGCCTTCGCCCCCGCCCTGCGCTCCGGACGGGACGAGGCCCGGACGCTGCTCTCGGCACTCGCCACCGCCTGGGTACGCGGCAACACCGTCGACCGGACCGCGTACTACGTCCCGCTCGGGACCCGCCGCGTGGACCTGCCGACGTACGCCTTCCAGCGCACCGTGCACTGGCTCGACGCCGGTCGCGCGGACGGCGACGTCGGGGCGGCCGGACTCGGCACCACCGACCACCCGCTGCTCGGCGCCGAGGTCCAACTGCCCGACTCCGACGGCCACCTCTTCACCGGCCGGCTGTCGCTGGCCACCCACCCGTGGCTCGGGGACCACCGCGTCATGGGCGCGGCCCTGCTGCCCGGCACGGCCTTCGTCGAGCTGGCACTCCGGGCCGGCGACCACGTCGGCTGCGACCTGGTCGACGAACTCACCCTCGAAGCCCCGCTGGTGCTGCCCGAGCAGGGCGGCGTACAACTGCGGCTCGCCGTCGGCGCCGCCGACCCGACGGGCCGGCGCCGCAGTATCGCCCTCCACTCCCGCCCGGAGGGCGCGGACACGGACACGCCGTGGACGCGGCACGCCGTCGGCGTGCTCGCCGCCGGCGCCGAACCCGCCCCGCAGGGTCTCACCGAGTGGCCGCCGCCCGGTGCGCGAGCCGTCCCGGTGGAGGGACTGTACGAGGGCCTCGCGGACTCCGGCTTCGGCTACGGCCCCGTGTTCCAGGGCCTGCGGGCCGCCTGGCAGCACGAGGGCACGTACTGGGCCGAGGTCGCCCTGCCCGACGGCGCGGCCGACGAGGCCGCACGCTTCGGCCTGCACCCGGCCCTTCTCGACGCCGCCCTGCACGCGCTCGGACTGCGCGCCGCCGACGGCACCGAGGGCCGGCTGCCGTTCTCCTGGACCGGCGTCAGCCTGTACGCGGTCGGCGCCTCCGAGCTGCGCGTACGCCTGACCACCGGCCGGAGCGGCGACGTGGCCCTCACCCTGGCCGACGCCGCCGGAGCCCCGGTCGCCTCGGTCACCGGCCTGGCCCTGCGGGCCGTCAGCCGTGACCAGCTCGCCGCCGGACCGGACCTCACCCGCGACACCCTCTTCCGCGTCGAGTGGACGCGGTCGCCGGCGGGCGGAACCCCCTTCGACGACTGGTCGATGCGGGGCGAGGGCGACGGGACCGAGGCCGCCTCGGTGGTGTCGCTCCTGGAGCCGACCGGCGAGGACCTCGCCGCCGCGGTGCACGCCGGGACCGGCCGGGTCCTGGAGATCCTCCAGGAGTGGGCCGCCGCCGACCGACCCGCCGGGTCCCGGCTGGTGTTCCTGACCCGGGGCGCGGTGGAAGCCCTACCGGGCGAGGGCGTGCCGGACCTGGCGCACGCCGCGGTACGGGGACTCGTACGGTCGGCGCAGTCCGAGAACCCGGGCCGCATCGTGCTCGTCGACGTGGACGTCGATGCCGACGCCGATGTGCACCGGGCCCTCTCCGCCGCCCTCGCCTCCGGCGAGTCCGAGGTCGCGGTGCGCGACGGCGCCGTCCTGGTGCCGAGGCTGGCGCGTGCCTCGGCGGCCGAGGACGCGTCCCCCGAGTGGGACACCGACGGTACCGTCCTGGTGACGGGTGCGAGCGGCTCGTTGGGCGGGCTGTTCGCCCGTCACCTGGTGTCCGAGCACGGCGTACGGAACCTGCTGCTGGTCAGCCGTCGCGGTGAGGCCGCCGAGGGCGCCGCCGTGCTGTCGGCGGAGCTGGCCGGCCTGGGCGCCGAGGTCTCCTGGGCCGCGTGCGACGTCGCCGACCGGGCCGCGCTGGCCGCCGTACTGGCGGCCATCCCGGCGGAGCACCCGCTGACCGGCGTCGTGCACACGGCCGGCGTGCTGGACGACGGGGTCATCGGCTCCCTGACCGCCGAGCGGCTGTCGGCGGTACTCCGCCCGAAGGTCGACGCGGCGTGGAACCTCCACGAACTGACCCGCGACCTCGACCTGTCCGCGTTCGTGCTGTTCTCCTCCGCCGCCGGTGTGTTCGGTGGCGCGGGCCAAGGCAACTACGCGGCGGCCAACACCTTCCTGGACGCCCTCGCCGCCGAACGCCGGGCCCGGGGCCTGGCCGCCGGGTCCCTCGCCTGGGGGCTGTGGACGGGTGTCGGCGGCATGGGCGGTGACCTGCCCGCCGGCGATCGCGACCGCATCAACCGCGGTGGCATCGGCGCCCTCACGCCGGACACCGGCCTCGCCCTCTTCGACGCGGCCCGCCGCACCACCGAACCGCTGCTCGTGCCGCTCCCGCTCGACCTGGCCGCCCTGCGCGCCCAGGCCCGTAGCGGCATGGTCCCCGACCTGCTGCGCGGCCTGGTCCGCGTACCGGCACGCCGGGCGGCCGGACAGGCCGGCACGGCCGACGGGTCCGCGCTCATCACCCGACTGTCCGCGCTCGCGCCGACCGAACGGGAGCAGGCGCTGCTGGACCTCGTCCGGACCGAGGTGGCCGCCGTACTCGGGCACGCCTCCACCGAGGAGGTGTCGGCCGACCGGGCCTTCAAGGAACTCGGCTTCGACTCGCTGACCTCCGTCGAACTGCGCAACCGCCTCGGCGCCGCCACCGGCCAGCGGCTCCCCGCCACCCTCGTCTTCGACTACCCGACGCCCCACGTGCTCGCGGCGTACCTGCGGACCGAGGTCCTCGGCCTGACCGGGGACGCGGACGGTGCGACGACCGCCGCCGGCGCCCTGCCGGTCACCCTCGGAGCCTCCTTCCAGGACGACCCGATCGCGATCGTCGGCATGAGCTGCCGCTACCCCGGAGGCGTCGAAACCCCCGAGGACCTGTGGCGCCTGGTGGCCGGCGGCATCGACGCCATCTCCGAGTTCCCCCAGGGCCGCGGCTGGGACCTGGAGTCGCTCTACGACCCGGATCCGGACGGCAAGGGCACCAGCTACACCCGCTCCGGCGGCTTCCTGCACGACGCGGGCCGCTTCGACCCGGCGTTCTTCGGGATCTCGCCGCGCGAGGCCGTGGCGATGGACCCGCAGCAGCGGCTGCTGCTGGAGACCTCGTGGGAGGCGTTCGAGCGGGCCGGCATCGACCCGGCGTCGATGCGCGGCAGCCGCACCGGCGTCTTCGCGGGCATCATGTACCACGACTACGCCACCCGCATCACCTCCGTGCCCGACGGCGTCGAGGGCTACCTCGGCACCGGCAACTCCGGCAGCATCGCCTCGGGCCGCGTCTCGTACGCGTTCGGCCTGGAGGGCCCGGCGGTCACCGTCGACACCGCGTGCTCCTCGTCCCTCGTCGCCCTGCACTGGGCGATCCAGGCGCTGCGCAACGGCGAATGCACGATGGCGCTGGCCGGCGGTGTCACCGTCATGTCGACACCGGGCACCTTCACCGAGTTCAGCCGCCAGCGCGGGCTGGCCGCCGACGGCCGCATCAAGTCCTTCGCCGCCGCCGCCGACGGCACCAGCTGGGCCGAGGGCGCGGGCATGCTGCTCGTCGAGCGCCTGTCCGACGCCCGCCGCAACGGTCACCCCGTGCTCGCGGTGGTCCGTGGCTCGGCGATCAACCAGGACGGCGCCTCCAACGGCCTCACCGCCCCCAACGGGCCGTCCCAGCAGCGCGTCATCCGCCAGGCCCTCGCCTCCGGCGGGCTGACCAGCGACCAGATCGACGTGGTCGAGGCCCACGGCACGGGCACCACCCTCGGCGACCCGATCGAGGCACAGGCCCTGCTGGCGACCTACGGGCGCGAGCGAGCCGCCGACGAGCCCCTCCTGCTCGGTTCGATCAAGTCGAACATGGGCCACACGCAGGCCGCGGCCGGTGTCGCCGGCGTCATCAAGATGATCATGGCGATGCGGCACGGGATCCTGCCCCGCACCCTGCACGTCGACGAGCCGACCCCGCACGTCGACTGGGAGGACGGCGCCGTCAGCCTGCTGACGGAGTCCATGCCGTGGCCGGAGACCGGCCGCCCGCGCCGCGCCGGCGTCTCCTCGTTCGGCATCAGCGGCACCAACGCCCACACGATCATCGAGCAGGCCCCGGACGAGACCGACGCGCACGCGCCGACCGCCCCCGAGGCCGGCACCGCACCCGTACTCCCGTACGTCCTGTCCGCGAAGTCCGCGGACGCGCTGCGGGGCCAGGCGGCCCGCCTGCGGGCCCGTCTGACGGAGGTGCCCGAGGTCGCGGCCCCGGACCTGGCCTACTCGCTGGCCACCCGACGCGCCGCCTTCGACCACCGTGCGGTGGTCGTCGCGGGGGACCGGGACGCACTGCTCCGCGGCCTGACCGCACTGGAGAACGGCGACCCGACCGACGGCGCCGTGACCCGAGGCACCCTGGGCGCGACCGGCGCCGGCAAGCTGGCCTTCCTCTTCACCGGCCAGGGCAGCCAGCGCCTCGGCACGGGACGCGAACTGTACGCAACACACCCGGTGTTCGCCTCCGCGCTCGACGCGGTGTGCGAACGCATGGGCGGCGAACCGTCGCTGAAGGAACTGTTGTTCGGTGCGGACGCGGAACTCCTCGACCGGACGGAACACACCCAGCCTGCGCTGTTCGCGGTGGAGGTGGCGCTGTTCCGACTGCTCGAATCGTGGGGCGTGCGGCCGGACTTCGTTTCCGGTCACTCCATCGGTGAGATCGCTGCCGCGCACGTGGCGGGTGTCCTGTCGCTGGACGACGCGTGCACGCTGGTCGCGGCGCGCGGCCGGTTGATGCAGGCGCTGCCGGCCGGTGGCGTGATGATCGCCCTGCGGGCCTCGGAGGACGAGGTCCTGCCGTTGCTGACGGACCGGGTGAGCGTCGCCGCCGTCAACGGCCCGCAGTCGGTCGTGATCGCGGGTGACGAGGACGCGGCGACGGCGGTCGTGGAGGCCTTCACCGGCCGCAAGTCCAAGCGGCTCACGGTGAGTCACGCGTTCCATTCGCCGCACATGGACGGCATGCTCGCCGACTTCCGCAAGGTGGCGGACGGGCTGGCGTACGCGACGCCGCGCGTCCCGATCGTCTCGAACCTGACCGGCGCCCTGATCGCCGGGGACGAGATGGGCAGCGCGGACTTCTGGGTCCGGCACGTCCGCGAGGGTGTCCGGTTCCTCGACGGCGTCCGCGCGCTGGAAGCCGCCGGTGTGACCACGTACCTCGAACTGGGCCCCGACGGAACCCTGTCCGCCCTCGCCCAGGACTGCCTCACCCAGGACGACGCGGCCCGGTTCGCGCCCACCCTGCGCGCCGGCCGCCCCGAATCCGAGACCCTGAACACCGCCCTCGCCCTCGCCCACATCCACGGCGCCCACGTGGACTGGGACGGCTGGTTCGCCCCGACCGGCGCCCGCCAGGTCGAGCTGCCCACCTACGCCTTCCAACGCGACTGGTACTGGCTCGACTCGGCCCCCACCGGCCCCTACGCCCCGGCCGATGCCGCCGGCTTCGGACTCGGCACGACGGACCACCCGCTGCTCGGCGCGGCCGTCGAACTCCCCGACTCGGACGGCTTCCTCTTCACCGGCCGCCTCGCGGCCACCACCCACCCGTGGCTCGCCGACCACACCGTCCTCGGCTCGGTCCTGCTGCCCGGCACCGCCTTCGTGGAAATCGCGGTCCGAGCGGGCGACCAGGTCGGCTGCGACGTCCTGGAAGAGCTGACCCTGGAAGCCCCGCTCGTCCTACCCGAGCGCGCCGGCATCCAACTCCGCCTCTCCCTCTCCGGAGCCGACGCATCCGGCCGACGGGCCCTGTCCCTGTACTCCCGGGACGAGGAAAGCCCCACCGACGAGCCGTGGACGCGGCACGCCACCGGCGTCCTCACCACCGCTGCCGACGCCCCCAACCCGCCGGCCGACCTCACGGCCTGGCCCCCCGCCGGAGCCGAACCGATCGACCTCGACGGGCTCTACGAAGGCCTCGCCGCCGCCGGCTTCGACTACGGCCCCGCCTTCCAGGGCCTGCGCACCGCCTGGCTGCACGACGACGCCGTGTACGCCGAGGTGAGCCTCGACGAGGAGACCGCGGCGACGGCCGACTGGTTCGGCCTCCACCCCGCGCTCCTGGACGCCACCCTGCACGCGGCCGGACTCGGCTCCCTCGTCGAGAACACCGGGCAGGGCCGACTGCCCTTCGCCTGGAGCGGCGTACGGCTCCACGCGGCCGGCGCCGCCGCCGTCCGGGTCCGCCTGGCCCCGGCCGGCAACGACGCCGTATCGCTGGAGCTCGCCGACCCGGCGGGCGCACCGGTCGCCTCCGTCGCGTCGCTCGCCCTGCGGGCCGTGTCGCCCGAGCAGATCGGCGCGGCACGCGGCGGACGCCACGAGTCGCTGTTCCGGGTCGAGTGGACGCCGCTCGCCCTCACCCCGGCCCCCGCGGCCGAGCAGCGCCCCTGGGCCCTGCTCGCGGACGGCCACCCCGGGCTCGACGCGGTGGGCGTCCGCTACGAGACCCACGACGGCCTCGGCACCCTCACGGCCCCGACGCTGGTCTGCGTCCCGCTGTCATCCCCGTCGACCGACACGCAGGACGTGTCGCATGCGGTGCACACGGAGACGGGCCGGGTGCTGGAACTGCTCAAGGAATGGCTGGCCGACGACCGCTTCGCGGACGCACGCCTGCTGTTCCTGACGCGGGGCGCGGTGGCCGCCGTACCGGGCGAGGACCTCCCGGACCTCGTACACGCCCCGGCGTGGGGCCTGGTCCGCTCGGCGCAGTCGGAGAACCCCGGCCGGATCGTCCTGGCCGACACGGACGGCACGGACGCGTCCTACCGGGCCCTGGCCGCCGTACTGGCCTCGGGGGAGTCCGAGGTCGCGGTGCGCGGGGGCGCGGTCCTGGTGCCGAGGCTGGCGCGGGCGTCGGCCGCCGTGGACGCGTCCCCCGAGTGGGAAGCCGACGGTACCGTCCTGGTGACGGGTGCGAGTGGCTCGTTGGGCGGGTTGTTCGCCCGTCACCTGGTGTCCGAGCACGGTGTGCGTCGTCTGTTGCTGGTGAGCCGTCGTGGTGAGGCGGCCGCAGGCGCTTCGGAGTTGTCGGCGGAGCTGGCCGGTCTGGGTGCCGAGGTGTCCTGGGCGGCCTGCGACGTCGCCGATCGGACTGCGTTGGCGGCCGTGCTGGCGGCCATTCCGGTGGAGCACCCGTTGACCGGTGTGGTGCATACGGCCGGTGTGCTGGACGACGGTGTCATCGGCTCCCTCAGTGCCGAGCGGTTGTCGGCGGTACTGCGTCCGAAGGTGGATGCCGCGTGGAACCTGCACGAGCTGACCCGTGACCTGGGCCTGTCGGCGTTCGTGCTGTTCTCCTCCGCCGCCGGTGTGTTCGGTGGTGCGGGTCAGGCCAACTACGCGGCGGGCAACGTGTTCCTGGACGCCCTCGCCGC
>NZ_JBEZKS010000121.1:0-7165 GCF_040651775.1 Streptomyces sp. NPDC048383
GAGGCGTTGTCGGGTGAGGTGGTGGCCCGTTGGTCCGTCGGTCGTGATCTGTTCAACGCGTACGGTCCCACCGAAACCACCGTCTGCGCGTCCATCGGAGGGCCTCTGCGCGACCCGGTCGTCCCGCCGATCGGCCGGCCCGTCGTCAACAGCGGGCTGTACGTCCTCGACGCCCGCCTGCGACCCGTCCCGCCCGGTGTCATCGGCGAGCTGTACGTAACGGGCCCCGTCGCCCGCGGTTATCTCGGTCGTCCGGGGTTGACCGCGGAGCGGTTCGTGGCGGCTCCGTTCGGTGCGGTCGGGGAGCGCATGTACCGGACCGGTGACCTGGTGCGGTGGCGGGCGGACGGGCAGTTGGAGTACGTGGCGCGGGCCGACGACCAGGTGAAGATCCGCGGGTTCCGTATCGAGCTCGGCGAGGTCGAGGCGCGGTTGGCGCGGCACGGGAGTGTCGGTCAGGTCGCTCTGATGGTCCGTGAGGACGTTCCGGGGGTGAAACAGCTCGTCGGATACGTCGTTCCGCGCGGCGGGCAGGACGTCGATCCGGCGGAGTTGCGCGCGTACGTCGCCGAGGCGTTGCCCGATTACATGGTTCCGGCGGCGATCGTGATGCTGGCGGAGTTCGCGCAGACGCCGAACGGGAAGCTGGACCGCAAAGCACTACCGGCCCCCGATCTGTCGGTGTCCACCTCCGGTGGCCGTCAGGCCCGTACGGACCGGGAGGAGGCCCTCGGGGCCATCTTCAAGGAACTCCTCGGTCTGTCCTCCGTCGGGATCGACGACAGCTTCTTCGACCTCGGTGGCGACAGCATCATGTCCATCCAGCTCGTCAGCCGGGCCCGCCGAGCCGGACTGGTCATCACCCCCGGGGAGGTCTTCGAGCACAAGAACATCGCCGCGCTCGCCCTCGTGGCGGGCACCGCCGACGCCTCCCCCGCACCCGTCACGGGCAGCGGCACCGGCCGGATCCCGGCCACCCCCATCGTTCACTGGCTCCGCGAACACGGCGGACCCATCGGCCGGTTCCACCAGTCCATGCTCCTGCACACCCCGGCCGGCCTGACCGAGGACCGGCTCACCGCCGCCCTCCAGACCCTGCTGGACCACCACGACGCCCTGCGCGCCCGCCTGGTCCGGGAGGACGACTGGGCGCTGCACGTCCCGGAGCCCGGCGCGGTGGCCGCCGGCCCGCTGCTGCGCCGGGTGCCCGTCGCGGACATCGACGGCACGGGCGGGGCGCTGCGCGCCACCGTGGCCGCGGAGAGCGACACCCCCGCCGGGCGGCTCGCCCCGGACGCCGGAGTGATGCTCCAGGCCGTCTGGTTCGACGCCGGAACCGACGCACCCGGCCGGCTCCTGCTCGTCGTCCACCACCTCGTCGTCGACGGGGTCTCCTGGCGCATCCTGGTGCCGGACCTCGCGGCCGCCTGCGAGGCACTCGCCAAGGGCGCCGAGCCCGCCCCGGCGCCGGTCCCGACCCCCCTGCGGGCCTGGTCGCGGGCGCTGACAGCCGTCGCACCGCAACGGCTGGACGAACTGCCGCTGTGGCAGCTCCAGTTGACCGGAAACGATCCGGTACTCGGCCGCGGCCGGCTCGACCCCGCCCGCGACGTCTTCGCCACCGAGCGGACCGTCGTACGCACCCTGACCGCGGACCACACCGCCGCGCTGCTGTCCGAGGTTCCCGCCGCCTTCCACGCCGGCGTCAACGACGTCCTGCTCACCGCCTTCGCGTACGCCGTCGCCGACTGGCGCGCCCGCCGCGCCAAGGGCAACGACGCGGGGGTCCTCGTGGACCTGGAGGGGCACGGCCGGGAGGACGTGGTCGACGGCGCCGACCTCTCGCGCACCGTCGGCTGGTTCACCAGCCTCTACCCGGTGCGCCTGGACACCGGCCCGGCCCGCCGCGACGGCTTCTGGTCCGGCGGCCCCGCCGTCGGCCGGAGCCTGAAGCACATCAAGGAACAGCTGCGCGCCCTACCGGACAGCGGCATCGGATACGGGATGCTGCGCCACCTCGCACCCGAGGCCCGGCTCCCGGAGACCCCCGCGCCCCAGCTCGGCTTCAACTACCTGGGTCGCTTCCCGGCCGCCGCGCAGCGCGGCGAGCCGTGGACCGCGGCCCCCGAGGCCGAGCTGCTCGGCGGCGGATCCGACCCGACGATGCCGCTGACCCACGAGCTGGAACTCAACGCCCTCACCCAGGACCACCCCGAAGGGCCCCGCCTGCTGGCCACCTGGTCCTTCGCCGCGGAACTGTTCACCGGCCCCGAGGTCGAAGACCTCGCCGACACCTTCTTCCGCGCCCTCGCCGTACTGGCCGACCACGCCCGGGCACCCGAGGCCGGCGGGCACACCCCCTCCGATCTGACCCTCGTCTCTCTGTCCCAGGCCGAGATCGACCTGCTGGAAGCCGACTGGAGAACCTCCTCATGACGAAGCCGGGACTCGCCGACGTACTGCCGCTCTCACCGCTGCAGGAAGGCCTGCTCTTCCACGCCCTGTACGACGAGAACGCCGCCGACGTGTACACCGTCCAGCTGATGTTCGACCTGGACGGCCCGCTGGACGCGGCAGCCCTGCGGGAGGCCACCGACGCCCTGCTGCGCCGCCACCCCAACCTGCGCTCCGCGTTCCGCTACGAAGGACTCAGCCGCACCGTCCAGATCGTGCCGCACGAGGTCGACGTCCCCTGGCGGGAGACCGACCTGACGGCCGAGACCGACCCCGACCGTCGGCGGACCGAACTCGACCGGCTGCTGGCCGCCGACCGCGCCGAGCGCTTCGACCTCACCCGGCCGCCGCTGCTGCGCGCGGCCCTGTACCGGCTCGGCGACCAGCAGCACCGGCTCGTCCTCACCAAGCACCACATCCTCATGGACGGCTGGTCCATGCCGGTCCTGGTCCGCGAGCTGTTCCACCTGTACGCCTCCCGGGGCGACGCCAGCGCCCTGCCGCGGGTCACCCCCTACCGCCAGTACCTCGCCTGGCTGGACGGCCAGGACAAGGCCGCCGCCGAAGCCGCCTGGGCCGAGGCGCTGGCCGGACTCGACGGGCCCTCCCTGCTCGCCCCCGCCGACGCCCCGCCGGCCGGCCTCCAGCCGCAGGCGTTCACCGTGGAACTGACCGCGGAGCTCACCACACGGCTGCGCGAAGAGGCCCGCCGGCACGGGCTGACCCTCAACACCGTGCTCCAGGGCGCGTGGGCGCTGCTCCTCGCCAAGCTGACCGGCCGCGACGACATCGTCTTCGGCGCGACCGTCTCCGGCCGCCCCCCGGAAATACCAGGCATCGAGACCATGGTCGGTCTCTTCATCAACACCCTGCCCGTCCGCATCGAACTCCCGGCCGCCGAACCGTTCGCCGACGCCCTCGGCCGGCTCCAGGCACGCCAGGCCCGCCTGATGGCGCACCAGCACCTGGGCCTCACCGACGTCCAGCGCACCGCCGGGGTCGGCCCCCTGTTCGACACCATCGCGGTCTTCGAGAACTACCCGCTGGACACCGACGCGCTCCAGCCGGAAGGCAGCGGCCTGACCCTCACCGGCCTGCACGCCACCGACGCCACCCACTACGCCCTCGGCGTCATCGCCGATGTGGTCGACGGCCGGCTGCGGATGCGCCTGGACCACCGCCCCGACCTGTTCGACACCAACGCCGTACGCGTCATCGGCGACCGCCTGGTGCGGATCTTCGAGGCGTTCGCCGAGGACCCCACCCGGCCCGCCGGCCGGATCGACGTCCTCGGGCCCGAAGAGCACCGGGCACTGGCCGAAGGGCACGGCCCGGGGACCGAGACCGCCGAGGACACCATCCCGGCCCTGTTCGCCGCCGGGACCGCCCGCACCCCGGACCGGATCGCCCTGACCTGCGAGGGCGAACAGCTCACGTACGCCGAACTCGACGCCCGCGCCAACCGGCTGGCCCGGCTGCTCGTCCGGCACGGCGCCGGACCCGAGCGGTTCGTCGCGCTCGCCCTGCCCCGCTCCGCGGACCTCGTCGTCGCCGTGCTCGCCACCCTCAAGTCCGGCGCCGCCTACGTACCGTTGGACCCGGACTACCCGGCGGACCGGCTCGCCCACATGCTGGACGACTCCCGTCCCACCCTGCTGGTGACCCGCTCCGACTCGGGACTGCCCGAGGGGCTCGGCGCGGACATCGACCGGCTGCGGCTCGACGACCCGGCCGTCCGCACGGCGCTCGCCGCCGAACCCGCCACCGCCCCCGTGAGCGCGCTGCACCCCCAGCACCCGGCGTACGTCATCTACACCTCCGGCTCCACCGGCCGGCCCAAGGGCGTCGTCGTCCCGCACCAGAACGTCGTCCGCCTCTTCGGCGCCACCGACCACTGGTTCCACTTCGGACCCGACGACGTGTGGACCCTCTTCCACAGCTACGCCTTCGACTTCTCCGTGTGGGAACTGTGGGGGCCGCTGCTGCACGGAGGCCGGCTCGTCGTCGTCCCGCACGCCGTGAGCCGCTCCCCCGAGGAGTTCCTGCGGCTGCTCGCGGACGAGCGGGTGACCGTCCTGAACCAGACCCCGTCCGCCTTCCACCAGCTGATGCAGGCCGATCGGGAGAACCCGACCGTCGGTGACCGGCTGGCCCTGAGGTACGTCGTCTTCGGCGGCGAGGCACTCGACCTGTGGCGGCTCGCCGACTGGTACGCCCGCCACGACGATCGGGCTCCGGTCCTGGTCAACATGTACGGCATCACCGAGACCACGGTGCACGTCAGCCACCTCGCCCTGGACGCGCCGAGCGCCGCCGCCGGACCCGGCAGCATGATCGGCGTGGCCATCCCGGACCTGCGGATCCACGTCCTCGACGGCGGCTTGCGGCCCACCGCGCCCGGCGTCGCGGGCGAGATGTACGTCGGCGGCGCGGGCCTGGCCCGCGGCTACCGGGGCCGCCCCGACCTGACCGCGAGCCGTTTCGTCGCCGACCCGTTCGGCGCCCCCGGCGCCCGCATGTACCGCACCGGTGACGTCGCCCGCCGCACCGGGGACGGCGCCCTCGAGTTCGTCGGCCGCGCCGACGACCAGGTCAAGATCCGCGGCTTCCGGATCGAGCCCGGCGAGATCGAGGCCCGGCTCGCCGCCCATCCGACGGTCGCCCAGGTCGCCGTCGTCGTCCGCGAGGACCAGCCGGGCGACCTGCGGCTGGCCGCCTACCTGGTGCCGGCCGCCGGCGAGCGGATCGACGTGGCGCAGCTGCGCACCCACGCGGGCCGCGACCTGCCCGACTACATGGTCCCGGCCGCCTTCGTCGCCCTCGACGCCCTGCCGCTGACCCCCAACGGCAAGCTCGACCGCAAGGCGCTGCCCGCCCCGGAGACCGGCCCCGGCGACACCCGCGGGCGGGCCCCGCGCACCCCGCAGGAGGAGATCCTCTGCGGACTGTTCGCCGAAGTGCTGGGCGTCCGGGAGGTCTTCGCCGACGACCACTTCTTCGACCTCGGCGGACACTCGCTGCTCGCCACCCGCCTGGTCAGCCGCATCCGCGGCGCCCTGGGCGTGGAACTGGCCATCCGTACCCTGTTCGAGGCCCCGACCCCGACCGCGCTCGCCGAGCGGATCGGCGACGCCGGCGAGGCCCGGCCGCCCCTGCTGCCGGCCGTCCGCCCCGAACGGGTACCGCTGTCGTACGCCCAGCGCCGCCTGTGGTTCCTCGACCGGCTCGAAGGCCCGGGCGCCACCTACAACGTCCCCCTCGCGCTGCGGCTGCGGGGCACCCTGGACCACGACGCGCTCCGGGCCGCACTGGGCGACGTGGTCGCCCGGCACGAGAGCCTGCGCACCCTCTTCCCCGAAGAGGCGGGCATCCCCTACCAGGACGTCCTCGATGCGGCGGTGGCCCGTCCGGGGTTGGCCGTGGTGGAGGTGTCGGAGGACGGGTTGGACGCGGCGCTCGTCGCTTCGGCGGCGCGTGGGTTCGATCTGGCGGCCGAGTTGCCGCTGCGTGCCGAGGTGTTCGTGCTGGGTTCCGAGGAGCAGGTGTTGCTGCTGACGGTCCACCACATCGCTGCGGACGGCTGGTCACTGGCTCCTCTTGGTCAGGATCTCGCCGCCGCCTACGCGGCCCGCGTCGAAGGGGCCGCTCCCGACCTGCGCCCGCTGCCGGTGCAGTACGCGGACTACAGCCTGTGGCAGCGCGACCTGCTGGGCTCCGACACCGACCCGCAGGGCCTGGCCGCCCACCAGCTACGGTTCTGGACGAAGACGCTGGCGGGGGCCCCGGACCTGTTGGAGCTGCCCACCGACCGGCCCCGGCCCGCCGTCGCCAGTCACCGCGGGGGCATGCTCACCTTCACCGTCGAACCCGAGCTCCACCACGGCCTCGTGGCCCTGGCGCGCGCGTCCCGGGCCACCCTCTTCATGGTCCTCCAGGCGGGACTCGCCGCCCTCCTCACCCGGTTGGGTGCGGGGGAGGACGTTCCGATCGGTGGTGCGATCGCGGGGCGTCAGGACGAGGCGTTGGACGAGCTGGTGGGGTTCTTCGTGAACACGCTGGTGTTGCGTACGGATGTGTCGGGTGATCCGTCGTTCCGGGAGTTGTTGTCGCGGGTGCGTGAGGGCGATTTGGCGGCGTACGCGCATCAGGACGTTCCGTTCGAGCGGGTCGTGGACGCGGTGGCTCCTGATCGTTCCCGGGCCCGTCACCCGCTCTTCCAGGTGATGCTCGTCCTGCAGAACACCGCGACCGCCGAGACGGGACTGCCCGGACTGGACTCCGTACCGATGCCCGTCGGGACGGGCGCCGCCAAGTTCGACCTGGGCCTCGAATTCACCGAGCGGCCGGCGGGCGGCATGGACGCCCTGGTCGAGTACAGCAGCGACCTGTTCGACCACGCCACCGTCGAGCGGCTGGTCGCCCGGCTGCTGCGCCTGCTGACCGCCGTCGTCGCCGCCCCGGAGACCCCGGTCGGCGCCATCGACGTCCTGGGCGCCGAGGAGCGCCGCCGCGTGCTGACCGACTGGAACGGGTCGGCCCGCCCGGTGGACCCGCTCACCGTGCCCGAGCTGTGGGACCGACGCGTCGCCGCAGCCCCGCAGGACCCCGCGCTTGTTTCCGACGCGGGAACGGTCACGGCGGTCGACCTCGATGTGCGGGCGGCGCGGTTGGCGCGGCGTTTGGTGGGGTTGGGGGTGGGGCCGGAGTCGTT
>NZ_JBEZKS010000122.1:0-7108 GCF_040651775.1 Streptomyces sp. NPDC048383
GGGGACCCTGTGGGAGAGTAGGACGCCGCCGAACAATCATTGTGGGAAAGCCCCGCACCAGCCCTTCAGGGTTCGGTGCGGGGCTTTTCTGCGTTTACGGCCGGGTCGCCGTTCCGTAGCATCGGCGCATGCCCAGCCTTCGGTTGCTTCGCTTCGACCACGCGCCGGCACTCCTCGCTTTCGAGCGCGAGAACCGGGCCTACTTCGCCGCCTCCGTTCCCGACCGAGGGGACACGTACTTCGCCGGGTTCCAGGAACGACATCGTGAGCTGATGGCCGAGCAGGAGGCCGGTCTCCACTTCTTCCACGTCCTGGTGGACGAGGACGGACAAGTGCTGGGGCGGGTCAACCTGATCGATGTGGCCGATGGCTCCGCCGAGCTCGGATACCGGATCGCAGAACGTGCTGCCGGGCGCGGTCTGGCCACGGCCGCGGTCCGTGAGGTGTGTGCCTTGGCCGGGGCGGAGTACGGGCTGACCACGCTGCGGGCCGTCACCACCCTCGACAATCCGGGGTCTCGCACGGTGCTGACCCGTACCGGCTTCACCCCCGTGGGCGAGCTCCTCCTGGACGGCCGGCCCGGGTTGAGCTTCGTACGGCCACTGGATGGCGGCCCCGGGTCCGGGTGAGGGGTGGCGGGGCGTGAGCACGGTGCAGGCGCGAAGGGAAGTCGACCCGGCGGAGGCGGGGGAGGTCGGGGAGGCCGTATGGACGTGGGAGCGCGAGCTGCCGCTCACGTACGTACTGGTCAGCGAGGAAGCTGACGATCGAGGATCGTGCCCCAACCGGACGCTTGCTCAAAGCTGTTGAGCGGCTCGGCCGGCGACGGGAAGGGTGGGACGAGCTCCTCGAGCTGGGGACGCTCGGGCTCATCGTGGACCATCCGGTGCCGGGGGCCGATCCAGGGGCCGACCTGATCCACGCGTGGGCACGCCGACCAATGGGAGCTGCTCGACCGGTCCTGACGGGCTGCCGACCTTCGTCCGTGGACGAGTCGTTGGTCGATCTGTTCATTGAGGCCGCGGGGCGACGCCGACATCGTCAGGCTGCTTGCCGTGGACCGGACCCGGCCGGGTCATGTGGCACCAGGAGCACGTGGGGTTGCTGGTCATCGCCTCCCGTCCGTCCGAACTCGGCGGAGCCGTCGTGAACTTGTGGCTGGGGGAAGGCCTCGCCCACCGGCCCGATCCGCCCGTCCGACCGGTCTGGGATGCATGGTTCGCGGCGGGTCCGCCGACCGAGCGGGGCGAGTGCATCGACCCTCCTGCGGCGGGCCCGGCCGAGTGGGCAGCCTTCGCGGCCGCCCGTCAGGACGCGGGCCGACAGTTGCCCGGTCCCGGACGGGACCTCGATGGTCGGCACGTCACCGATATCCCCGGGTTCGTGTGCGCGATCGGCGAGGCGTGCTGGCACACGTTGCGGTTGTCCGTGCGGTGGGGACGTGCCACCCGCGCCGTTCACGCTGATCTGGGACGAGGCGGAGGTGGCGCGGCGGGCGCTCGGTGCGGTGATCGTGGGCCCGGAGGGGGACACGCCGTATGTCGACGACGTTCTTCGGTTGCCGGCACGCGTCGGGATCACCGTCGAATTCCGCTGATGTGCGGCGCGGGCCGTGCGGCCAAGGGTTCGCCGGACGGTTTGGACGGCTTGGACGGCTTGGCCTTCGTCGTCGACGCCGGCGACGGGCTGGGACCAGCCGTCGACTGCGGACGGACAAAAGCAGAGGCAAGGAGGTTGACCACTCCTTGCCACTCTCAAGATATAGCGGGTGGGGGGTCTTGCGGCAAGACCCGGGTCGTGACGCAGAATTTCCCACCTGAGCCGTAAACCGGCCGATATCCCGGTTACGCGCGGTGTGTGCGGTTTTGCCGATATATGGATCCGCGTCCCGGACGGGCTGCACAAAGGGCGGACGAACGGGATCGCGCGGGTCGAGCCGGTCGTGCGCGTGCGCGCACGGCCCGATGCACCGGGCGGAGCGGCCGGCGAAATCAATCTCGTTGAGTGGGGCGTTTGCATGGTGGACGTGATCGTTGCCGGTGGTGGACCTACCGGCCTGATGCTTGCCGCGGAATTGCGGCTGCACGGCGTTGCCGTACTCGTGCTGGAGAAGGAGTCGGAACCGGCGGGGCATTCCCGCGCCCGCGGGCTGCACGCGCGCAGCGTCGAGGTGATGGACCAGCGCGGCCTGGTGGACCGCTTCCTCCCGCTCGGCGAGAAGTTCGCGGTCGGCGGCTTCTTCGCCGGCATCAGTACGGCGTGGCCCGCGCGGCTGGACACCACGCACTCGTACGTCCTCGCCATTCCGCAGGCCGACACGGAGCGGCTGTTGGCGGCGCGCGCCACCGAGCTCGGGGCCGAGATCCGGCGCGGCTGCGAGCTCGTCGGCCTGAGCCAGGACGAGGACGGGGTGAGCGTCGGGCTGGCGGACGGTACGGAACTGCGTTCGCGCTACCTCGTCGGCTGCGATGGCGGGCGCAGCACGGTGCGCAAGTTGATCGGAGTGGGGTTTCCGGGGGAGCCGTCCAGGACGGAGACGCTGCTGGGCGACATGGAGGTGGGTGTGCCGGCGGAGACGTTGGGCGCGGTGATCGCCGAAGTGCGCAAGACGCAGCTGCGGTTCGGCGCGATCCCCGAAGGGGACGGGGTGTACCGCGTCATCGTCCCCGCGAACGGGGTGGCCGAGGACCGTACGACCGCGCCGACGCTGGAGGAGTTCAAGAGGCAGCTACGGGTCGTCGCGGGGACCGACTTCGGTGTCCACTCGCCGCGGTGGCTCTCCCGCTTCGGCGACGCCACCCGGTTGGCCGAGCGCTACCGGGTCGGCCGTGTTCTGCTGGCCGGCGACGCGGCGCACGTCCACCCGCCGACCGGCGGGCAGGGACTGAACCTGGGGGTCCAGGACGCGTTCAACCTCGGGTGGAAACTGGCCGCCGAGGTGGCCGGTTGGGCGCCGGAGGGCCTGCTGGACAGCTACCACGACGAACGGCATCCGGTGGCCGCCGACGTACTGGACAACACCCGCGCGCAGATGGAGCTGTTGTCCCCCGAGCCGGGTCCCCGGGCGGTACGCCGGCTGCTGTCCGAGCTGATGGAGTTCGAGGAGGTGAACCGGTACCTGATCGAGAAGATCACCGCGATCGGCGTCCGCTACGACTTCGGCGAGGGCCACGAACTGCTCGGCCGGCGAATGCGGGACGTGGAGCTGAAGCGCGGCCGCCTCTACGAATTGATGCACGACGGTCGCGGACTGCTGCTCGACCGGACCGGGTGGCTTTCGGTGGCGGGCTGGGCGGACCGGGTCGACCACGTCGTCGACGTCGTCGATGCGGGTACTCCACTGGGGCTGCCGGCAGTGCTGTTGCGGCCGGACGGGCATGTCGCGTGGGTCGGCGACGACCAGCGGGACCTGTCCGATCGTCTGGCGCGCTGGTTCGGCGTCCCTGCGGCCTGACCCCGCGGGCCCGTCCGCCGTCGAAGCCCGACGTGTAGCGGTGTGCGTCACGGCACCTCTGCCCCGGGGGAGGGGCTCCGGTCGCTCCGAGCAAGGGGAACAGGGCCGCGTTGAGTCGGGGGTCCGGGCACCCGGGTGGCGTGGCTGATCTTTTGTGGGATGACGTGAGCTGCTTCTTCGACGCGGAGTTGATGGGGACGTTGCCGGACGTGCATGTCCCGGATTGCTCGGCGGACGACTGGCAGGCGGTCCTTGACCTTGTCCGGGAGAGGGGCTGGGAGTGCCGATACTCCGAAGGCGAGACGGCACTGCCCGTACCCCGGGCGGAGAGGGCGCTGTACCACCCGGCGGACGCCGAGCGTCCCTAACCGGCGGGTCCGGCCGACCGTCGGCATGTTGCCGACGGGTTGGCGGACGGCTCCGGCTCGGAGCATCGCGGAGAGCACGTCGGCCAGGCGTCTCCCGTGGCGGAGCGGGCGGGGCCCCGGGGGCGTGGTCGGTCAGGGCAGCCGGCCGCGGCGTCGGCCTGCCTGGTGCTGCTCGGCGGAAGTACGGGGAGGAGGACTGGGCTTGGCGGCGTAGTCATCGGTGAGGATGCTGCAGGTGCACCAGTCGCCCGTGCACGGGCTGCCGGCCTCTGCTCCGTAGGGGCCGAGGCCGGTCATCAAGCGGAGGACCTCCGTACGGTCCGGCGTGGTGAGAGCGGGGAGCGTTGCCCGGGACAGCAACTGCCAAGCGGCCGGATCGTCGTCCATGTCACCGATGACCTGTGCGTCGATGAACAAGGTGTAGAGCGGATGCTCGGGGAAATCGTTAAGCCGCAGGAACCACCAACGTCCGTCGAGTCGTGTCGCGTAGGGGAAGACAGCCGTTGCCGTGTCGTGCCATGTCACCCCTGCGGGCAGTGCGGGGAGCTTCATGACCGGGGCGCCCGGGTCGATGGGACGGGCAGGAGTGGCCCGGTTGGGTGGAGGTACAGGGCGCAGGCGCAGTCCAGTGCTTTCTCGGGAGACCCCATGGGTGAGCCGCTGGGCAGGGTGCCGTCCTCGCGGTCGTCCCGACCGGCCACCTGGGGCGAGAGGCCCCGGGTGTGAGGGGCGCCGGTGAAACGCAGGCGGCGCGGCGAGAGCGGTGTCTCGCGGGGCAGTCCGCCGGCCACGTAGGCAATTCCTGCCCGGTGCCGGACCGCCATGCCGGTCAACTGCGGCCGGTGGGCGCGGGCGTGGCTGTTCGGGCGCGGGCGCAGTGATATCTGCAGGGAGGACGGCAGGCTCTTCGGCACGGCCACCACCCTGCAGGCTTTGGACGGCCTGCGCCAGGGTCAGCGTCTGGGTCGGTGGTGGACGCAGCGGTGGCCGAGCCGGAATCGCCGTGATCCCGCCGCACGATCGTCGGGCTGGTGGCGGGCAGGATGTTCACGCGATCTCCGCGTCCCAGATCGGACGGATCCCGGCGCACCTGGACCTCACGCCGCACCGGGTGCGCGACTGGCTTACGGCCGCGACACTCCCCGCTTCCGGCTGTACCGCACCCCGCGCGCTGGAGCGGTGGTGCCGTCGGGTGATGAGGGGGCCGCGATCGGCACCCGCTCATACAGGTACGTCGGCAACGGAGCCGGTCCCGGCCCCCCTGTCCGGCAAGGGTTCCAAGTGCAAGCGGCACGGCACTGCCTCGATTGCGGCCGCCTCGACGTGACCACCGGCGAGCTGCTCAGCCGGCCCATCGTCCGCAACGACACGGAAACCGGCCCTACGACGGCACCCCCCCCACAGAACAGGGCGATCAACACCCTCGACGGACTTCCCGCAAGGATCCGGGAGGATGACATCGGAGCTTCCAGCGGGATTGTGGAGCCGGCGTGCGACCGAGGCCGCGGCTTCGTCGGCCTGGTCCTGGTCGGTGCTGACGAACGTCCCGAGCTCGAGGATCGTGTCCGTGGCGTCGGCCTGGCTCTGCTCCGTCAGCGGTAGGCGGTCCGCCGGGGAGCCGACCGAGCAGCCCATCACCGTGGCGACGGGCGGGTGACAGGGGTCTTATCGAGGCCGGCTCGTGTATGGCCTGGAGTTCCGCCACAGCTCCTGGAGCTTGTGCTCCGAGCGGTGCAGGGAACTTGGCGAGGTGCTGGGACCCCGGGCCGCCGCACCCACGCTACGAGGAGAACCTTCCGGCTCGGGTGACAGCGGCACTCAAGCTCCGCCATCAGCGGGTGCGCGGCTACCTGGCACGCCCTGCGCCCACCTGCTGGCTGTGGCTTATGCCCGCCTCGTCTGGCCAAGGCGTACGGAGACGTTACGCCTCTCCCCAAAGGGTCGGAGACTCTTCCAAGGGTGTTGCGACGTGCGCTCGTGCAGGGCGGCACCGAGGGGTGTGGGTGTCCCTGCTGATCCCGCGCGCGTCGCGGATGGATGCTGCCGTGGCCGTACCGACTGGGAGATCGACGACGGATCCACGGACCACCTCCTGACCATGGTCCACGGGCTGCTGAGTCTTCGGGCGCGGAGGCTGGGTCAGGACGACAGGGGTGATGCGACTGCGGGCGTAGGGATGGCTCGGGTGCCACGCGCCTGCGACTTCGGCGCTGGGATCGCTGATGCCGATGATCATCTCCGGCGGCTCGGTGATCGGATGGTCCGCGGGGTGCTGGGCGTGGTGAGAAGGAGCCAAGAGGTCGGACCGGAGCCAGGGCCGGAACGCGCTGTGCGGACGGAACCAGGCGGAGCCGTAGTGCCCCGGGGCGACGGCGGTGGAGTCGCGTTGGCCCTCGACGGCGACAGCCCGGTCCCCCGGGTCACCGCGGAAGTGCGGCGTAGCGGTGGCTGTGGAGGAGAGGCGTCCCGCTCCCGTGTTTCACCAGGCGGCGGCTGCGCCACCCCCGCCTTCGTGCGAGCAGTGCTCGTTCCCGCCGCGGGCCAAGAGCGCCCCTGCCTCCGGTGAATCCGAGGGATGTGGAGACGGGAGGGGGACAGGGAACTCCGCTCCGAGGAATTCGCCTGCGGTAAGGAGCGGGAAGAAGTGCCGGCTCCCCGCTGCGTTCGTGCGGACCGGCGGGAACGTGGACGGGGGACGGGGGATGCCCGGGTCGTGGGTCGTGGGGTAGCCGGGCGAATCGACGCGGACCAGCGCCCCGAGCTTTCCGGCGGAGCCGGTTGCGGAGACGTACGACGTCGCCCTCGAACAGCCAGGTCTGTGAGGAGGAGGCCGAACATGGCGACGGTGTCGTCACGACGGAGCGTCGCCAAGCAGGGATGCGTGGCGCGCCGGGCTGCTGTCTCGTGCGCCTGGTGCGGGCCTGGCGTGGAGGGGAGGTGCCAGGCGTGGACGCCCCCCCCGGGCCGTTTTGACTCCCCCCAGGCGAGGGTTGTAGAGTTAAACGGTTGCCTCGAACCGGACAGGTTCGGCGACATCCCCCACACTTCACAAGGACTTCGATTCTCGTGAGGTGTACTCGACTCTTCATTCGAGAAGCGGAAGCCGGGAAATCCGGTGGCGAACTTCTGATAGAGTCGGAATCGCCGGAAAGGGAAAAGCGCGAAAGCGCAGGACCTGGAAAGCACCGAGGAAATCGGGCCCGAGAGAGTCTGATAGAGTCGGAAACGCAAGAACAGAACAACACAGAACGAAGCCCGGAGGAAAGCCCGAGAGGGTGAGTACAAA
>NZ_JBEZKS010000123.1:0-7095 GCF_040651775.1 Streptomyces sp. NPDC048383
TCGGGAAGATCATCCGCCGATCCCTCCACCTCGACAGCAAGCTGGACGAGAAGACCATCGACGCGCTCCTCGACATGGCCCTGCCGCCCTCCGCACGCGCACCGCGCGGCCCCCCTCCTTCTTTCCGGCACCGACCGGCCGACTCACGACTCAGAAGAACACGGACCGCCGCTGCACCAGCAGCTTGTACAGCGTGTGCTGGATCTGCTCCCGCACCTGGTCCGTCAGGTTGAACATCAGCATCGGATCCTCCGCGGCCTCCGCCGCGTACCCGTCCGTCGGGATCGGCTCGCCGAACTGGATCGTCCACTTCGTCGGCAGCGGCACCGCCCCCAACGGCCCCAGCCACGGGAACGTCGGCGTGATCGGGAAGTACGGCACCCCCAACAACCGCGCCAACGTCTTCGCGTTGCCGACCATCGGGTAGATCTCCTCGGCCCCCACGATCGAGCAGGGCACGATCGGCGTCCCCGCGCGCAGCGCCGTCGACACGAACCCGCCCCGCCCGAACCGCTGGAGCTTGTACCGCTCCCCGAACGGCTTCCCTATCCCCTTGAAGCCCTCCGGCATCACGCCGACCAGCTCCCCGGCCTCCAACAGCCGCTGCGCGTCCTCCGCGCACGCCAGGGTGTGACCGGCCTTGCGCGCCAGCTCGTTCACCACCGGCAGCATGAACACCAGATCGGCGGCCAACAGCCGCAGGTGCCGCTGCGCGGGGTGCTGGTCGTGCACGGCGAACTGGAGCATCAGCCCGTCCAGCGGCAACGTCCCCGAATGGTTGGCGACGATCAGCGCGCCGCCCTCCTTCGGGATGTTCTCGATGCCCTTGACCTCGACCCGGAAGTACTTGTCGTACAGCGGCCGCAGCAAGGTCATCAGGACCTGGTCCGTCAGCTCCTCGTCGTAGCCGAAGTCGTCGACCTCGTAGTCCCCGGTGATCCGGCGCCGCAGGAACGCCAGCCCGCCCGCGATCCGCCGGTCCCAGCCCGCACCGGACGACGCCGCCGACCCGGCGGCGGGCTCCACGAGCGGTACCTCCACCGGCTCGCCCAGCGGTTCGGCCGCCACCGGATCGGCCGCCACCGGATCGGGCGCCGGCGTCGGGACCGCCCGCACCGTACGGGGCCCGCCCCGCCGGCGCGGCCGCTCCTCGTCGAACGGGATGACCTTGGCGTCCGCCACTATCGCTTCGCTCCCTCGATCACACCGGCGCCCGCACCCGCGCCCGCATCCACCTTCAGCAACCCCGCCACCCGCTCCACGACACGCTCCACCCGATCCGCCGGCAGCAGCCCGCTCCCGCGACTGCGCGCGAAGTCCGCGAACGTCTCGGCGGTCGTGTACTGGGGCCGGAACCCCAGGGTCTCCCGCATCTGCGTGGTCTCCACGACCCGGCCGTGCGTCAACAGCCGGATCTGCTCGGGCGAGAAGTCCGTCACCCCGACCGCGCGCAGCGCCGACCCCACCCACGTCACCGCGGGCAGCAGCAACGGCACCGTCGGCCGCCCGAGCCGGCGCGAGCACTGCGACAGCAACAGCACCCCGTCACCGGCGACGTTGAACGTCCCGCTGTTCAGGGTTCCGCGCCGCGGCTCCCCCGCCGCCAGGCGCAGCACGTCCACGACGTCGTCCTCGTGGACGAACTGCAGTCGGGGGTCGTAGCCGAGGACCGTCGGCATGACCGGCATGGAGAAGTACTCGGCGAGCGCCGAATCCGCCCAGGGCCCCAGGATGTTCGCGAACCGCAGCACGCACACCGCCACGTCGGGCCGTCTGCGCGCGAAGCCGCGTACGTAGCCCTCGACCTCGGCGGCCTCCTTCGCGAAACCGCCCGCCGGCAGCGACTTCGGCTGGGTCGTCTCGGTGAAGACGGCCGGGTCGCGGGAGGTGCCCCCGTACACGCTGGTGCTCGACTTCACCACGAGCCGGCGTACGGTCGGCGACTTCTGGCAGGCTCCTAGGAGCTGCATCGTCCCGATGACGTTGGTTTCCTTGACCGCGCTGCGCGCGCCGGCCGATCCCGGGCCGCCACCGGTCACCGCGAGGTGCACCACGGTGTCCACGGCGTGCTCGGCGAGCACGCGGGCGATCCCGGACTGTCTGATGTCCGCCTGTACGAACTCGGCCGAGCCGAGCCGGTGCGGCGGTTTGACCGCGTCGACCGCGACGACGCGTTCCACTTCCGGGTCGCGCTGGATCCGCCGCACGAAGCGGCCCCCCAGCTGCCGGGATGCCCCGGTGACGAGCACGACCTTCCCCACGAGCTCAGCGCCTCCCTCGAAGAAGTCCCCGGCTGCACCGCAGCCCCTCCACCAAGGATGGTGGAGGGGCTGCGGAGAACACGTACAGCTGCCGTTTACTTCTTGTTACGGCGCTGGACGCGGGTGCGCTTGAGCAGCTTGCGGTGCTTCTTCTTGGCCATCCGCTTACGCCGCTTCTTGATAACAGAGCCCACGACTACCCTCGCTCACTTCTCGGAACATCCCCGTGTTGACGGAGAACGGTGCGGGGCGTCTGGGCCCACACGACCTACGTCGGCCTAGCCTACCCGCCCGAGCTCGGAGCTTGTAATCCGCGGCCTCCGCCGATGATCCGGAGCCCCTCCTCAGGCTGATTCCACCCCCACGAACGACTCCCGGAGGTACTCGTGAACCGCGTTCTCGGGGACCCGGAAGGACCGGCCCACCCGGATTGCGGGCAGATGACCGTTGTGCACCAGGCGGTACACGGTCATCTTCGACACTCGCATCACCGAGGCGACCTCCGCCACGGTCAGGAACTGAACCTCACTGAGAGGCCTCTCGCCAGCAGCCATGACACACCTTGACCTTCCGCGCAGGACGGGCACCGGCTTCCCCTCCGGTTACTCATCGTCGTCGCACGCTCACTCCCCAGAGTAGGGGCGGGTGATACGAGTGGGGAAGAGGAGCTACGGCCACTCCTGGCGGCACGGCAGTCTTGCGCGGTGCAGCAGGTATCGCGTAAGCGGGCGGTAGTAGTCCGGGCGCACCCCGTCATCAAGCGGAACGGCCACCGCCAGCCGCCCCTCGGCCTCCCCGACGAACAGCGCGGGATCATCCGTGTCCCCCAGCCCGATCGCCTCGACACCGAGCTGACCTGCACCGCAGACCCAACCGTGGTCCCCCACCACCAACTCCGGCAGCCGCTCGCCGGCCTCCGCCAACGCCCCGAGCGCGACCCGAACCGGCAGCGGCGAATGGGAGTGCACGCCGGTCGCACTCCCCGACGGCCGCACGCCGGGTTCCCGCACCAACGCGACTCCCCGTACGTAATCGATGCGGTGCGGGCGTACGCCGAACCGGGTCGCCATGTCGACACGCACCCCCTGCGCCGGAGTGAGGACCTCACATCCCGCCGCCGACAGCGCCGCCGCCAAACAGGCGTAGAACTCCAGGAGCCGATGCGGATGACCCGTCCCGAACAGCACGGGAGCCCGCGCTCCCGCCACCGCACCCAGCCGCTCCGCGAACGCGCCCAGGGCCGCCACCGTCCGCTCCGGATCGATCACGTCCGGCCCGCTGACGTGCGCGGGGTCCGCCGAGACCCCGCACTTGGCCGCCATCAGACCCAACAACTCGCCCTCGCCCCACACCCGCTCCGGGTCGAGCCCCAGCAGCACCCGCGGATCGCGCGCCGCGAACAGACGGTAACTGCGCAGGCTCTCCTCCCGCGTCGTGGCGACGGGCCCGGCCAACCGGGCGGCCAGCAGATGCGCACGCAGCGCTCCGGTGCTCAACACGCTCCGATGCTGTCGCACCCCACCTGGCGGGTCATCAATTCCGGCGAACAGCCACACAGTTGGCGTAACACATGCTGCGTCAGGTCAACATCCCGCGCAGCGGGAACACCGCCCGCCGCGTCGCGAGAACGGCCTGATCCGTACGGTCCGCCGGATCGTAGCCGGCCTCCCACTCCCGCCACCCGACCGTCCGACCGTCCGTCATCCGCGCCGGCGCCGACTGCCGCGTCCGCGCGTACACCTCGTCCCGCCACGCCTGCGGAACCTCCGCCGCCGGGTCCACCGGCCGGTGCGCGGCGATCCCCACCAGGTGCGTCCACGACCGCGGTACGACGTCCACCACCGCGTACCCGCCGCCGCCCAACGCCAGCCAGCGCCCCTCACTGTGCTCGTGCGCCAGCCGGTGGCAGGCCTCCTGCACCGACCGCTGCGCGTCCAGCGACACCGCGAGGTGGGCCAGCGGATCCTCGAAGTGCGTGTCGGCGCCGTGCTGGCTCACCAGCACCTGCGGCCGGAAGTCCGCCAGCAGCTCGGGCACCGTCGCGTGGAACGCCCGCAGCCACGCCTCGTCCCCCGTCCCGGCCGGCAGCGCCACGTTCACCGCGCTCCCCGGCGCGCCGTCGCCCCCGGTCTCCTCCGGCCAACCCGTCTGCGGGAACAGGGTGCGCGGGTGCTCGTGCAGGGAGATCGTCAGCACCCGCGGGTCGTCCCAGAACGCCGCCTGGACCCCGTCGCCGTGGTGGACGTCCACGTCCACGTACGCGACCCGCTCCGCGCCCAGCTCCAACAGCCGCGCCACCGCCAGCGCCGCGTCGTTGTACACGCAGAAACCGGCGGCCCCGCCCGACATCGCGTGGTGCAGCCCCCCGGCGAAGTTCACGGCGTGCGCGGCCTCACCCCGCCAGATCGCCTCCGCCGCCGCCACCGACTGACCCGCGATCAGCGCCGACGCCTCGTGCATCCCGCGGAACGCGGGATCGTCCAGGGTCCCGATCCCGTACGAGCCGTCCGCCGCCCCCGGATCCGCCGACACCGCCCGCACCGCCGCCACGTACTCCTCGCGGTGCACCAGCCGCAGCGTCGAATCCCCGGCCGCGCGGGCCGCCCGCACCTCGACCTCCCGGTCGAGCCCGAAGGCCCGTACCAGGCCCATGGTCAGCGCCAGACGCACCGGGTCCATCGGATGGCTCGGCCCGAAGTCATACTTCGTTACCGCCTCGTCCCACATCAACAACCCGGTCACCGGCTCGCCGCTCATGCCCGCCACCGTATCGGGCCCCACCGGAGCCGAACGAGCGGGTACTGAACAGCGGCACCAACACCAACACCATCGGGATCAGCATCGCGCCCCGGTAGCTCCACGCGTCCCCGACCCCACCGACCAGCGGGGACCCGATCAGGAACCCGACGTAGTTGAAGATGTTCAGCCGCGCGACGGCCGTGTCGGACGCCCCCGGGAACAGCCTCCCCGCCGCCGCGAACGTCTGCGGCACGATCACGCACAGCCCGATCCCCAGCAACGTGAACCCGAGCATCCCCCACCAGGCCCCCGGCGCCGACGCCACCACCGCGAACCCGCCCGCGGCCACCACCGTCCCGCCCCGCACCACGGCCACCGCCCCGAACCGGCGCACCCCGAGGTCCCCGACGGCCCGCCCGATCAGCGTCGTCACCATGTACACGTTGTACGGAACCGTCGCCAGCTGCTCCGAACCCCCCAGCACGTCCTGGAGGTACTTGGCACTCCAGTTCGCGACGGTCGAGTCCCCTATGTACGCGCACGCCATCACCAGGCACAGCGGCAGCAACAACTTCCCGCCCCCGGCCGGCCACCCCTGCGCCCCGTCCTTCGCCCCGGCCGCCGCGTCGACGTAGAACCGGCTCGCCAGCAACGCCAACGGCAGCACCAAGACCACCGCCGGCAGGTACCCGGTGAACAGCTCCAGGTGCCAATGCGCCCCCGCCCACGCCGCGGACGCGCCGAGGATCCCGCCCAGGCTGTACGAGGCGTGGAACCCCAGCATGATGCTGCGCCCGTACGCGCGTTGCAGGCTGACCCCGAGCATGTTCATCGAGGCGTCCAACGCCCCCACGGCCAGCCCGAACACCCCGAGGGCCACGGCGACCTGCCACATGGAGGTGCCGGCCCCCACCCCCAGCAGCGACAGCAGTACGACCGGCTGCGCCCACCGCAGCACGGCGCTGGGCGCGACCCGCTTCACCAGGTGCTCGGTGGCGACGCTCGACACCCCCGCCAGGACCGGCACGGCGGCGAGGAAGGCGGGCAACAGCCCGTCGGATATCCCGTACCGGTCCTGGATGGCCGGGATGCGGGTGACCAGGAGGGCGAAGGCCACCCCCTGCGCGAAGAAGCTGAACCCCAGGGCCCGGCGGCCACGCCGCAGCCGCGCATCAACTGTCATGGCGGCTGAGCGTAGGCCCAGGGGCTACCGGTGGGTAGAGCGATCACACACCCAATCCGAGCAGCCCGTAGAGCTCCTTCATCTCCCCGAAGTAGGCGTTGGCACCGGGGAGACCCTCGGCGGGGGTCATCGACGTGAAGGCGAGCACGTCCATCCCGGCGGCGCGGGCGGCGTCGATCCCGAGCCGGCTGTCCTCGACGACGACGCACCGCGCGGGCAGGACGCCCATCATGTCGGCGGCGTGCAGGAACAGGTCGGGCGCAGGCTTGCCATGACCGACGTCGTCCACGCTGAAGATCCACTCCTCCTCGAACCACTCGCCGAGCGCGGCACTGCGGTGCCCGACCCGGATCCGCTCGTGGCTCCCGGAGGAGGCGACGCAGTACGGCACTCCCTGCGCGGACAGCTCCGCCAGCACCTCGGTCACGCCGGGGACGGGCCGCAGGTCCTGCTCGAACGCGGCGAAGATCCGGTCGTGCAGGACCCGGTCGAAGTCCGCGGGCAGCCGCTGCCCGGTCCGTTCGAGGATCAGGTCGTGCACCCGGTGCACCGCGCCGCCCAGGTAGTCGCGCAGGGACTCCTCATAGGTCGTCGGGTGCCCGACCTCCGTCAGGTACGCGGAGAGGATGGTGTTCGAGAGCGGCTCGCTGTCCACGAGGACGCCGTCGTTGTCGAAGATGACCAGCTCATAGCCCATCCACCCACAGTACGAGCGTTCGGTCCGGGTTCCCGGCAGGCCGGTGCTGGTAAACGGAGGAACTCTGGCCCCGCGGCCGGGCCGGCGGCCCGCCGGTAAACGACCTGGCCGTAAACGCAGAAAAGCCCCGCACCAGTTACCTGGTGCGGGGCTTTCCCACAATGATTGTTCGGCGGCGTCCTACTCTCCCACAGGGTCCCCCCTGCAGTACCATC
>NZ_JBEZKS010000124.1:0-6880 GCF_040651775.1 Streptomyces sp. NPDC048383
GGGGGGGGTGGGCGGGGGTCGCCGGGGCCCGGGGCGGCGGTGGGGGGTTGGGGCGGGGGTCCCCCGCGTTCGGGGGGGGGCGGTTACCGCTTTTCCAGCGGTCCGGCCCCACCGTCGTCCCCGGGTGGGCAAGGTCACGTACGGCCGTCCCGGAACACGGAACCGATGGGCTTCATCGACGCCGCCGGCGGGCTTCGTGGCACGGCCTGACGAAATTCGAACGCCTTTCCCCGGACAAAACCGGGGTATTTTGTCCGTGATGTACGGTTCAGTGGAGGCTGACCAGGACTTTTCGTCCGTTCTCGCTGACTGGAGCGGCCTTGGCCGCTAGTCTCCGACCAGAGTGAACGAGCAGCGAACGAATTTTGTCGCTGTTCGGGGGCTCGCCCGGCGTGGTGCCCTGGGGCTCCGTGCCGGTCCGTATCCGACAGTTCGACATCCGAGGTGACGTAGGCGTGGCTCTTCCGCCCCTTACCCCTGAACAGCGCGCAGCAGCGCTCGAAAAGGCCGCCGCGGCTCGCCGGGAGCGGGCCGAGGTGAAGAATCGACTCAAGCACTCCGGCGCCACTCTCCACGACGTCATCAAGATGGGTCAGGAGAACGACGTCATCGGCAAGATGAAGGTCTCCGCCCTTCTGGAGTCGCTGCCCGGCGTCGGCAAGGTCCGCGCCAAGCAGATCATGGAGCGCCTCGGCATCTCCGAGTCCCGGCGTGTCCGAGGTCTCGGTTCCAACCAGATCGCCTCTCTGGAGCGTGAGTTCGGCGGTAGCAACGCCTGAGGCGTTGCCCGAAGTTCTCCCGGCGTTCTCAGGCAGTCCCGAGAAGCTGGATAATCGCTCTATGGCAGCAGAGGTTCGTCCGCGGCTGACCGTGCTCTCCGGCCCCTCGGGGGTCGGCAAGAGCACGGTCGTCGCGCATATGCGTACAGTCCACCCCGAGGTATGGCTCTCGGTGTCGGCCACCACCCGCAAGCCGCGGCCGGGTGAGCGACACGGAGTCCACTACTTCTTCGTCAACGACGACGAGTTCGACAAGCTGATCGCCAACGGCGAGCTGCTGGAGTGGGCCGAGTTCGCGGGCAACCGCTACGGCACACCGCGCGGCGCGGTGCTGGAACGCCTGGACAACGGCGAGCCCGTACTGCTGGAGATCGACCTCCAGGGCGCCCGGCTCGTCCGCGAGTCCAAGCCCGACGCCCAGCTCGTCTTCCTGGCCCCTCCGAGCTGGGACGAACTGGTCCGCCGGCTCACCGGCCGCGGCACCGAGACCGCGGAGGTCATCGAGCGCCGTCTCGCCACCGCCAAGATCGAACTCGCTGCCGAATCCGAGTTCGACACCACCCTGGTCAACACCTCCGTCGAGGACGTGGCGCGCGAGCTGCTAGCCTTGATGAATGTCGTCTGATCGTTGATCGATTGATTGCGTCGATCGATGGTTGATCGGCGGCATGTCTTTCAACGTGCGATCCACTTCGCGATCGAGCATGTGATCCACCCTGTGGTCGCGGTCAGTTCTTGATCGTTCGATCAATCACCCATCTTCGGAAGGTAGAGCGTGTCCTCTTCCATCACTGCGCCCGAGGGCATCATCAACCCGCCGATCGACGAGCTGCTCGAGGCCACGGACTCGAAGTACAGCCTCGTGATCTACGCGGCCAAGCGCGCGCGTCAGATCAACGCGTACTACTCCCAGCTGGGCGAGGGCCTGCTGGAGTACGTCGGCCCGCTGGTGGACACCCACGTCCACGAGAAGCCGCTTTCGATCGCGCTGCGCGAGATCAACGCGGGTCTGCTGACCTCCGAGGCCATCGAGGCCCCGGCTCAGTAAGGCACCGAGATTCCTTCACCACAGGCCCGGCAGGACATCTGCCGGGCCTGTGGTGTGTCGTAGGGTCGGACGGGCCTCACGGGTCCGACGGGTCCGACGGGCGTCACCGACAGATCGATCCTGAACGGAAGTGCGTGGTGGGTAAGCCGAAGGTCGTGCTGGGGGTCAGCGGCGGGATCGCCGCCTACAAGGCCTGCGAACTGCTGCGCCGGCTGACCGAGTCCGGACACGACGTACGGGTGGTGCCGACGGCGGCGTCCCTGAACTTCGTCGGCGAGGCCACCTGGGCCGCGCTGTCCGGAAACCCGGCCTCCACGCAGGTCTGGGAGACCGTCCACGAGGTGCCCCACGTACGCATCGGCCAGTCCGCCGACCTCGTCGTCGTCGCCCCGGCCACCGCCGACATGCTGGCCAAGGCCGCCCACGGGCTGGCCGACGACCTGCTCACGAACACGCTGCTCACGGCCCGCTGTCCGGTCGTCTTCGCGCCCGCGATGCACACCGAGATGTGGGAGCACCCCGCCACCCAGGAGAACGTCGCCACGCTGCGCAGGCGCGGCGCCCTCGTCATCGAGCCCGCCGTCGGCCGGCTCACCGGCAAGGACACCGGCAAGGGGCGGCTGCCCGACCCGGAGGAGATCTTCGAGGTCTGCCGCACGGTCCTGGCCCGGGGCGTCGGCGAGCCGGACCTCGCCGGCCGGCACGTCGTGATCAGCGCCGGTGGGACGCGCGAGCCCCTGGACCCCGTCCGCTTCCTCGGCAACCGCTCCTCCGGCAAGCAGGGCTACGCCCTCGCCCGGACCGCCGTCGCCCGGGGCGCGCGGGTCACCCTGATCGCCGCCAACACGGCCCTCGCCGACCCGGCCGGGGCGGACGTCGTCCGCGTGGGCACGGCCCTCCAGCTGCGGGAAGCGGTGCTCAAGGCGGTCGGCGACGCCGATGCCGTGGTGATGGCGGCGGCCGTCGCGGACTTCCGGCCCGCCCGGTACGCGGACGGGAAGATCAAGAAGCAGGACGGGCGGGAGCCCGAGCCGGTGGCGCTCGTACGCAATCCCGACGTGCTGGCGGAGATCTCCGCCGAGCGGGCGACGGCCGGCCAGGTCGTCGTCGGCTTCGCCGCCGAGACCGACGACGTCCTCGCCAACGGCCGCGCGAAGCTCCGCCGCAAGGGGTGCGACCTCCTCGTGGTCAACGAGGTGGGGGAGAGCAAGACCTTCGGTTCGGAGGAGAACGAGGCCGTCATCCTCGCCTCCGACGGCGCCGAGACCCCGGTTCCCCATGGTCCGAAGGAAGCCTTGGCGGACATGATCTGGGACCAGGTCGTCCCGAGGCTCGCGCCCGCGCGGGCCGCCGGACGCGACTGAGCGTCGCCCTTTTCGCGGGACGCCCGGTGCGTAAGAATGGAGTGCCGCAGGTCACATGGCTCCCATAAGGCGAGACGGGTGGTCCGGCAAACGGTGGCGACCGATAAACTGCACCAGGAACGTGATCGGGCGCAGCCCCCGATGTGGTTCCGCCAAATGATCAGCCAGCAGCCGCTGCAACCCCAGGGAGCGTTGTGTCCCGTCGCTTGTTCACCTCGGAGTCCGTGACCGAGGGTCACCCCGACAAGATCGCTGACCAGATCAGCGACACGATCCTCGACGCGCTCCTCACCGAGGACCCCACCTCGCGTGTGGCCGTGGAGACTCTCATCACGACCGGTCTCGTGCACATCGCCGGCGAGGTGACGACGAAGGCGTACGCGCCGATCGCGCAGCTCGTCCGCGAGAAGATCCTGGAGATCGGCTACGACTCCTCGAAGAAGGGCTTCGACGGCGCCTCCTGCGGCGTCTCGGTGTCCATCGGCGCGCAGTCCCCGGACATCGCGCAGGGCGTCGACACCGCGTACGAGAAGCGGGTCGAGGGCGACGAGGACGAGCTCGACAAGCAGGGCGCCGGCGACCAGGGCCTGATGTTCGGCTACGCCTGCGACGAGACCCCCGAGCTGATGCCGCTGCCGATCCACGTCGCGCACAAGCTCTCCCGCCGCCTGTCCGAGGTCCGCAAGAACGGGACCATCCCGTACCTGCGTCCCGACGGCAAGACCCAGGTCACCATCGAGTACGACGGGGACAAGGCCGTCCGCCTCGACACCGTCGTCGTGTCCTCGCAGCACGCCGCGGACATCGACCTGGACTCGCTGCTCGCGCCCGACATCCGCGAGTTCGTCGTCGAGCACGTGCTGGCGCAGCTCGTCGAGGACGGCATCAAGCTGGACACCGAGGGCTACCGGCTGCTGGTGAACCCGACCGGTCGCTTCGAGATCGGCGGCCCGATGGGCGACGCCGGCCTGACCGGCCGCAAGATCATCATCGATACCTATGGCGGCATGGCCCGCCACGGCGGCGGCGCCTTCTCCGGCAAGGACCCGTCCAAGGTCGACCGTTCCGCCGCGTACGCCATGCGTTGGGTCGCGAAGAACGTCGTCGCGGCCGGGCTGGCCTCGCGCTGCGAGGTCCAGGTCGCGTACGCGATCGGCAAGGCCGAGCCCGTCGGCCTGTTCGTGGAGACCTTCGGCACCGCCAAGGTCGACGTCCAGAAGATCGAGGACGCCATCGGCCAGGTCTTCGACCTCCGCCCGGCCGCGATCATCCGCGACCTGGACCTGCTGCGCCCGATCTACGCGCAGACCGCCGCGTACGGCCACTTCGGCCGCGAACTCCCCGACTTCACCTGGGAGCGCACCGACCGCGTCGACGCCCTGCGCGCCGCCGCCGGTCTGTAGGCGACCCGCGGGGTACCGCACCTGACGAACGGCCCCGGACCCGTCGGTCCGGGGCCGTTCGCTGTCGGTGTCATTTGGTAAGAATGCAGGGTGAGCAGCGCGAACGATTCCCCGCCGGAACAGCTCGCCCTGATCCGGGAGATGGTCGCCGAGGCGAAGGCCAAGGCCCCCAAGGCCAAACCGCGGACCTGGCGCGGAGCGGCCCTCGCCGAGGAACTCCCGGTCGCCCGGGTCCTCGTCAACAAGGGCGTCCTGCACCTCGACCGGCCGTTCGACTACGCCGTGCCCGCCGAACTCGCCGAGGTGGCGCAGCCCGGCGTCCGCGTCCGCGTCCGGTTCGGCGCCGGCGCCCACCGGGTGCACGGCGGGCGCCGCGAGGGCGGCGGCCTCATCGACGGGTTCATCGTCGAGCGGCGCGCCGAGTCCGACTACGACGGGGCCCTGGCCGCCCTGGCCCAGGTCGTCTCGCCCGAGGTGGTCCTCGGCCCCCGCATGCTGGCCCTGACCCAGGCCGTCGCCGACCGGTACGCGGGCAGCCTCGCCGACGTCCTCCAGCTCGCCCTGCCCCCGCGCAACGCCCGCGCCGAGGCCAAGCCCTCGCCCGAGCCGCTGCCCCCGCCCCCCGCGCCCGACCCCGCGGGCTGGGAGCGCTACGGCGCCGGCCCCGGCTTCCTGCGCGCCCTCGCCGGCGGCGGCACCCCCCGCGCCGTCTGGACGGCCCTGCCCGGCCCCGGCTGGGCGGACGAACTGGCCCGCGCCATGGCGGCCACCCTCGCCTCCGGTCGCGGCGCCCTCGCCGTCGTCCCCGACGGGCGGACCGCCTCCCGGGTCGACGCGGCACTCACCGCCCTGCTCGGCGAAGGTCGGCACGCGCTGCTCACCGCCGAATCCGGCCCCGAGAAGCGCTACCGGCAGTGGTTGGCGGTCAGCCGGGGTTCCGTGCGCGCCGTCGTCGGTACCCGGGCCGCGATGTTCGCCCCCGTACGGGACCTCGGGCTCGTCGCCGTCTGGGACGACGGCGACTCCAGCCACTCCGACGACCACGCCCCCTTCCCGCACGTCCGGGAGGTACTCGAACTGCGGGCGGTCACCGACGGCTGCGCCTTCCTCGCCGGCAGCACCAGCTGCACCGTCGAGGCCGCCCAACTGGTCGAGTCCGGGTGGGCCCGGCCGCTGACCGCCGACCGGGCGACCGTGCGCGCCGCGGTGCCCAAGATCCGGACCGTGGGCGACGAACTCCTCGCCCGCGACGGCGCGGCCCGGGCCGCGCGACTGCCGAGCCTGGCCTGGGAAACCGTCCGGGAGGGCCTCAAGTCCGGCCCCGTCCTGGTCCAGGTGCCGCGGCGCGGCTACGTGCCACGCCTGGCCTGCGAACGCTGCCGCGCCCCGGCCCGCTGCACGGTGTGCGCGGGACCGCTGGAGGCGCCCGACCAACGGGATCTGTACTGCGGGTGGTGCGGGCGCGCGGAGCCGGCCTGGCACTGCGAGGAGTGCGGCGGGTTCCGGCTGCGGGCCCAGGTGGTGGGCGCCCGGCGGACCGCCGAAGAGCTCGGGCGGGCCTTTCCGGCCGTACCCGTACGCACCTCCGGGCGCGACCACGTCCTGGACGAGGTGCCGGACCGGCCCGCCCTCGTGGTGTGCACGCCGGGCGCCGAACCGGTGGCGACGGGCGCCGGATACGCGGCCGCCCTGCTCCTCGACGGCTGGGCCATGCTGACCCGGCCCGACCTGCGGGCGGGGGAGGAGGCGCTGCGCCGCTGGATCGCCGCCTCGTCCCTGGTACGGGCGGACGGGCAGGTGGTGGTGGTCGCCGAGCCGACGCTGCGGCCCGTGCAGGCCCTGGTCCGTTGGGACCCGGTGGGGCACGCGGTACGGGAACTCGCGGAGCGCGCCCAGTTGGGGTTCCCGCCGGTGTCCCGGATGGCCGCCGTGGCCGGCCGGGGGGACGCCCTGGAGGCCTTCCTCACGGCCGCCGCCCTGCCGCCCGACGCGGAGGTCCTGGGCCCGGTGCCGCTGCCCGGCCGGCGCGGGGAGCCCTCGCCAGGCGAGCGGGCGCTGGTACGGGTCCCGCCCGGGAGCGGGGCCGCGCTGGCCGCCGCCCTCAAGTCGGCGCAGGCCGCCCGGATGGCACGCGGGGTACCGGCGGCGGAGGCGATCCGGGTCCGCATCGACCCGCCGGACATCGGCTGACCGGCGGCGGGGCAGAGGGGCGGGCTGCGCCGACTTGAGGGCGGCGGCCAGCGCGGCCCCGCTCCCGGGCGGGACCCGTACCAGCGCCCGCTCGCC
>NZ_JBEZKS010000125.1:0-6791 GCF_040651775.1 Streptomyces sp. NPDC048383
CTACGACAAACGTGCCTACGTCTACCTCGGGACCGTCACCCTCGCGACCCTCATCATCTGGCTCCGCAGCTGATCCAAGAAACAGAACCTAGGCGGATGTCCCTGGCTGCCCGGCCCGCGAGGGTGCGGGAGCCGTAAAGTCTGGGGGTGGAGTCCTGCCCCGATCATCGCCGTATCGTTCCAACGTGCTTCGGCTGCTGCCGAGCGGCGTTGAGTGCCACTCCGTCCGATGTGGAAGAGCTGACCCGGCTGGACCCGGATGCCTTCGCCGCATTCGCCGGCTCACATCGGGCCTGGGTGGAGAATCTCCTGCTGGTCGAGTGCGCTGACCGCCCGATGATGGGGTGGCCGTGGCCCGGCGGCCCTCCGCTAGTCGTGAAGTGGGCGATGTGGGCCACCCCCGCGGTCGCCGCCGTGCTGCCCGTTCCTACGGCGGTCGCTGTTGGGCTCGCGCGGGCGAATCAGCGGCGTGAGAGCGATCGCGGCCGCCATGCGATGTTGACCTATCGCCTGCTGCAGCACCTCGACGGCGAGGTGGACCAACGGCTTGCCGCGCTGTGGTGCGATCTGGCGCTACTGGCCGGCGAGCAGGACCCGGTGGCGGCGGCCGGACTGCGTGCGCGTGTGGACAAGCGGGCCCGCCCGGGGGCGTGGGCGCGCTCGCTGGAGTGGCTCCTGCTCTGGGGGACGCAGTTGAGGAGTCTGGACGTCGCGCTCACCGTCGCGCTCGCCGACGCGCACCCCACGGTCCGGCAGGCGGTCGGCCGTTGTAGCCGTAGCCCGGTCCTCTGCGTCCAGCTCCGTGCCGCAGGCCTGCAGGCCGCGATGGCGTCTTCGCGGCCGCTGGAAGAGCGACTGCTCGACATCCTGTCCGCTTCGGTCGACGACCGCCGCAGCGCCTTCCCGCGACCGCTGGGCGCTCCGTCGTCCACCTGGCTCGCCGACCACGGCCTGGAGGACCTCGTGCGGGGCGCAGCCCGCCGTGCGGTTGCCGAGTTCGCCGGTTCCATGGGCGACCTCGGGGCCGCTGAGGAGGAACATCTCACGGCCACGCTGCTCGCCGGCCTCGTCCGCGAGTTCACCGCCCTGCCCGCCCACACCCGGCTGACCGGCGTCGGCGGCCCGCATCTGCGGGTCGGCCACCGCACCGTGACCAAGAAGGAGGAACGGACCAACGGCGCCGACATCGGCGTCGTCGTCGACATTCGCGTACCCGGCCAACTCCATCTGCGGACGGGAGACCTCGTCCAGGTGAAGAAGTCCACCGCCCTGATGCCCGGCCGCTCCGGGCGCGGCGACACCTGGACCGTCAAACGCCGTCAGCTGCACGACCTGTTGGAGCACAGCGCCAGCGCCGTGTACTGGCTGATCCGGGGCACCGGTGATGTTCTCGTGGTTCCGGCGAAGTTCCTCGCCGCCGTCGAGGGTGCCACCGCCCTCCCCTCCTCCCAGCAGTTCACCGTCGGCCACACGGTCGTCCGGCACGCAGCGGTGCCCATGGAGCAGTACCTGCCCGATCTGGTCGTGGGCCTGTGGCTCGGCAGCAGCAGTGACCGGACGCTCCAGGCGGCGCAAGGCACCGGACGCACCACACGACCCCGGTTCGCCCTGACGATCGATGTCGTCCTCGAACCCATGGAGGGGTGAGCGGCCCCACCCGCTCACTGTCCTGGGGACCAGCCCCCGGCGGGCCGGACGGCAGGTAAGAGCTACGCCCAGCTCCTGGGTGGACAGGAACTGGGAAACCGGCCGCCGGAGGCCGTGGCACCGGTGGATACTGCCGGGGTGTCGATGGATTTGACGAGCGCGCTGGCCGCGCTGGATGCTCACGAGCCGGGCTCCCTCCTCGAACTGCGCGAGACGCAGTGGCTCGACGCGAAGGTCCGGCCCTACCAGCTGGATAGTCCGCGCGCGGTCGAAGAGCTCGCCAAGGACGTGACCGCCTTCGCCAACGGGGGCGGCGGCGTCATCATCATCGGCATCGCGACACGTCCGGAGCACGACGAGGAAGTGCTTGACCACATCGTTGGTGTCGAGTCCTCAGCGGTGAACCTGGACCAGGTCCGCAAGCTGATCCGCGCCCAGATCACGCCGTCGCTGCGCGGGGTCCGGGTCGGCTGGTCGGGCAAGGACGAGCGGGTGGTGTTCATCCACGTCCCGGCACAGGCCGTCGACACCCTCTTCGTCGTGCCGGCACCGGTCGGGAAGGCCAGCTCGGTCCGGCCGGACACGGTCGCTGTGCCCGTGCGGGACGGGGACAGCACACACTGGCTGCTGCGGAACGAGATTCAGCAGCTGCTCTCCGCCGGCGTGCGGGCCTCCGGCATGCCGACGCCTCAGGCGCTCGCCGAGCTGGTGCGCGAAACCGTGGCCAGCGCCGAACCGGCCGCCATACGGATCGGACAGGGCCTGCCGGACCGGGAGCGCGAGCTGCGCGACGCGCACCGCCAGCTGGCCGGGTCCGGGCTCGGCCAGCCGGCCGGGGAGGCGTGGGCCCACGGGCCGGCCGCCATGCAGGACCTGCACCATGTCCGCGACGAGGAACCGGGGTGGGTCCTGTGCCTGGTTCCCGGTCGCCCGCCGGTCGCGGTCGCCGCGCCCGTCTGGCAGGCGATCACCGAAGCCGGCCACGGCGCCGCGGGCCGAGACCCGCTCGCGGCCGTGGGCTACCCCGTCGCGCCCGCGGCCGACGGCCGGTCGTGGGTGCTTCCGGCCGACGCGCAGAGCGTGGACCTTGACAGCGGATCGTGGGGTGCGGGCCGCTTGGCGCGGCCGGAGAACGGCGCGTGGCGATGGCAGCCCCTCCCCCGGTTCAGTCTCCATCAGGGCCGGGCGGCGTCGAACTGGACCGCCGGCCAGACGCCGGCTCTGCGTCTGCGGGCCGTGGTGAATCTCCCCTGGGCCGGTCCGGACGCCCTGGAGATCACCACACAGCGGCGTCACGAGATCGAGCAGCAGCTCCCGGTCAGCGCGTTGTCCGGTGCGCTGACGATGCTGTCGCAGCGCCGAGGGGCGAATCTGCCCGCCGCCCGGTGGGAGCGGGGTGAGTACAGGAGGAACTCCTCCCGTACAGCCGCCTACCCGTGCACGATCAGCAGCCCGGACGGCGCACCCGCTGTGAGGGCCGGCGTCATGTTCGCCCTGCCGACGTCGATGGAGTCCACCGTGGTCGCCTGCGCGGGGCTCGTGGTCGAGGATTCCGCGGCCTGGGCTGCGACCGTCGGCACCGGCTGGGACACGCAGCTGCACCTGGAGGAAGCTCAGGCGGCCTTGTTGAGCGCGTGGGAGACAGCCGCCGGGCTGCTGCCCGGCCTCGTCGACGCCGGGCATCTGCCGTGGTCGGCACCGCCCACCACTGAGCTCCGGCTCAGCAGCGAACGGCCCGCAACGAACGGCGTCCTGCCCGCCCTGGACACCCTCGTCGACCTGGCGCCGTTCGGGACCGGTGACGGCAGTCGGCCCATGATGGCCGTCACGATCACCGGCGACCCCCTTGTCCCCGCCTCCCAGCGCCGGGACCTGACCAGGAGGGCCCTGGTGTACATGGCTCGCGAGTTCGGTTACATCGACGCGGAGTTGAACGCACTGCAGTAGGCCCACGGGCGGCTCACAGCGAAGCATGACGCGACCGCGGCCTCATTTCGGTGTGGTCCTGCACGTGAAGCGGATGGTCCGGGAGAGGCTGATTCTGGCCATGTGCGTGGCCAGGTCCGACCGTCTGGGAAGTGGCTGCCGCATCGCGTCTACGCTCACCACTCATGAGCGATCCGACCATCAACTTCCTCGCCACGTTCGCGGGCGTCGGCCGAGCCCTGTTCAGCAAGCTCGACGACGCCCTCGAGTGGTGCGACCGGCGGGCCGAGGAGCAGTTTCCCGGCGCCGTCGTGGAGTGGCGCGAGCCGGAGGGCCCGGCGAACGTGGGAACAGGTAAGACCGGCCAGCAGTGGCATCGCCAGGAGCCGCAGCCGGGTCAGTCCATCCCGCCGCTGAGCCTGGGAAGTGTGGTGGCGATTCCCCTCGACGCGGAAGTGTGACAGCGGGGGCGCCACCGGCATGCGGATTGACCTCGTCAGCCGGCCGCTTGCCAGCCCGGACCGTCTGCGGCACGGGCCGCCCGGTCGTGCTCCCTGCGGGCAGCCTCCAGGAGGTTGCGCCAGGACGTCACCGTAGGGCGGCGGCGTGATTCCCGGGCACGCGGGGCGAACACCTTCTTGCCCGTGATCACGGGCTGTCCGGCGGGCTGATCCCCGGGCGCGCGGGACGAACACCTTCGCTGCCACCGTAGACACCGAACGGTGGGGATGATGCCCGGGCGCGCGGGGCGGACTAGAGCCTGTCTCTTTGACCGGTGAGTGCCTCGTGGCGGGGGGCTGGCTAGTCTGCTGCAATGACGAGCAGCGAGCTGATCGTTGACCTGCGCGGTCGGCCGATCGAGACACTCAACGACTTCTGGTATGCGGTTGCCGAGCCGTGCGGGTTGCCGGAGTGGTTCGGCCGGAACCTGGACGCGTGGTCGGACACGATCGAGACCCGGGGCATCTCCGAGGTGATCGACAGTCACGACATTCTCATCGTGCACGTCGACCAGCAAGGTCTCTTCGGTGGGGATCGGCGGGAGGCCGATGTCCTGGCCGGCATCTTCGACGGCGAACAGAACCGGCTCGTCGTCCATGGGCTGGTCTGAGAAGTCCTTTGGACGCCTTGCTCAGCGCCGGGTCCAGATGAGAATGGCAGCAAGGTGGAGTGCGGCCTGGTAGGCGATGGCGAGTTTGTCCGTCCGCATTGCCAGGCCGCGCCACTGCTTGAGTCGGGCGATGCACCGCTCGACGGTGTTGCGCTGCTTGTATGTCTCGGCGTCGAAGCCGGGCGGGCGGCCTCCGGCGCGGCCTCGCCGCAAACGGTGACGGCTCTGATCGCCTGGCTGTGGGATGACCGCACGGATGCCACGCCGGCGAAGGTGTCCACGGATCGCTCGGGAAGAGTAGGCGCGGTCCGCAAGGACGATTGCTGGGCGGGTCCTTGGTCGGCCGGGTCCCTTTCGAGGGATCCGGATTCTGCCCATGACCGCTTCGAAGGCCGGCGCGTCACCGGCCTGGCCCGCGGTGACGTGGATGGACAGAGGCCGTGCCCGACCGTCGCTGGCCAGGTGGACCTTTGTGCTCAAGCCGCCCCGGGAGCGTCCGAGCGCGTGATCAGCGGGCTCGGACCGGCCGGGCGCCCCCTTTTCCTGGCTCCGGCCGAATGCTGGTGAGCCCGACAGACGGTGGAGTCCACCGAGACCGTCCATTCCACGTCGCCATCGGCATCCGCCACCGCAAGGAGCGCCGCAAAAACCCGCTCCCATGTGCCGTCCACGGCCCACCTGATCAGGCGCTTGTGCGCCGTTTGGAACGGACCCAGCTCTTCTGGCAGGTCACGCCAGGGTGAGCAGGTGCGGTACTTCCACGCGATGGCTTCCAGGGTCCGCCGGTGGTTGGCCCCTCGTCGTCCGCGGACCGGATCAGCCGGCATCAGCGGCTCGATCCGGTCCCACATCGCATCAGTGATCACTAATCTAATAGGCATGTCCGATCAACTGCTCAACCCATCAAAGGGACACGCTCTAGACCCAGCTCGGACAACAGAGATCGCCGCGGGGTGCCTCCCGAACGAAGAACGCTTGTTGGTGAGAGCTAGCAGCAGGAGGCAGGGGATGGCGGTGACGTCGACTGGCGGCGTCCGTATGGTTCGGTGGATGAGTCTGATCGAGGTGGTTCCAGGGCAGTTCGAGGTTGTCGTTCGGGGGCCAGGGGCGCAGGCGCCCTCTGTCCGGTTGTTCGACTGGTCGCGGGCAGATGAGTACGAGTTCGCTTTCGCTGTGGAGGTCATCGCTAGCGGTGTGCGTGCACGGCTCGAGACCGTCACAGTGACGGTCTGGGACACCATGAGCGAGTTCTTCGATGGCCTCGCGCGTGACTTCCGTGGTTGGGAGGGCGAGCGAGTCTGGGACAACAACCACCTGATCGTGACGGCGACGTTCGGCTCGGGCGGCCATGTGTATCTGGGCTGGACGCTGCGATCCGGCTTCTTCCCCGGCGACTGGAACTGCACCGTGACGACCGTGATCGAGGCTGGTGAGGGGATGACCGCCGTAGCCGCTGACCTGCGGGAATTCCTGCGCGAAGAGTAGGTTGTCGGCAGTCGGCCCGTCCGGAGGGGATCCTTGCCTGCTCAGCCGAGGGCTTGTCGTGATCACACCAGACACACCGTGATCATTCCACCCAAGGAGGTAGGTCGAGCGAGTGCCCTTCGCGCTGTGCTGCGCCTGCCGGCGTGCCGGTCCGGAATGCTGCCGTGGCCGAAGACGGACAGAGCCGGCCTTGTTCTCCTGCACCGCTGCTCCAGGCCTGGCGCGACAGCCTCCACTGGGACGCGTCCGAGGTGCCCGCCCATAACGACCTTTTGGTGACCAGGTACTTGAGGATTTCAGTCGCCGAGGCCCCGGTCCGGGGTCGGGGGGCGGAAGTCCGGGGCGGGGGCGGAGGTCGGCCGGGGGCGGACGGCTTGGCCGGCGGGGGTTTGGGGCACGCCCGTCTGCCAAAGGTGGCTTGCGGGCGCTTTTGGCCCCCGCGGCTTCGGCGGCGCGGTCTGCCCGGTGCCGGGCGTTCGGTCGAGGCCGTCGGCTCCTGGCGTACCCATCCGCCACAGGTGGCTTTGGGGTGCGTTCGGGGTCCGGGGGGTCGGCGTCGGCCGGTCCGCCTCCGTGGTGGGTCCCGGACGCTGCCAGCGCTCGGGGATGGTCGAGCGCCTCT
>NZ_JBEZKS010000126.1:0-6594 GCF_040651775.1 Streptomyces sp. NPDC048383
GTGCTGGACCGTGTCCTTGTGCGCGTAGTGAACTCCGTACGCGAACATCCCCACGCCCGCGCCGACCTTGAGGGCCTTGTTCGCGAACTCGCGGTGGCAGGACGGCTTCTCCAGGAACGAGCGCTTGTCGCAGCCGGACACCCTGGCGGTGCCCTGGACGATGTGAACGAGCAGATCGGCATCGATCTTCGCTTCGGCCGCGCGAAGCTTCGCCTCGGTCCCGCTCAATTTGGCACTCTGCACGGCGAGTGCGCTGCCCTGCCCCATGCCCAGCGTCACGAAGACGCTGAGAACGGTCAAAAGGGTCACTGTTTCGTTGGACGACCACCGGGCCACCCATGAGGTGAAGCGGCTCTGCCAGATCCTGGACGTGAACCGGTCGAGCTACTACAAGTGGCTCGCCGGCGCCGAGGCCCGGGCCGCCCGGAAGCAACCCCCCAACTCACGCCAGGGCTGAAGACCTGCTGCGCGACCGGCGAGGCATTGAAAATCGAATGACGCGAAGGGAACAAGGCCGCTACCGTCCGCGCATGGATCTTGAACCTGGTCAGGCCGTGCCCGCCGTTCCCGTTCCCCTCGATGTCGAAGTTCAGGTCGCCTATGACGCCTACCTGGCGGAGGAACCGGACTTGGGGCCGATGAGCCTTGAGAAGCTGTCGGTGATCCGCGCGGAGGTCGACGCCGCGGTGGCGGCGCTCGAGGACCTCAGCGAGGGCGGACGCTTCGTCGTCTCCCAGCCTTCGGTGCCCGGCCTGGACGGCGCCCCCGAGGTCCCGCTGCTGGTGTGCACGCCCTCCGGCGCGGCGCCCGCATCGCGGCCGGCGCTCTACTTCATCCACGGCGGTGGCTTCTACTGTAGCGATCACCGCATCGGGCTCGACCAGATACTCGACACGGCCGAGCGGTTCGGGGCCACGCTGATCTCGATCGGCTACCGGCTCGCGCCCGAGCACCCCTACCCCGCCCAGATCAACGACGCCTACGCCGGCCTGATGTGGGTCGCCGACCACGCGGAGGAGCTCGGCATCGACCCGGAGCGCATTATCATCACGGGCTCCAGCGCCGGCGGCGGCCTCAGCGCCGCGCTCGCCCTGTACGTGCGCGACAATGGCGGTCCCCGCCTGCTCGGCCAACTGCTGATTGCCCCCCTGCTCGACGACCGTAACGACAGCGCCTCGGCCCTGCAGATGGACGACGTCGAACTCTTCGACCGCAGCCACAACGGGTTCGCCTGGAGCTCGCTGCTCGGCGACGCCCAGGGCGGAGCTGATGTGCCGCAGTACGCCGCGCCCGCCCGCGCCACCGACCTGACCGGCCTGCCGCCCGCGTTCCTCGACGTCGGCTCAGCCGAGTGCCTGCGCGACGAAATCCTCGCCTACGCCGACCGGATCTGGCAGGCCGGCGGCAAAGCCGAGATGCACGTGTGGCCCGGCGGAATCCACTCCTTCGACCGGAAAGCCCCCGAGGCGCGGATCAGCAGGGCCGCCGTCGCGGCACGCTGCAACTGGATCGAACGCCTTCTCGCCATCAACTGACGGCCGAAATCAAAATCCGGACCTGCCCGGTGAACGCGTCAGGCTAGGACTTCCGCTACCTTACGGTGCCCCGCGCGGCGCCCGAATCAGGACATCGCCCGCTGATCCTCCTCAGCCTGTTCTGTTTCTTCCGGCCTCGAACGGCGTCCCGAAATTGATCGCCTAGGAGGGAGTTCGGCGGACGCAGGGGCGGCCTTGGCGTGATCCTTCGTGCTGATCAGAGCGCGAGTTTCACCACGTCGCACGACGTCCCAAGGCCGCCAGAGGTGAGTCTGCCGGATCACAATGTCCGGCAGGAAGCTTTCGCGGAGGGGCACGCTTCCGGCCATGGTGCTACAAGTGCCTGACTGCCCCACGGGATGAGTTGTTCGAGCTGAGCGATGCGGCGTTGTGTGTCGATGGTCCGGTCACCTCGCCGGTGGAGTTGACACTGGTATCGCGCTCGGGGCGTCCGCAGTCCAGAGGAGCTCGCGACGACGGCAGTCGAGGCCGCTGAACAGCAGCACACCGCGGTCCCCGGCGAGGCGGTCATCGCCCAGCTGGTGCGGACCCTAGCCGTTGACGTGCGGGTGTTGAACGAGAAGGTCGCGGAGGCCGACCGGCTCATCGAGGACCGCTTCCGCGCCCAGGACCTCGCGGAGATCATCACGAGCATGCCCGGCATCGGACCGCTCCTCGGCGCCGAGTTCCTCGCCAGCGTGGGCAGTGACCTCGCCTTCTTCGCGACCCCTGACCGGCTCGCCGCCTTTACCGGGCTCGCGCCGGCACCGCGCGACTCGGGGAAGAAGAGCGGCAACCTCCACCGGCCTCGCCACTACCACCGCGGCCTCCAGCGCGTCTTCTACATGTCCGCCCTCACCAGCATCCGCTACGACCCCAACTCCCGAACCTTCTACGAAGCAAACGAGCCGAGGGGAAACGCCATACCCAGGCCGTGATCGCCCTCGCCCGCCGCCGCGTCAACGTCCTATGGGCCCTGATTCGGGACCGGCGGCGCTATGAGGTCGTGCCATCACTGGCCACGGTGCTCTGACCTGGTCCCGGAGTCGTGTCGTGTTCCCCACGCACCGAGCACGGTAGGAGTAGGTAGGCGCACTCGACGTGACCCGTCCCATGCTCCTCGTCGGAGTTCAGTATGTGGGTGTGGAAGGGGTCATGTCGTACTCATCGACGTCCAGAACCGCACCGGTGGCCGCAAGAAAGGCGATTGCTTCGCGGTCCAGCGCCCAGCCGAAGAGGTTGGGCTTGTCCCTCTCCTCCGGCTGCCTGGCCTCGTCGTGCTGCTCGTCGTCGTTAAAGTAGCGCACGACCTCCAGCACGGCGTCCAAACCTTGTTCCTCTTCGTCTTCTGCTTGGTTGAACCGCTTCATGAGCTCGGCTATGCGATCGGTCTGTGGCCGGAGGCGGTCCAGAACATGCGCGATCTGTTCGTCCACGCACAGGCCCGGCTCCCTGCACACGACTTTCCAGCTTTGGCTGAAGGGTCTCGCCGGGTCGACGGGGAGGCGGCGCCGGTTGTGCACTCGCGTCTCGTCAGGCTCGATACCCAGCGCCTCAGTTATCTCCTGCGGGGTGATACGTCGGCTGGTCAGAGCAAAATAGACGTACTGGTTGAGAGGCATCCGTGGAGAATACGCGTTGCACTATTCATCCATACTCACCTGACTGCGAGCGAGCCACGACACCCAGCGGTTGCCGTGGCCGGTCGCCCAGGAGTTACTCCGCTACTGAGGTTGAAGGCGTGATGTCGTGGCCTGATGCTCCTGCGATAGGGCAGCGTCTGTAGGTTGCTCTCATGGCTGAGCTTGGACCCGTTGTGTGGCCGCCCGCACCGCTGCGGACCGAGCGGCTCGTGCTCCGCGAGTCGTCGGGCCGGGATCGTGCGGCGTTCATTGACCTGTTCGCCTCGTCAGAGGTGCGGACGTACCTCGGTGGCCCCCGACCACGTGCTGAGCTTGAGAATGAACTACCTGAAGTGCCCGGACGGCGCCCCGGCGTATTCGTAGTCGGTCACGACGGGGCGGTGCTCGGGATCGTCACGCTCGACCGACGGGACGCGGAGCGTCCGGGGCACGTCCATCCTGATGCAGGGGAGGCCGAGCTCAGCTACATGCTCCTGCCCAAGGCCTGGGGACGTGGGTATGCCTTTGAGGCGTGCTCGGCGGCGCTCGGCTGGTTCGCTGACGCGTTTCCCAGCGAGCCGGTGGTGCTCTGCACTCAGGTGGCCAACGACCGTTCGGTAAGTCTCGCGGTGAAACTGGGGTTCACCGAGGTGGAGCGGTTCGAGGAGTTCGGCGCCGAGCAGTGGTTCGGAGTGTGGTCCTCGGTTCCGGGGTCTGGTTGAGCTTGTACTCGACACCCGTGAGATCACCGGTCGGGGTCCCGCGTCCGGTTCGTTGAGCGCGGCTTCAGGGGGCGTCGGGTCCAGACGTGAGGGTGAGGCCGGTGGCGGTAAGGCATCCGTCGATGATCTCGCTGCGGTACTGGATCCGGCGGAGGCCATGGCGGAGCCGGCGCATGAGGTGGTCGGGGTCGGCGCAGGCCGTGTTGGCCTGGGTGGTCCGGCGGAGGATCGACCAGATTCCTTCCACGGGGTTGAGGTCGGGTGCGTAAGGCGGCAGGTGGTAGGCGGTGACCCAGTCCTGAGCGTCGACGAAGGCCCGCATGCGGCGGTCTTTGTGGACGTTCAGGTTGTCCCAGACCAGGACGATGGGTGCGCCGAGTTGCCGGTGGGCGGCAATGAGGAGGTCGCGGTACTCGGTCCAGGCGAAGCTCTTGCGGCCCCCGGCCTTGTGTCCGTGTGTCGTTTGGGCCGGTAGATCAGGCGGGAGCGTTCTTCGCGGTTTGTAGCAGCACAGGGCGGCGATGGAGAAGCGGCGCTGAGAGCGTCCGCGGACCCGGATGACCGGGGTGGATCCGCGCAGGCTCCAGGTGCGGGAGGTCGGCGGCGTCATCGAGAACCCGGCCTCGTCCTCGAAGACGATCCAGGCCCCGACCGCCGCCGCGGTGGTTCCAGGTGCGGCCACACCTCCTTCGCCCAGTCGGCCACGGCCGCCTCGTCCCGCTCGACAGCGCGACGGGCCGGAACCTGGTGGCTCCAGCCACGGCGCCGGAGCATCTGCGAGATCCCCGACATCGTCATCGACTTGTGGAACCTGCGACCTGTCAGAGTCTTGATCCTGGCCAGCGTCCATCGCTGGTCTGGCCAGCCGTGCGCGACCGGGCCCTTGGCCAGCTCCTCCGCAAGCACCGCGAACAGCGCGTTGCTCAGCTTGGGCCTCGACGCCGGGCCGCGCGACCGGACCCCGTTCGGGCCGCCCGTCTTCCAGGCCTGCCGCCACCGCTGGACCGACCGGACGCTGACCCGTAACTCCTTCGCGATGTCCGTGCTACCCCGCCCGGCCGCGAACATCACCGCTGCTTCCATCCGGATCCGCTCGCGGAAGGCTTGCCTCTCCGCGGTCAGACCCCCACCCTGCGGATACCTCATATACCCGGCATACCGCGACGATCGCCAGTCGTCAGCCCCTACGACAAGACGACTTCAAGGTCAGTAACCCGCCGCGGACGCCCAAGCTGCCTTGACTTCTCCATTGGGAAGCCCGTCCGGCCAACTACGGCGCTCAGCGGAAAACGTGCATTGGCATCCGACGACCGGCGTCACACCAAGGCAACGATCAGGACACCACTCACGAGGGAGACGACGGCTAGTGCGGCTGCGATGCGGCCGATGCGCTTGGCCCCCGCCGCAGCCTTCTCATGGGTCTTGCGCCAGTCGACGACCTCTTCCATGGTGCCCACATACGACCGGGTCGGAAGCTGGTGGTGACGAACGATCGGATACGTGCCGCCGATCACCAGGTCGGGGGTGGCCGTCACACCCGTCTGCTTGCGGACGTTGTCACCGCCCGGCACCTCGATTTCGTACACGGCACTGGCGGAGCCGCGGGTACCGAACGGCTCCAAGTACGTCAGACGCGCGTGGCTCTCTACACCCATGTCCTCCAGCTCCTTGAACTCCCGCACACCCGAAGTCGAGCCGAGGAAGAGCGACCGACAGAACCAGACAACAGGCATGCACAGGAAACCCAGTCCGATGAGCAGACACTTGAGGATGATCACGGCCTGAACAGTACGCACGGAATGCGCCGGTCAGTATCCCAGGACGCCGACTTCGACGATCCATCATGGCGCTCTGTCGCTGAACCCGATCGCCCGCGACCAAAGGCGAATCGGACCAGATCGCTTGAGACACGGGCCACATCGGCAGAGACGGAACATGACCCTCACGGCACGAGAGCCGTTGCCCCTATTGCCGCGCGTCCGGTGTCCCCCGCACCCCGCGCGGCCTCCCGGCGGTGGCCCCCTGCCGGGAACCCACCGCCGGGCCTCACACCCCCGTGCATCGCCCGGTCAAGCCGGTCCGGCGCCGTCCCGGATCTCGAACAGCGGCAGTACGCCCGTCATCTCCACCAACCGCCGCAACTGATCCGGCACCGGACCCCCAAGAACCAGCCGCCGGGTGCGGCGCAGGCGAACCAACACGCTCAGGAACGCCGAGTCCGCGAACGCCGGCCGGGCGACGTCCACGACCAGGAGCTCGGCGCCGGCGGGGTTGCCTGCGCCAGCAGGCCGACCCGTGTCGTCGTGGTGCCAGGTCGCCGGGGGAGGCTACGGCGCGGTAAGCACCCACCACTGCCGCGACGTGCGAAGAGTACGCAGGAAGACGTGCGGACCCCGGCAGACGGGGCGGGCGTAGCGCCTGACGGGGTCTCCGTTCGGGAAGACCAGGTCCTCGCGGCCCACGACGACAGCCTCGTGGTCCGTCAGCCGGATGTGGTGCAGGCCATTCCACCGGGGAGCGGTGGAGGCGCCCCGCTCGCTGCCTCAGAGCAGGAGCAGCCGGTCCCCACGGATCGCGAGGCCGAACGGGTCCGAGACCGGAAGGGCGCGGATGCGGAGTCTCCCGCTGCGCCCCATTTCGGCGAGTGGCGCGTGGGGCCAGTACATGGCGTGGACCGCGGAGTCGGAGACGTTGATGGTGTTGACCTCCGCGATG
>NZ_JBEZKS010000127.1:0-6554 GCF_040651775.1 Streptomyces sp. NPDC048383
CGTGCGGCGTGGCGGCACGGCGAGGAGGTGTTTGCCGAGGTGAGCCTCGGTGACGAAACCGGCCCGTCCGCCGAACAGTTCACGATCCACCCCGCGCTCCTCGACTCGGCCCTGCACGCCATCAACCTCGGTTCCCTCGTGGAGGACACCGGCCAGGCGCGGCTTCCGTTCTCCTGGTCCGGGGTCCGCGTCCACGCCGGCGGGGCGGACACGCTGCGCGTACGACTCTCCAAGGCCGGACCGCAGTCGGTACGCCTGGACTTCGCCGACATCGACGGCGCCCCCGTCGCGACCGTGCACAGCCTCGCCCTGCGCACCTTCTCGCCCGAACAGCTCGGACGACCGGCCAACGCTCACGGTGACTCGCTGTTCCGCGTGGAGTGGAGCGAGACGGCCACGCCGGCGGGCTCCGCCGACGACTGGCTGATGCTGGGCGACGGTACCCAGGTGTTCGCGGACCTCGCCGGGCTCGGTGTGGCCGTGGCCGAGGGCGGCGACATTCCGGCCGTACTGGTCGTTCCGTGCCTGGAGCCGGTCGACGGCACCGTGGCCGACGCGGCGCACGCCGAGACCGGGCGGGCCCTGGCCCTGCTCAAGGAATGGCTCGGCGACGACCGGTTCGCGGACTCACGTCTCGCGTTCCTAACCCGCGGTGCCGTGGCAGCCGCGCCCGCCGAGGGCATCCCGGACCCGGCCCGTGCCGCTGTCCGGGGCCTGGTGCGGTCGGCGCAGTCGGAGAACCCGGGCCGCATCGTGCTGATCGACGTCGATGCCGACGGTGACGTGCGGGAGGTCATCGCCGCCGCCCTCGCCTCGGGCGAGCCCGAGGTCGCGGTCCGCGAGGGCCGCCTCCTCGTACCGCGGCTGGCGCGTGCCGCGATGGGCGAGGAATCGCCCGCGGCGTGGAGTGCCGAGGGCACCGTCCTGGTCACGGGAGCGAGCGGCTCGTTGGGCGGGTTGTTCGCCCGTCACCTGGTGTCCGAGCACGGCGTACGGAACCTGCTGCTGGTCAGCCGTCGCGGTGAGGCCGCCGAGGGTGCCCCCGAGCTGTCGGCGGAGCTGGCCGGCCTGGGCGCCGAGGTCTCCTGGGCGGCCTGCGACGTCGCCGATCAGGCCGCGCTGGCGGCCGTCCTGTCGGCCATCCCGGCGGAGCACCCGCTGACCGGCGTCGTGCACACGGCCGGCGTGCTGGACGACGGCGTCATCGGCTCCCTGACCGCCGAGCGGCTGTCGGCGGTACTCCGCCCGAAGGTCGACGCCGCGTGGAACCTCCACGAACTGACCCGCGACCTCGACATGTCCGCGTTCGTGCTGTTCTCCTCCGCCGCCGGTGTGTTCGGTGGCGCGGGCCAGGGCAACTACGCGGCGGCCAACACCTTCCTGGACGCCCTCGCCGCCGAACGCCGGGCCCAGGGCATGGCGGGTACCTCGCTCGCCTGGGGCCTGTGGTCCGAGGTCGGCGGTATGGGTGGCGCCCTGGACTCGGACGACGTCTCCCGGCTCGGCCGGGGCGGCGTGAACGCGCTGTCCGCCGCCGAGGGGCTGGCGCTGTTCGACGCGGCGCCGACCACGGGCCAGTCCCTGCTGGTGCCGGTCAAGCTGGACCTGGGCGCACTCCGCGCCCAGGCCGGCACCGGGATGCTCCCGCCGTTGCTCTCCGGCCTCGTCCGCACGCCCGCCCGCCGGGCCGCGCGGGGTGCCGGTGGCGCGTTCGCCCGGCAGGTGGCCGCGCTGCCGCAGGACCAACAGCCGGGCGCCGTGATGGAGCTGGTACGCGGCCAGGTGGCCGCCGTTCTCGGCTTCGCCGGTCCGGAGGCGGTCGACCCGGCGCGGTCGTTCAGCGAGGTCGGCTTCGATTCGCTGACGGCCGTCGAGCTGCGCAACCGGCTAGGCGCCGCCACCGGCGTACGTCTGCCCGCGACGCTGGTCTTCGACTATCCGACTCCCACCGTCCTGGCGGAGTACCTGCACGCCGAGCTCCTCGGCAGCCAGGAGGCGGCGGCAGCGGCCCCGCTCATGGCCTCCGCGCACGATGACGAGCCGATCGCCATCGTCGCGATGGCCTGCCGCTTCCCCGGCGACGTCCGGTCGCCGGAGGACCTCTGGCGGCTCGTCCGTGAAGGCCGCGACGCCATCTCCGACATGCCCACCGACCGGGGTTGGGACATCGAGGGCCTCTTCGACCCCGACCCGGACCGGCAGGGCACCAGCTACAGCACGGCCGGTGGCTTCCTGCACGACGCGCACCACTTCGATCCGACGTTCTTCGGGATCTCGCCGCGCGAGGCCCTGGCCACCGACCCGCAGCAGCGTCTGCTGCTGGAGACGTCGTGGGAGGCGTTCGAGCGGGCCGGCATCGACCCGGCGTCGATGCGCGGCAGCCGCACCGGTGTCTTCGCGGGCGTGATGTACAACGACTACGGCACCCTTCTCCACCGGGCCCCCGAGGGCCTGGAGGGGTACATGGGGACCTCCAGCTCGGGCAGTGTCGCCTCGGGCCGCGTCTCCTACACCTTCGGCCTCGAAGGCCCCGCCGTCACCGTCGACACCGCCTGCTCCTCCTCCCTCGTGACCCTCCACCTCGCCGCCCAGGCCCTGCGCAGCGGTGAGTGCGACCTCGCGCTCGCCGGCGGCGTGACGGTGATGGCCACCCCCGGCACGTTCATCGCCTTCAGCCGCCAGCGCGGACTCGCGACCGACGGCCGCTGCAAGCCGTTCGCGGCCGCCGCCGACGGCACGGCCTGGGGCGAGGGCGTCGGCATGCTGCTCGTCGAGCGGCTCTCCGACGCCCGCCGCAACGGTCACCCGGTACTCGCCGTGGTCCGTGGCTCGGCGATCAACCAGGACGGCGCCTCCAACGGCCTCACCGCCCCCAACGGGCCCTCCCAGCAGCGCGTCATCCGCCAGGCCCTGGCCAACGCGGGGCTGTCCGCCGCTGAAGTCGACGTCGTAGAGGCCCACGGCACCGGCACCACCCTCGGCGACCCGATCGAAGCCCAGGCACTGCTGGCCACCTACGGGCAGGAGCGGGCCGGGGACCAGCCGCTGCTCCTCGGCTCGATCAAGTCCAACATGGGTCACACGCAGGCCGCCGCCGGCGTCGCGGGCATCATCAAGATGGTCCAGGCGATGCGGCACGGCACGGTCCCCAAGACCCTGCACGTGGACGAGCCGTCCCCGCACGTCGAATGGTCCGCCGGCGCGGTCTCCCTGCTCACGGAGTCGGTGGCCTGGCCGGAGACCGGCCGGCCGCGGCGAGCCGCCGTGTCCTCGTTCGGCATCAGCGGCACCAACGCCCACACCATCATCGAGCAGGCCCCGGACGAGGACACCCCCGCGCCCGCCACCCCGACCGGCGCGGCCCCCTCCGTCCTGCCCTACGTGCTCTCCGCGAAGTCGGTGGACGCGCTGCGCGACCAGGCCGCCCGCCTGCGGGCCCACCTGACGGAGGAGCCCGGACTCGCCGGCGTGGACGTCGCCTACTCGCTGGCAAGCCGGCGCGCCGCGTTCGACCATCGCGCCGTCGTCGTCGCCGGCGACCGCGAGAAGCTGCTCCGGAGCCTGACCGCCCTGGAGGACGGCAACCCGGTCCCGACCGGCGCCAAGACCGGCACCGTGGGCGCGGCCGGATCCGGGAAGCTCGCCTTCCTGTTCACCGGCCAAGGCAGCCAGCGCCTCGGCATGGGGCGCGAACTGTACGACAGCCAGCCGGTGTTCGCCGCCGCCCTCGATGCGGTGGGGGAGCGGCTCGGTCTCGAAGTCCCGCTGAAGGACGTCCTGTTCGGGGACGACGCCGATCTCCTTCACCGCACCGAGTACGCTCAACCGGCGCTGTTCGCGGTCGAGGTGGCACTGTTCAGGCTCCTCGAATCCTGGGGCGTGCGGCCGGACTTCCTGTCCGGTCACTCCGTCGGTGAGATCGCCGCCGCACACGTCGCCGGAGTCCTCTCGCTGGAGGACGCCTGCACGCTGATCGCGGCCCGTGGGCGCCTCATGCAGGCACTCCCGACCGGTGGCGTGATGATCGCGGTCCAGGCGTCCGAGGCGGAGATCCTGCCGCTGCTGACGGACGGCGTGAGCATCGCGGCCGTCAACGGCCCGAAGTCCGTCGTCATCGCCGGTGACGAGGACGCGGCCGTGGCCATCGCCGCGTCGCTCACCGACCGCAAGACCAAGCGCCTCACCGTCAGCCACGCCTTCCACTCCCCGCACATGGAAGGCATGCTCGACGCCTTCCGCGAAGTGGTGGCGGGCTTGTCGTTCTCCGCCCCGAGCATCCCGATCGCCTCCAACCTGACCGGTTCCCTGATCGCCGACGGCGAGATGGGCTCGGCGGACTTCTGGGTGAGGCACGTCCGCGAGGCCGTCCGCTTCCTCGACGGTGTCCGCACGCTGGAAGCCGCCGGCGTGACCACGTACGTCGAACTCGGCCCTGACGGAGTCCTGTCCGCCATGGCGCACGGCTGCCTGACGGCGGACGCCGACTCCGATGCCTTCGCCCCGGCGCTGCGCAAGGGCCGCCCTGAAGCGGCGACCCTGACCCGGGCCCTCGCCCAGGCCCACGCGCGGGGCGTCCCCGTCGACTGGGAGGCCTACTTCGCGGGCACCGGCGCCCGGGGCGTCGACCTGCCGACGTACGCCTTCCAGCACGAGCGGTACTGGATCGACGTCCCCGTCGGATCCTTCGCCGACGCGGCCGCCGCCGGTCTGCGCCCGGCCGACCATCCGCTGCTGGGCGCCTCGGTGAACCTGGCCGACGCCGACGGACTGCTGCTCACCGGGCGACTGTCACTCGCCGGACACCCGTGGCTCGCCGACCACCTCGTCATGGGCTCGGTCCTGCTGCCCGGTACGGCCTTCGTCGAACTGGCGCTGCGCGCCGGCGACCAGGTCGGATGCGACCTGATCGACGAACTGACCCTGGCGGCACCGTTGGTGCTGCCCGAGGAGGGTGGTGTCGAGGTTCAGATCACTGTTGGTGCGCCGGACGATTCGGGTCGGCGATCCGTTGTGTTCCATTCCCGTGACGCGTTGGCGGCCGAGGACGAGCCGTGGGTCCGCAACGCGACCGCGACGCTGGCCGAGGGTGGGGCGCAGGGTCCTGCCTTCGAGCTGGCTGTTTGGCCGCCGGTCGGTGCGGAGGCGGTGGACGTCGAGGGCCTGTACGAGGGTCTCGCGGATTCCGGTTTCGGTTACGGACCCGTGTTCCAGGGGCTGCGTGCGGCGTGGCGGCACGGCGAGGAGGTGTTTGCCGAGGTGAGCCTCGGTGACGAAACCGGCCCGTCCGCCGAACAGTTCACGATCCACCCCGCACTCCTCGACTCCGTACTCCACGCCATCAGCCTCGGTTCCCTCGTGGAGGACACCGGTCAGGCGCGGCTTCCGTTCTCCTGGTCCGGGGTCCGCGTGCACTCCACCGGAGCGGACTCCCTCCGGGTCCGACTCTCCCGCGCCGGTACGGACGCGGTACGACTGGAGATCGCCGATACCGAGGGCGTCCCCGTCGCGACCGTGCAGAGCCTCGCCCTGCGCGCCTTCTCTCCCGAACAGCTCGGCCGACCGGCCAACGGTCACGGCGACTCCTTGTTCGGCGTGGAGTGGACCGAACTCCCTTCGGTGATCGGCGCCTTCGACAACTGGCGGATGCTGGAAGCGGGGGCGCACGGACTCGCGGACCTCGCGGACCTCGCCGACATCCCGGCGACGCTGGTCGTGCCCTGTGTCGAGCCGGCCACCGAGGACACGGCCCGTGCGGTGCACGCCGAAACCGGACGTGTGCTGACGCTCCTCCAGCAGTGGCTGTCGGACGATCGGTTCGCGGACTCCCGGCTGGTCTTCCTGACCCGCGGCGCGGTCGGCGCGGCACCGGGCGAAGGCCCGGCCGACCTCGTCCACGCCGCGGTGTGGGGGCTGGTCCGGTCGGCGCAGTCGGAGAACCCGGGCCGCGTCGCGCTGGTGGACGTCGATGCCGACGGTGACGTGCGGGAGGCCCTCGCCGCCGCCGTCGCCTCGGGCGAGCCCGAGGTCGCGGTGCGCGGTGGCGCTCTCCTCGTACCGAGGCTGGTCCGCGCGGTACTCGCCGCCGATGCGTCCTCCCCGGCATGGGGTGCCGCCGACGGCACGGTGCTGGTGACGGGTGCGAGTGGCTCGTTGGGCGGGTTGTTCGCCCGTCACCTGGTGTCCGAGCACGGTGTACGGAACTTGCTGCTGGTGAGCCGTCGTGGTGAGGCGGCTGCAGGCGCTTCGGAGTTGTCGGCGGAGCTGGCCGGTCTGGGTGCCGAGGTGTCCTGGGCGGCTTGCGACGTCGCCGATAAGGCCGCGCTGGCCGCCGTACTGGCGGCCGTCCCGGCGGAGCACCCGCTGACCGGCGTCGTGCACACGGCCGGCGTGCTGGACGACGGTGTCGTCGGCTCCTTGACGGCCGAGCGGTTGTCGGCGGTACTGCGTCCGAAGGTGGACGCCGCGTGGAACCTGCACGAGCTGACCCGTGACCTGGGCCTGTCGGCGTTCGTGCTGTTCTCCTCCGCCGCCGGTGTGTTCGGTGGTGCGGGTCA
>NZ_JBEZKS010000128.1:0-5240 GCF_040651775.1 Streptomyces sp. NPDC048383
CCGGCGATGTGGTGGATGAGGAGCAGGAGTACGTGTTCCTCGTCGGTGATGCGGAAGAGCGAGGCCCGGATCGGGATCTCGGACGTCAGGTCGAAGGCGTGGTGCGCCGCCTCGGAGAGCTGGGCCTCCAACCCGGCCTCCTCCGTTGCCACCACGGGGAAGAAGAAGCTCGCCGGGTCGAAGGCGTGGATGACCTGACGGGGCCCGTGCTCCTCGTCCTCGGTGAAGGTGGTGCACAGGCTCTCGTGGCGGGCGACGACGTCACCGATGGCGAGGCGCAGGCAGTCGACGTCGAGGTGGCCGGTCAGGCGGAGTGTGGTGGGGATGTTGTAGGTGGAGCTGGGGCCTTCGAGTTGGTGGAGGAACCAGAGGCGCTGTTGGGCGTAGGACAGCGGGATGTGGTCGGGGCGGGGTTGGGCGGTGAGCGGGGTGCGGACTTGGGTTGCCTGGTCGAGGGTGGCGGCGAGGCCGGCGATGGTGGGGGTTTCGAAGAGTTGCCGGATGGAGAGTTCGGCGCCGAGGGTGGTGCGGATGCGGCTGACCAGGCGGGTGGCGAGGAGTGAGTGCCCCCCGAGGTCGAAGAAGCTGTCGTCGATGGTGAGGTGGGGGACCGCCAGCACTTCGGCGTAGAGGGATACGAGGATCTCCTCGCGGGGGCTGCGGGGTGCGCGGCCTGCGACGGAGCCCGTGTAGGTGGGTGCGGGGAGGGCTTTGCGGTCGAGCTTGCCGTTGGGGGTCAGCGGCAGGGCTTCGAGGGTGACGAAGGCCGACGGGAGCATGTAGTCGGGCAGGCGAGCGGCGAGTCCGGACTGGACGGTGCTCTCGTTCCAGAGGGCGGGGTCGGCTACTACGTACGCGACGAGTCGTTGGTCGCCGGGCTGGTCCTCGCGGAGGAGGACGGTGGCTTGGAGGATGCCGGGCTGGGTGGTGAGTGCGGCTTCGATTTCGCCGAGTTCGATGCGGTGGCCGCGGAGTTTGATTTGGTGGTCGGCGCGGCCGGTGAAGAGGAGTTGGCCGTCGTGGTTCCAGCGGGCGATGTCGCCGGTGCGGTACATGCGGCTGCCGGGTGGGCCGTAGGGGTTGGCGGTGAAGCGTTCGGCGGTGAGGGCGTTGCGGTGGTGGTAGCCGCGGGCGAGTTGGTGGCCGGCGAGGTAGAGCTCGCCGTTGGTGCCGGGGGCTGCGGGTCGGAGGGCGCTGTCGAGGACGTAGGCGCGGGTGTTGGTGAACGGTCGGCCGATGGGGACGGGCCCGTCGGAAGCCCCGTCGGCGGGGATGCGGTATTCGGTGGCGTTGACGGTGTTCTCGGTGGGCCCGTAGGCGTTGATGACCCGGGTGTGGGGGTGGCTGTTCTGCCAGGTGGTGAGTTGGTCTGCGTGGAGGGCTTCGCCGCCCAGGATGAGGGTGTCGCTGGGGGATGCGCTTGCGGGCAGGGTGTTGAGGATGGCGAGGTGGCTGGGTGTGGCCTTGATCAGCGTCGGCTGCCGGAGGCTGTTTTCGAGACTCGTCAGGTGGACGGTTCCGCCGTTGGTCAGGGGTGTCCACAGGGCGGTGATCGTGAGGTCGAAGGCCAGCGGTGAGTGCAGGACCGTGGTGCCGCGGGTGGCGGGGTAGGCGGTGCGGGCCCGGTGGAGGTAGGTGGCCAGGGCGTGGTGTTCGATGATCACGCCCTTGGGGCGGCCGGTGGAGCCCGAGGTGTAGATCATGTAGGCCGCGTGGTGGGGGGACCACGGGCTTAGGCGCTCCTCATCGCTGATCTGCGTGTCGGCGTACGACGCGAGTGCCTCGGCTGAGAGGGGCTCGGTGAGGGTCAGCGCGGGTGCGGAGTCGCTGAGGATGTGGGTGATCCGGTCGGTCGGGTAGTCGGGGTCGACGGGCAGGTAGGCGGCGCCGGCTTTCAGCACGCCGAGCATGCTGACGATGGCGTCAGTCGTCTTCGGCAGGACCAGTGCCACGAACTGTTCCGCCCACACGCTCCGGGCGATCAGGTGACGGGCGACCTGGTTGGCCCGACCGTCCAGCTCCCCGTACGTAAGGCTGTTGCCGTTCTCGTCCGTGACCGCGATCGCGTCCGGTGTCCGTGCGGCCTGGGCTGCGAAGAGGTCGTGCAGGGGAGTGTCCGCGTGGTCGGTGTCGTCGCCGTTCCACTCCACCAGGACCCGCTCGCGGTCCGCAGCGCTGATGAGCTCGAAGTCCTCGATGCCCCGGTCGGGAGCCGTGGTCATGGTGTCCAGGACGCGGACGAAGTGGTCCGCGATCGACTGGGCCGACGACCGCTCGAAGAGGTCCGTGCTGAAGTCCAGCGAGGCGCTGATCCCCGTGGGCAGCCGGTCGGTGTCGAACGACTCCGAGATGGTGAACGCCAGGTCGAACTTCGAAGCCGACCGCTCGACCACCTCGTACGCGACGTCCAGGCCCGGCAGCTGCGCGATCTCGGCTCGCGCGCCCTCCTGATCTGTGTTGTTGAAGGTCAACAGCACCTGGAAGAGGGGGTGGTGGGAGAGGGTGCGGGTGGGGTTGAGGGCTTCCACGAGGCGTTCGAAGGGGAGGTCTTGGTGGGCGTAGGCGGTGAGGTCGGTTTCGCGTATGCGGGTGAGGAGTTCGCGGAAGGTGGGGTTTCCGCTGGTGTTGGTGCGGAGGACGAGGGTGTTGATGAACATGCCGATGAGGTGGTCGGTGGCGTCGTCGGTGCGTCCGGCGATGGGGGTGCCGATGGGGATGTCGGTGCCGGCGCCGAGTCGGGTGAGGAGGGTGGCGAGGGCGGTTTGGGCGAGCATGAAGGTGCTGGTGTGGGTGGTGCGGGCGAAGTGGGTGAGGCGGGTGTGGGTGGTGGTGGGGATGGTGAAGGTGATGCGGTCGCCCGCGTGGCTTGCGGTGGGGGGTCGGGGTCGGTCGGTGGGGAGGTCGAGTTGTTCGGGGAGGTCGTGGAGGGTGTTTTTCCAGTGGGTGAGTTGCTGGCCGGCGGTGGTGGTGGGGTCGTTGTCGTTGCCGAGGAGTTGGCGTTGCCAGAGGGCGTAGTCGGCGTATTGGACGGGGAGCGGGGTCCAGTGGGGGGCTGATCCCTGGGTGCGGGTGGTGTAGGCGGTGGTGAGGTCGTGGGCGAGGGGGGTGCGGGACCAGGCGTCGCTGGCGATGTGGTGGATGAGGAGCAGCAGGACGTGTTCCTCGTCCGAGACCTGGAACAGAACTGTCCGCAGCGGGAGTTCATTGCCGAGGTCGAAGCAGTGACCCACGGCCTCCGTCAGTTTTTCGCCTAGCTCGTCCTCATTCACCTGGACGACCGTGAACGGCGTCTCGGCCGCATCGGCAGGCCGGACGATCTGGTGCGGACCGTGCTCCTCGTCCTCGGCGAAGGTGGTGCGCAAGCTCTCGTGGCGGGCGACGACGTCACCGATGGCGAGGCGCAGGGAGCCGACGTCGAGGCGACCGGTGAGACGGAGAGCGGCAGCCGTGTTGTAGGTGGAGCTGGGGCCTTCGAATTGGTGGAGGAACCAGAGGCGCTGTTGGGCGTAGGACAGCGGGATGTGGTCGGGGCGGGGTTGGGCGGTGAGGGGCGTACGGGCCTCGGTTGCCCGGTCGAGGGCGGTGGCGAGGGCGGCGATGGTGGGGGTTTCGAAGAGCTGCCGGATGGAGAGTTCGGCGCCGAGGGTGGTGCGGATGCGGCTGACCAGGCGGGTCGCCAGCAAGGAGTGGCCGCCGAGGTCGAAGAAGCTGTCGTCGATGGTGAGGTGGGGGACGGCCAGCACTTCGGCGTAGAGGGACACGAGGATCTCTTCGCGGGGGCTGCGGGGTGCGCGGCCTGCGGTTGAGCCGGTGTAGGTGGGTGCGGGGAGGGCCTTGCGGTCGAGCTTGCCGTTGGGGGTCAGCGGCAGGGCTTCGAGGGTGACGAAGGCCGAGGGAAGCATGTACTCCGGCAGGCGCTCGGCCAGTCCCGCTTGGGCGTCGCTCTCGTTCCAGAGGCTGGGGTCGGGCACGAGGTAGGCGACGAGTCGTTGGTCGCCGGGCTGGTCCTCGCGGAGGAGGACGGCCGTCTGGAGGACGCCGGGCTGGGACGCGATCGCGGATTCGATCTCCCCCAGCTCGATGCGGTGGCCGCGGAGTTTGATCTGGTGGTCGGCGCGGCCGATGAAGAGGAGTTGGCCGTCGTGGGTCCAGCGGGCGATGTCGCCGGTGCGGTACATGCGGCTGCCGGGTGGGCCGTAGGGGTTGGCGGTGAACCGTTCGGCGGTCAACGCGCTGCGGTGGTGGTAGCCGCGGGCGAGTTGGTGGCCGGCGAGGTAGAGCTCGCCGTCGGTGCCGGGGGCTGCGGGTCGGAGGGCGCTGTCGAGGACGTAGGCGCGGGTGTTGGTGAACGGCCGGCCGATCGGGACCGGACCGACGGGCAGACCGCCGGCCGGGATGCGGTATTCGGTGGCGTTGACGGTGTTCTCGGTGGGCCCGTAGGCGTTGATGACCCGGGTGTCCGGGTGGGTGTTCTGCCAGGTGGTGAGTTGATCGCTGTGAAGGGCTTCGCCGCCGAGGATCATGGTGTGGGTGGGGGACACGGTCGCCGGCAGGGTGTTGAGGATGGCGAGGTGGCTGGGTGTGGCCTTGATCAGTGTCGGTTGGTGGGTGCTGTTTTCGAGGCTGGTGAGGTGGACGGTTCCGCCGTTGGTCAATGGGGTCCACAGGGCGGTGACGGTGAGGTCGAAGGCCAGGGGTGAGTGCAGCAGGGTGGCGCCGCTGGTGGCGGGGTATGCGGTGCGGGCTCGGTGGAGGTAGGTGGCCAGGGCGTGGTGTTCGATGATGACGCCCTTGGGGCGGCCGGTGGAGCCCGAGGTGTAGATCATGTAGGCCGCGTGGTGGGCGGACCACGGGCTTGGACGCTCCTCATCGCTGATCTGCGTGTCGGCGTACGACGTGAGTGCCTCGGCTGAGAGGGGCTCGGTGAGGGTCAGCGCGGGTGCGGCGTCGGTGAGGATGTGGGTGATGCGGTCGGTCGGGTAGTCGGGGTCGACGGGCAGGTAGGCGGCGCCGGCTTTCAGCACGCCGAGCATGCTGACGATGGCGTCGGTCGTCTTGGGCAGGACGAGGGCCACGAACTGCTCGGGCCGCACGTTCCGGGTGATCAGGTGGCGGGCGACCTGGTTGGCGCGGCCGTCGAGCTCTCCGTACGTAAGGCTGTTGCCGTTCTCGTCCGTGACCGCGATCGCGTCCGGTGTCCGTGCGGCCTGGGCTGCGAAGAGGTCGTGCAGGGGAGTGTC
>NZ_JBEZKS010000129.1:0-3294 GCF_040651775.1 Streptomyces sp. NPDC048383
AACACAGTGGACGCGAGCAACTGAGGACAAGCCCTCGGCCTATTAGTACCAGTCAGCTCCACCCGTTACCGGGCTTCCACATCTGGCCTATCAACCCAGTCGTCTACTGGGAGCCTTACCCTCTCAAGGAGGTGGGAATACTCATCTCGAAGCAGGCTTCCCGCTTAGATGCTTTCAGCGGTTATCCCTCCCGAACGTAGCCAACCAGCCATGCCCTTGGCAGGACAACTGGCACACCAGAGGTTCGTCCGTCCCGGTCCTCTCGTACTAGGGACAGCCCTTCTCAATATTCCTACGCGCACAGCGGATAGGGACCGAACTGTCTCACGACGTTCTAAACCCAGCTCGCGTACCGCTTTAATGGGCGAACAGCCCAACCCTTGGGACCGACTCCAGCCCCAGGATGCGACGAGCCGACATCGAGGTGCCAAACCATCCCGTCGATATGGACTCTTGGGGAAGATCAGCCTGTTATCCCCGGGGTACCTTTTATCCGTTGAGCGACGGCGCTTCCACAAGCCACCGCCGGATCACTAGTCCCGACTTTCGTCCCTGCTCGACCCGTCGGTCTCACAGTCAAGCTCCCTTGTGCACTTACACTCAACACCTGATTGCCAACCAGGCTGAGGGAACCTTTGGGCGCCTCCGTTACTCTTTGGGAGGCAACCGCCCCAGTTAAACTACCCATCAGACACTGTCCCTGATCCGGATCACGGACCGAGGTTAGACATCCAGCACGACCAGAGTGGTATTTCAACGGCGACTCCACAACCACTGGCGTGGCTGCTTCAAAGTCTCCCACCTATCCTACACAAGCCGAACCGAACACCAATATCAAACTATAGTAAAGGTCCCGGGGTCTTTCCGTCCTGCTGCGCGAAACGAGCATCTTTACTCGTAGTGCAATTTCACCGGGCCTATGGTTGAGACAGTCGAGAAGTCGTTACGCCATTCGTGCAGGTCGGAACTTACCCGACAAGGAATTTCGCTACCTTAGGATGGTTATAGTTACCACCGCCGTTTACTGGCGCTTAAGTTCTCAGCTTCGCACACCCGAAAGTGCACTAACCGGTCCCCTTAACGTTCCAGCACCGGGCAGGCGTCAGTCCGTATACATCGCCTTACGGCTTCGCACGGACCTGTGTTTTTAGTAAACAGTCGCTTCTCGCTGGTCTCTGCGGCCACCCCCAGCTCACGGAGTAAATCCGATCACCAGTGATGGCCCCCCTTCTCCCGAAGTTACGGGGGCATTTTGCCGAGTTCCTTAACCATAGTTCACCCGAACGCCTCGGTATTCTCTACCTGACCACCTGAGTCGGTTTAGGGTACGGGCCGCCATGAAACTCGCTAGAGGCTTTTCTCGACAGCATAGGATCATCCACTTCACCACAATCGGCTCGGCATCAGGTCTCAGCCTTAATGAGGGACGGATTTGCCTACCCCTCGGCCTACACCCTTACCCCGGGACTACCACCGCCCGGGTTGGACTACCTTCCTGCGTCACCCCATCGCTTACCTACTACCACCTTGGATCGACGGCTCCACCACTTTCCTTTCCCCGAAGGGTCCGGAACGGCTTCACGGCCTTAGCATCAATGGATTCGATATTGGGCGTTTCAAAGCGGGTACCGGAATATCAACCGGTTGTCCATCGACTACGCCTGTCGGCCTCGCCTTAGGTCCCGACTTACCCTGGGCAGATCAGCTTGACCCAGGAACCCTTAGTCAATCGGCGCACACGTTTCTCACGTGTGTATCGCTACTCATGCCTGCATTCTCACTCGTGAACCGTCCACAACTAGCTTCCGCTGCTGCTTCACCCGGCACACGACGCTCCCCTACCCATCACAGCGGGCGTTGGCCCTATTGCTGCAATGACACGACTTCGGCGGTACGCTTGAGCCCCGCTACATTGTCGGCGCGGAATCACTTGACCAGTGAGCTATTACGCACTCTTTCAAGGGTGGCTGCTTCTAAGCCAACCTCCTGGTTGTCTCTGCGACTCCACATCCTTTCCCACTTAGCGTACGCTTGGGGGCCTTAGTCGATGCTCTGGGCTGTTTCCCTCTCGACCATGGAGCTTATCCCCCACAGTCTCACTGCCACGCTCTCACTTACCGGCATTCGGAGTTTGGCTAAGGTCAGTAACCCGGTAGGGCCCATCGCCTATCCAGTGCTCTACCTCCGGCAAGAAACACGTGACGCTGCACCTAAATGCATTTCGGGGAGAACCAGCTATCACGGAGTTTGATTGGCCTTTCACCCCTAACCACAGGTCATCCCCCAGGTTTTCAACCCTGGTGGGTTCGGTCCTCCACGAAGTCTTACCTCCGCTTCAACCTGCCCATGGCTAGATCACTCCGCTTCGGGTCTAGAGCGTGCAACTCAATCGCCCTGTTCGGACTCGCTTTCGCTACGGCTTCCCCACACGGGTTAACCTCGCTACACACCGCTAACTCGCAGGCTCATTCTTCAAAAGGCACGCAGTCACGACCCATTGAGTAAACTCAATGAGCGACGCTCCCACGGCTTGTAGGCACACGGTTTCAGGTACTATTTCACTCCGCTCCCGCGGTACTTTTCACCATTCCCTCACGGTACTATCCGCTATCGGTCACCAGGGAATATTTAGGCTTAGCGGGTGGTCCCGCCAGATTCACACGGGATTTCTCGGGCCCCGTGCTACTTGGGAGATTCTTAAGCAAGCCGCTGATGTTTCGTCTACGGGGGTCTTACCCTCTACGCCGGACCTTTCGCATGTCCTTCGACTACATCAACGGTTTCTGACTCGCCGACCGGCCGGCAGACCGATCAAAAGAATTCCCACAACCCCGCATGCGCAACCCCTGCCGGGTATCACACGCATACGGTTTGGCCTCATCCGGTTTCGCTCGCCACTACTCCCGGAATCACGGTTGTTTTCTCTTCCTGAGGGTACTGAGATGTTTCACTTCCCCTCGTTCCCTCCACACTGCCTATGTGTTCAGCAGTGGGTGACAGCCCATGACGACTGCCGGGTTTCCCCATTCGGACACCCCCGGATCAAAGCTCAGTTGGCAGCTCCCCGGGGCCTATCGCGGCCTCTCACGTCCTTCATCGGTTCCTGGTGCCAAGGCATCCACCGTGTGCCCTTAAAAACTTGGCCTACAGATGCTCGCGTCCACTGTGTAGTTCTCAAGCAACGACCAGCCACCCATCACCCCACCAGACAAGCTGGCGAGTTCACTGGGGCCGGCATCGCGAAGACAAGACCTTACGGCCGTGCCCTCAGATACCCAACAACGTGCCAGGCAC
>NZ_JBEZKS010000130.1:0-4966 GCF_040651775.1 Streptomyces sp. NPDC048383
CCCGCGGAGCGGGACCCTCAGCGCTGCGCGCTGAGGAAGAGAAGCTGCTGCGCTGCGCGCAGCAGACTCGGCTTCGCCGAGTCCAGGTTGGGACCCTCAGCGCTGCGCGCTGAGGAAGAGAAGCTGCTGCGCTGCGCGCAGCAGACTCGGCTTCGCCGAGTCAAGGTTGGGACCCTCAGCGCTGCGCGCTGAGGAAGAGAAGCCGCTGCGCTGCGCGCAGCAGACTCGGCTTCGCCGAGTCAAGGTCGGCCCTCGGGCCGGGTCCGGCGCAGCGCTCCGGACCTGTTCTTCCGCTTCGCTAGGAGAGCCCAGGCGCTGCGCGCCTGGGAAGGGAAACCGCAGCGCTGCGCGCTGCGGGGCCCGGTGAGCCGGGCTAGGGCCATTGGGGAGGGTCGGCGCCTTTGGCGCTGGTGTCCTGCGCTTCGCTTCGGACTTGTTCTCCAGCGCTGCGCGCTGGAGCGGGAGTAGGGCTTCGGTTGGCGAAGGCCTACTGAATAGGGCCGGCCCTCTGGGCCGGTGTGCTCAGGGGCGCTGGAGCAGTGAGGCGTAGGGGGACCAGGCGCTCTGCGCGGGGAGGAAGGAACCGCGGTGTTGGGTGCTGCGCGTTGTTCAGGGGCGAAGAGGGGAGTTTGTTTGGGGGAGTTGGGAATGTGGGGGTGGGGTAAAGGTGCAGGTCAGGGAGTGGAACGGGGCTTGAGTTGGGGTGGGGGGATTCTTGGGGTGGGGTTGATGGGTGTTAACGGCGTTAATGCTCGGGGGAGGGGTGATTCAAAGTGGAGTGGGGATAGAGATAGGAATCAGTCAGATTCAGCGTGGTTATGGACGGACTGTCCGGGCTTGGTTGGTGGAGCGTTGGTCTGATGGGTAGTCAGGGAAGTGGTTGTAGAAGGCTTTGAGGCGGCGTTCAGTGCGCGCAGCGCGGTAGGGGACGGCCTATAGAAGGTACGGAGATGCGTTTGCGCAGGTCAGGTGGGGTGCGGAGGGAAAGTTATGTCCCCTCAGGAGGGACATAACTCGGGGGATGTGTCGCTGGTGGGGGGACAGAACGACGGTAAAACGTCAGCGAGGCTGACGGTTTTTGGGCTAAAACGTCAGGGGGGCTGACGTTCTTCCGGGGATGTGTCCGTGAACCGGGTCTGGGGAGGGGTTCGGTGGGGTGGGGCGGCCCGTGGGGGGTCGCTGGGGGCCTGGCCGAGATGTGTCCCCCCAGGGGGGACACAAGACACGCCGAACGTCAACGAGCGTGACATTAGTGTCACCCTTGTTGACATACTCTCTCTGCAGATCAACGAAGTGGAGAGCATCCTCGTGTCATCAGAGCCACAGCGCCGCCGGCCGAGTCCGTCGCGGGCGCCGCGTCCTGATCTCCCTGTTGATGACGCGATTTCGGCGTGGAGTCAGCCGCTGGCTCCGGTCAAGGATCTGGACAGTCTCGCCAAGCGGTATCCGAGCCGGAAGCTCACGCTGGACGGTGAGCGCAAGCCGCTGGAGTTCTACGGGACGCAGAGTCAGCCAAATGCGTTTTCGATGGACAGCCTCGAGTTCTTCCTGGTCATCGCGCAGTACTTCCGTGAAGCGCTGCCGTTGAGGCTGATTCTGCTGCTCATCGCTTGCCAGCGGGCGGGGGGGCGGATTCCACTTACCCAGGAGGAGATGGCTACGATCCTTGACGTCAGTCGGACAAAGACGTCGGAGGCGCTGCACACCGTGATGTCTCATGGGATCGTCTTCAAGGTGCGGCGGGGTGTGTACCAGTTCAACCCGCCCTACAGTTACCGGGTGGCTGAGTTCATCCCGGGTACGGAGACGGCGGGTGAGTTCGTGAAGGTGGAGCAGCACAGCACCATCTCGCAGATTCGCAGCGATACGAGCCTGCCCGACCTGGTGCGGTTCCCGTCGCTGGACCACATGCGGCAGGCAATCGAGGAACTGCGGGCCGAACGGTCCAAAGAGCGCGCTGCGCGCCGGCTGAGCCGGGTACAGCGCAAGGAAGAAGGGACAGCTCAGTGAGCACCTTGCGATTCGCTGCGGTCAACGCCGACGGGCTTCTCTCCGACCTCGACCTTCCGCCTGCGGCGTACCGCGTGCTGCTGAAGCTGCGTTCGCTGAGCGAGCCCGGGGGGCGGATCCTCATCGATCAGGCCACCATCGGGGGGCTGCTGGAGCTGAGCAGGCCGAGCGTGAACGCCGCGCTGCGGAGCCTGGAGCTCGCGCGGTTGGTGCGGAAGGTCAGGAACGGGGTCTACCAGATCAATCCCATGCTGGCCGGGTACAACTCGTTCGAGGACGCGGTGGCCGCCGTGAACGAGATGCCGGCCGAAGAGCGGCTGGACGCGCGGGGATACGTCGCCAGCTACCACGAGGCAGTGGCGGCGTACCAGGATCAGTTGGCCGAGCAGCGCAAGAAGCGGGCGGCTCAGGCGGCTGCGAAGAAGGCTGCGGAGTCGAAGCGGCGGAGGACGTTGCACGCCGTGGGGTAGTGGTGCTGTTGCGGGCGCCTGAGGGGGTCTCAGGCGCGTTGGAGGGCCCCGGGTGTATGTCCGGGGCCCTCCTGGGTTTTTAGGGGCGGAGAGGGGCGCGTGGGGCTTCGTCAGAAGGCGAAGTCGACGTAGTCGATGTCGGTGAACTCGACGAGGAGCGAGGTGGCGCGGGCGCCGTTGTCCTTGAAGTAGATCTCCTGGAGGGCCTCGGCGGTGATGTGGCGCAATTGGGCCTCCGTGGCGCCGGCTTCCTGGGCGGCGAAGAGGCGGTTCGCGTACTCCGGGGGGAGGTGTTGGGTGATGCGGCGCATGCGGCCGTCGTCGGTGGTGCCGGGGGCCGCGGTGAAGCCGAAACGGGCGCGGGTCTCGATGACGAGGCCGGTGGTGCGTGCGGCCCGGTCGCGGGCGCGCTTGCGGACCAGGGGCTGCCAGCGGCGGCGTACCTCCGCCTCCAGGCGGGCGGCGAGTTCGGGCTTGGGCTGCTTGATCTGGTTCTTGACGTAGCGCTCGACGGTGCGTTGGGAGATGCCGAGCGCCGCGGCCACGGCCTTGGTGCTTTTGAGCTGCTTGACCAGGAAGCGGACCTGGGCGCCCGCGGACTTGGGGATCGGGCGGGTGAAGTGTGGTTCGTCGGCCTTGCTGAGGCTGTCGGAGATGTCGTCGGGCATGGGTTACTCGCCGTCTGCTGCTGCGTCGTGGCCCTTGATGTGGCGGGCGGGGTTGAGGCCTTCGTCGAGCATGCGCACGGCCCACAGGAGGGGCTGGGTGCCTTCGTGCTTGACCATGCCGGGGCTGATGCCGACGCGGAAGCCGCCGGGGACGGGCTTGCCCTCGGGGGTGCGGGGGAGGAAGTCGAGGGGGCTGGGGCCGTCGGAGAGGTAGACCGCGCAGTCCGAGAGGACCGCGACCGGGTACAGGTCCGTCGCCGCGGCGAGCTTGTGCATCTTGCGGTGCATGTTGACGCGGGCGGTGGAGATGACGGCCGCGCGGATGTCGGGGCGCCAGGTGGGGCGTTCGAGGGCGGGCCAGGATTCGCCCGGGCGGTAGCCGGCGCCCTGGGGGCGTTCGCGGAGTTTGCCGATGCCCCCCTTGACCGTTGCCTTGATGGCGGACAGGACGGCGGTGGAGGTGTTCGGGTGGTCCTTGTACGTGGTCATGGCCCGGAGGAACTCCGCCTCGGTGAGGGCCGGGGTGATGCCGAGGTCGGACATGGTCGCCAGGTAGGCGTCGCGGAGCCGGGTGTACCAGGCGTCGAGGTAGGCGCCGCTGTCGGGGCGGATCCAGGCCTCGGTGGGGCGGACGTCGTGGCCGAGCTCCTGGGCGTAGGCGAGGGTCGGGGTCGCGTACCAGGCGGGGCCGGCGGGAGGGGCGCCGTGGGGGGTGAAGGGGTTGGGGAGTCGGGGGTCGAGCCGGAAGGTGGAGAGGTCGGCCAGCCAGCAGCCGGGGGTCTTGGGGTCGAAGCGGGGAGTGGTGGTGTGGGTCGCCGGGCCGAGGCCGACCAGGAGGCGGTTCGCGGCCGCGGCGAAGGCCATGTTCACGTCGATACCGACCGCGTGGGTGCGGGCGCACTCGGCGTCGGTGAGGAGCTCCGGGTCGCGGATCCAGTCGTGGGCCTCCTCGTCGAGGACCTCGTCGGGGGTGCGTTGGTGGGCGCGGGGGTAGAGCGCGGCGACCACGGGGTGTTCGTCGGGGGCTTCCGGCGGGGCCGGGTCGACGGGGCGGGTGAGGGAGCCGGCGACGGGGGCGGAGACCCAGGTGTTGGTCGCCTGGTCGCGGGCGGCGCGGGTGGGCGGGCGCAGGGCCGTCATCAGTTCCAGGCCCGTGACGGCGGTCGAGCCGCGGGGGGTGAGGACGCGGGCGGCGTAGGTGGTGAGGAGCTCGGCGAGTTCGGGCGCGGGGAGTTCCGCCGTGTCCTCGCCCCAGGCGCGGGTGTCGAGGGCGCCCCAGGGGAGGACCGCGAGCTGTACGCACTGGCGGCCGGTGCCGGGGGTGGCGGGGCGGTAGATGCGGGGCCAGGGGCCGAAGCCGCGGCGGGTGAGCTGCCACTTGGCCTTCGTGAGCTGCTTCACGACGGGGTGGTTGTCGGGCAGGCGCAGGGCGCGGCGGTCTTCGAGGGTGAGGGGGAGACCGAGGGCCTCGGTGGCGGCAGCGGTGAGGACGAGGAGGGGGTCGCCGTCCTTGCCGTTGCGGTGGAGGCGGGGTGCGCGGAGGTCGGCGTCGGGGCCGAGGGCCCAGGTGATGAGGTCGGGCAGCCCGGTGGTGGGGTGGGGGAGCACGAGGCCGCCGGTGGCGTGGGCGTGGCCGGTGCCGTCGAGGACGGCGAGGGGGCCGTGGCCCTCGACGGGGAGGGGGGTGCGGGGCTTGGGGCGGGGGAGCGTCCGTTCCGGGTGGGCTGCCGTCCGGGGGGTGGGTGGAGCGGTGTTAACGGCGTTAACGCCGTTAACGGGTGTGTGGGTGGGGTGTGTAGGGTTGGGGGGGGGGCTGCG
>NZ_JBEZKS010000131.1:0-4787 GCF_040651775.1 Streptomyces sp. NPDC048383
AACGACTCCGGCCCCACCCCCAACCCCACCAAACGCCGCGCCAACCGCGCCGCCCGCACATCGAGGTCGACCGCCGTGACCGTTCCCGCGTCGGAGACAAGCGCGGGGTCCTGCGGGGCTGCGGCGACGCGTCGGTCCCACAGCTCGGGCACGGTCAGGTCCTCGACCCCGCTCGGGTGGGTGCCCCACTCCCCCAGGACCCGCTGTCGTTCGCCGGCGTCCAGGACGTCGAACGAGCCGATGGGTGCCTCGGGGTCCGCGGTCAGCGCGTCGAGCAGCCGGACCAGGCGGTCGGTGACCCCGGCGACGGTGGTCTCGTCGAACAGGTCCGTGCTGTACTCCACCAGGCCCTCGAAGGCACCGGTGACGTGCTCGGTCACCTCGAAGGCGAGGTCGAACTTGGCGGCGCCCGTCCGCACCCGGCGCATCCGGGTGTCCAGGCCGGGCAGCCGCAGGTCGGCCGCCTCCGTGTTCTGCAGGACGAGCATCACCTGGAAGAGCGGGTGACGGGCCCGGGAACGATCAGGAGCCACCGCGTCCACGACCCGCTCGAACGGAACGTCCTGATGCGCGTACGCCGCCAAATCGCCCTCACGCACCCGCGACAACAACTCCCGGAACGACGGATCACCCGACACATCCGTACGCAACACCAGCGTGTTCACGAAGAACCCCACCAGCTCGTCCAACACCTCGTCCTGACGCCCCGCGATCGCACCACCGATCGGAACGTCCTCCCCCGCACCCAACCGGGAGAGCAGCACGGCGAGCGAGGCCTGGAGGACCATGAACGGCGTGGAGCGGGTCTCCTGGGCGAGGGCCCGGATCCGCAGGCCGAGGTCACCGGGGACGGTGAAGGGGTGGCCGGCGCCCCGGTGCCCGGCGACGGCGGGCCGGGGCCGGTCGGTGGGCAACTCCAGCAGGTCCGGGGCCCCCGCCAGCGTCTTCGTCCAGTACCGCAGTTGGCGGCTGATCAGGGACTCCGGGTCGTCCTCGGAACCGAGCAGCTCCTGTTGCCACAGGCTGTGGTCCGCGTACTGGACCGGCAGCGGGCGCAGGTCGGGAGCGGCCCCTTCGACGCGGGCCGCGTAGGCGGCGGCGAGATCCTGACCAAGAGGAGCCAGTGACCAGCCGTCCGAGGCGATGTGGTGGACCGTCAGCAGCAACACCTGCTCCTCGGAACCCAGCACGAACACCTCGGCACGCAGCGGCAACTCGGCCGCCAGATCGAACCCACGCGCCGCCGAAGCGACGAGCGCCGCGTCCAACCCGTCCTCCGACACCTCCACCACGGCCAACCCCGGACGGGCCACCGCCGCATCGAGGATCTGCTGGCGGGGCACTCCGTCCGTCTCCGGGAAGAGGGTGCGCAGGCTCTCGTGCCGGGCGACGACGTCGCCCAGTGCGGCCCGGAGCGCGTCGTGGTCCAGGGGCCCGGTCAGGTGGAGGGCGTAGGGCAGGTTGTAGGTGGCCGCGCCGCCCTCCAGGCGGTCCAGGAACCACAGCCGGCGTTGCGCGTACGACAGCGGCAGGGTCTCGGGCCGGGCCACGGGTCGTACGGCGGGCCGGGCGGCCCCCGCGCTGCGGAGCAGCGGGGCGAGCGCGGCGACGGTGGGGGCCTCGAAGACGGCGCGGACGGGCAGCTCCACGCCGAAGACGGAGCGGACCCTGCTGACCAGGCGGGTGGCGAGCAGCGAGTGCCCACCGAAGTGGAAGAAGTCGTCGTCGATGCCGACTCCGGGCAGCGCGAGCACCTCGGCGAACAGGGTGGCGAGCCGCTCCTCGTCGGGGGTGCGCGGGCTTCGCCCGGACGTGGCGGACGCGAAGTCGGGGGCGGGGAGCGCGTTGCGGTCCAGCTTGCCGTTGGGGGTGAGCGGGAACCGGTCGAGGACGACGTACGCGGCCGGGACCATGTGGTCGGGGAGGCTCTCGGCGGCCAGGGCGCGCAGGGCGGCGGTTTCGGGGGCCGGTCCGCCGGCGACGGGGACGGTGTAGGCGGCGAGGAATTTGCTGCCGGGGCGGTCCTCGCGGGCGACGACGGCGACCTGGGCGACCGTCGGATGGGCGGCGAGCCGGGCCTCGATCTCGCCGAGTTCGATGCGGAAGCCGCGGATCTTGACCTGGTGGTCGCTGCGGCCGAGGTAGTCGACGCCGCCGGCGGCGTTCCATCGGGCGAGGTCGCCGGTGCGGTACATGCGGGCCCCGGGAGGACCGTACGGGTCGGCCGTGAACCGCTCGGCGGTCAGGGCTGGTCGCATCCAGTAGCCGCGGGCCAGGCCCTCGCCGCCGATGTACAGCTCGCCCTCGTCGGCTGGTCGCAGGTGCTCGTCGAGCACGCGCAGGGTGGTGTTCCAGATGGGGCCTCCGATGCCGGGCAGGTCGCGGGCGCCCTCGACGTCGAGGGTGGTGGACCAGACGGTGGTCTCGGTCGGCCCGTACATGTTGGTGGTGCGCGCGCCGAGGGCGCTCATCGCGTCGGCCAGTGCCGGGGGCAGCGCCTCGCCGCCGACCAGCATCCGCAGGCCGCGCAGGGCCTCGGGGGCTTCGGTGCTCAGGGCGTGGAACAGTGACGGTGTGGCCTGCAGGACGGTGGCGCCGCTGTCCGCGGCGAGTGCGGCGAGCCGGACCGGGTCGAGGACGCTCTCGCGGGGGGCGATGACCACGGCGGCGCCGGCGAGCAGCGGCAGGTACATCTCCACGACGGCGATGTCGAAGGCGATGGTGGTGACCGCGAGCAGCCGGTCGTCGGCCGTCATGGGGAAGCGGTCGGCCATGTACGACAGGAAGTTCAGCAGGTTTCGGCGGGTGATCAGCACGCCCTTGGGGCGGCCGGTGGAGCCGGAGGTGTAGATGGCGTACGCGGGGTGGGCCGGGTGGAGGGGGGCGGTCCGGTCGGCGTCGGTGAGGTCGGCGCCGGAGCGGCCGGCGGCGGCGGCCTCGGCCTCGGCGAGGGCGGCGGCGTCCAGGAACAGGGCGGGCCGGGCGTCCTCGAGGATGTAGTTGACGCGGTCGGCGGGGTAGTCGGGGTCGAGCGGCACGTAGCCCGCGCCGGACTTCAGTACGGCGAGCAGGGCGACGGGCAGTTCCAGGGAGCGCGGCAGGGCGAGGGCGACCAGGCTCTCGGGGCCGGCGCCGCGTGCCACGAGCTCGCGGGCGAGCCGGTTGGCGCGGGCGTTGAGCCCGGCGTGGTCCAGGCGTCGGCCCTCGAAGAGCAGGGCCGTGGCGTGCGGGGTGCGGGCGGCCCGGGCCTCGATCAGCGCGGTGGGGTCGGCGTCCGGCAGGGCGCGCTCGGTGTCGTTCATCGTGGTAACCACCCTTGAATGGCTGTCGGTTGCGTCAGGCTCCGGCCGTGGCCGGGGCGTCGACGGCAGGGGCGGCGGGTGTGGCGGGGCCGGCGGGGGCGGCGAGCGCTCCGAGGCCGGCGGGTGCGGCAAGGGCTCCGAGGGCTGTGGGGGCGCCGGGGGCTGCCGCTTCGATGCGGTGCAGTTCGGCCGCGAGGATGCGGCCGATCTCGGCGAGGGCCGCGGGCTTCATCAGGTCGTTGTGGCTGCGCTCCAGGTGGTGCGCGGTGATCGCGCCGGCCACGTACGGGCGCCAGGTCTCGGGGGTCGGCGAGATGTCGACCTTGTCGAGGGAGGCGACCAGGATGGTGACGTCGCCGCCGTACCGGGCGGGTACGAACTCGTGGACGAGTTCGCGGCCGTTGGCGTAGACCCGGCCGATCGCCTCGATGTGGTGCTGCTCCAGGCTGGCCAGGGAACTGCCGAGCTTGCGCAGGATCTCGATGACCTTCTCGTGCTTGAGCGGCTTCTTGCCGAGGTAGCGGCGGTCGTAGCCGACCCAACGCAGCAGGTCGGCGAGGATCTCCTGTTCGCCGAGCTCGGCGAGCGTCTGGCCGGGGTAGGTGTCGAGGATCGCCAGCAGTCCGACGTCCTCGCCCTCCCGCTCCAGGCGGGTGGCGATGACGTGGGCGGCGATGCCGCCGGAGGAGTAGCCGAGCAGGTGGTAGGGGCCGTGCGGCTGGACCTTGCGGATCTGCTCGACGTAGTCGTCGGCCATGTCCTCGAAGGAGCGGGGCAGTGCGCCGGTACCGTCCAGGCCGCGGGCCTGGAGCGCGTAGACGGGGGTGTCCTGGCCGAGGTGCTTGATGATGCCGGCGTAGCACCAGCCGAGCCCGCCGGCCGGGTGGACGCAGAACACGGCGGGGCGGTCGCCGTGCGGGCGCAGCGGCAGCAGGACGTCGAGCGGGTCCTCGTCGCGGTCGCCGTCGGCGATCCTGGCGTCGAGGAGTGCCGGGGTGGGGGCCTCGAAGACGCTGCGGATGGTGAGTTCGGTGCCGAAGGTGGCGCGGACGCGGGAGACCAGGCGGGTGGCGAGCAGGGAGTGGCCCCCGAGGTTGAAGAAGTTGTCGTCCATGCCGATCCGGGGCAGGCCCAGCACCTCGGCGAACAGGCCGCAGACGATCTCCTCGCGCGGGTTGCCGGGGGCGCGGCCGGTGGTGGCGGCCGCGAGGTCCGGGGCCGGTAGGGCCTTGCGGTTCAGCTTGCCGTTGGGGGTGAGCGGCAGCACGGGAAGAGTGACGAAGGCGGCGGGCACCATGTGCTCGGGCAGTTCGCCGGCCAGCTCGCGGCGCAGTTCGTCGGCGGTGGGAACGCCGGAGCCGGCCGGGACGAGGTAGGCGACCAGGCGCTTGTCGCCCGGGGTGTCCTCGCGGGCCACGACGGCGGCGTGGGCGATGTCGGGGTGGCGGTCGAGGGCGGCCTCGATCTCGCCGAGTTCGATGCGGA
>NZ_JBEZKS010000132.1:0-4368 GCF_040651775.1 Streptomyces sp. NPDC048383
CCGTCCACGCCTCGCGGGCCGCTTCGCGGTCCCGGCCGTCCAGCCAGGTCAGGTAGTCGCGGTACGGGCGCACCCGCGGCAGGGTCGACGCGCCGCTCCCGTCCGCCGCGTACAGGGTCATGAGCTCGCGGAGCAGGACGGGCATCGACCAGCCGTCCAGCACGATGTGGTGGTTCGTCATGACCAGTCGGACCCGGTTCGCGTCCAGCCGGACGGCCGTGAACCGCAGCAGCGGGGGCCGGCCCAGGTCGAAGCGTGCGGCGCGGTCCGCGGCGGCGAGCCGGGCGGCCTCCGTCAGCCGGTCCTCCTCGGCCAGCCCGGACAGGTCGGCCTCGGCGAAGGGGAGCGTCACCTCCCGCAGGACCAGCTGCGCCCAACTGCCGTTCTTGCGCTGCCGGAACCCGGCGCGGAGGTTGGCGTGCCGCTGGAGCAGGGCCTGGCCCGCGGCCCGCATCCGGGCCGCGTCGAAGGGTCCCTCCAGGTCGAAGGAGACCTGGCCGACGTAGACGTCCGGCCCGTCCGGGTGGAACAGGCTGAGGAACAGGAAGCCCTCTTGCAGCGGGGAGAGCGAAAGGATGTCCTCGATCTTGCTGCGCGAACGAGACGGTTGCTGGCTCACTGCTCTATCTCCCAATCGGACTCAAGGTCGGCTTCGAATTCCTCGATCTCGGACTGACTGAGAGAGGCGAGGGTCACGTCGGACGGGGTGAGGCCTCCCGCGTCGGGGCGGCCGGCGTGCGATACCAGTGCTTCCAGGGCCCGGAACCAGAGTTCCGCCAGGTCACGGGCTTCCCCGTCGCTGATCAGGCTCCGGGCGTAGGTCCAGTCGGCGCGCAGTTCCGGTCCCTGCTCGCCGTCGTGCGCCACCGCGCTGATCTCGACGGCGTGCGCCATCGGCGCCGCCGGGCGGTGGCCCGCGACTCCACCGCCGATGACGCTCCACGGCCCGGCCGCGTCCGGCGCCGGGGCCGTTCTGCGCCCGAGGTAGTTGAACCCGAATCCGGGCTCCGGGAGCGCGGCGAGCCGTGGGCCGGTGTCGGCGTTGAGGTGGCGCAGCAGGCCGTAGCCGAGGCCGTTGCCGGGGACGGCGCGCAGCTGTTCCTTGACCTGCTTGAGGGCGTCACCGAGGGCCGCCCCGTCCCGCTGGACCAGGCTCCAGTCGGCCACCGCCGGCGCCAGTCGGACGGGGTACAGGGCCGTGAACCAGCCCGCCGTCCTGCTGAGGTCGGCGCCGGGTACGGCGTCCTCGTGCCGGCCGTGGCTCTCCAGGTCCACCACCACCGGCGCGTCCGGGTCGCCTCCCCGGTCGCGCCGCCATGCGGCGACGGCGAGGGCGAAGGCGGTCAGCAGGACGTCGTTGACGCCGGCGTTGACCGTGCCGGGGACCCAGGTCAGCAGGGCCTCGGTGGTGTCGGTGGGCAGGGTGAGGCTGACGCGGCCCGCCCGTGCGTGGATGTCGCGCGTACGGTCCACCCGGAGCGGATCGTCGCCGGCGGAGGCGGCCTCCCAGTGGTCGAGTTCGGCCTCGATCCGCGGGTCGCCGGCCAGTTCCGCGAGCGCGGTGGCCCACTGGCGCCACGACGTTCCCACGGGGGCGAGGTCGTCGCCCGCGTAGGCGCTCTCCAGGTCGGGGACCACGATCCGCCAGGTCACCGAGTCGACCACGAGGTGGTGGGCGACCAGGATGAGCAGGCCCTCGGCACGGTCGACGCCGGCGGATCCGAGGTCGAGCCACACGGCCTGGACCATGCGGCCGGCGGCGGGTGCCAGACGGTCCCGGGCGGCCGTCGCCAGGGCCGTGACCAGCTCTTCCACGTCCTCGGCGGGCACCGTCCCGGGCGCCTCGACGCGCAGCAGGACCTCGGCGGCCGGTACGGCGCCGGGCTCCCGCACCTCCATGGCGCCGTCGGCGCCGGCCCGCAGCCGCAACACGTCGTGGTGGTCGAGGACCCGCTGGAACGCGGAGGCCAGCCGGTCCGGGTCCAGCCCCGCCGGCACCGACACCACCACGGACTGGTTGAAGTCGTCGCCGCCCAGCCCCAGTTCGTGGATCCGGGCCATCACCGGGGTGGCGGGCACCGGCCCGTACGGGTCGAGGTCCGCGAGCCGCGCCGGCACTCCGCTGTCGCGGCCGGCCAGCGCCCCGGCCAGCGCGGCCACCGACTGGTGCTCGAAGACGTCACGGACGGCCAGTACGAAGCCGGCCGTACGGGCCCGGCCGACGAGCTGGATGGAGAGGATGCTGTCGCCGCCGAGGTCGAAGAAGCCGTCCTCGACGCCCACCGCCTCCGGAGCCAGCCCCAGCACCTCGCCGAACAGCGTGCGCAGGCTCCGCTCGACCGGCGTGAGCTCCGACCGGCCGGTGGACCCCGTCGCGTAGTCCGGGGCGGGGAGCGCCTTGCGGTCGAGCTTGCCGTTCGCGGTGAGCGGCAGCGCGTCCAGGGTGACGAACGCCGACGGCACCATGTAGTCCGGCAGGGTCGCCCGTACGAAGGAGCGCAGCGCCGGCGCGTCCACCGCGTGCGGACCGCCGTCACCGACGACGTACGCCACCAGCCTGCGGTCCCCGGGCCGGTCCTCGCGGACGACGACCGCCGCCTGGGCCAGCTCGGGGCGGCTGGCGAGCGCGGTCTCGATCTCGCCCAGCTCCACGCGGAAGCCACGGATCTTGACCTGGTCGTCGGCCCGGGCCAGGTACTCCAGCTCGCCCGCACGGTTGAGGCGTACGAGGTCGCCGGTGCGGTACATGCGCTCCCCGGCCCCGCCGTACGGGTCGGCCACGAACCGTTCCGCGGTCAGCGGGCCGCGGTGCAGGTAGCCGCGGGCCAGGCCGCCCGAGATGAACAGCTCGCCCGGTACGCCCGCCGGCACCGGCTGGAGCCAGCGGTCCAGTACGTAGGCCCGGGTGTTGCCCATCGGCCGGCCGATCGGCAGGCTCGCCTGCGCCGTGTACGGGGCCCGCACCTCGTGCTGGGTGACGCACAGGGTCGTCTCCGTCGGCCCGTACAGGTGGCGCAGCACCGTGTCCGGCGCGTGCTCCAGTACCCGGGCGACCGCGACGGGCGACACCACGTCACCCCCGGTCAGGACCTCCCGCACCCCGGCGAACGACTCCGGAGCCTCTTCGGCGATGACCCGGAACAGGCCCGCGGTGAGGTGGATCGCCGTGATCCGGTGCGTGGTGATCAGCTCGCGGACGGACGTGGCGTCCAGCTGCTCCGGCGGCGCCACGACGACCGTGCCGCCGGACACCAGCGGTACCCACAGCTCGTACGAGGACACGTCGAACGCGTGCGGCGCGTGCAGCAGCACCCGGGCGTGCGTACCGGGCCGCCAGGCGTGGTCGCGCACGAGGTCGACGACACCGCGATGGGTGACGGCCACGCCCTTGGGCACGCCCGTCGAACCGGAGGTGTACATCACGTACGCCAGGTCCTGCGGCCGCAGTCCCACGCCCAGGTTGCGGTCCGGGTGCCGGTCGGCCGGTGCGCCGTCCTCGTCCACCACCAGGACCCGCGCGCCGAGCTCGGCGGCGCGTGCCGCCTCGACCCGGTCGGTGAGGATCAGCGGCGCGGTGGTGTCGTCCACGACGAACCGCATCCGGTCCAGCGGATACGTGTCGTGGAGCGGGGCGTAGGCGCCCCCCGCCTTGGAGATGGCGAGGGTCGCCACGACGTGGGCCGGCGAACGTTCCATCAACATGACGACCGGCGTCCCCGGCCGCACCCCCTCCTGGCGCAGCAGGTGGGCGAGCCGGTTGGCGCGCGCGTTCAGCTCCGCGTACGACAGCGATCGCGTACCGGACACCACGGCCGGGGCGTCCGGGGTCAGGGACGCCTGGGCCTCGAACATCTGCGGCAGGGTCGTGTCCAGGTCCTCCAGCACCGGCCCCGCCCAGGCGTCGAGCAGCTCACCGCGCTCGGCGGGGCTGAGGATCCGTAGCTCGGACAGCCGTACGTCCGGATCCGCGGTGACCTCCTCCAGCACCCGGACGAACCGGTCCACCAGCGACTGCGCCGTGGACCGGTCGAAGAGGTCGGTCCGGTAGTCCAGTGCGCCCGTCAGGCCGGCGGCCGCCCCCTCGCCGTCCCGGGTCTCGGTGAGCACGAAGGCGAGGTCCACCTTGGCGACGCTGAGCCTGCTCCGCTCGGGCGTGATCCGCAGCCCGGGCAGGACGAGCGCCTCGTCGGCGGCGCCCTCGACGGTGTTCAGGTTGAGCATCGTCTGGAAGAGGGGGTGGTGGGAGAGGGTGCGGGTGGGGTTGAGGGCTTCTACGAGGCGTTCGAAGGGGAGGTCTTGGTGGGCGTAGGCGGTGAGGTCGGTTTCGCGTATGCGGGTGAGGAGTTCGCGGAAGGTGGGGTTTCCGCT
>NZ_JBEZKS010000133.1:0-4268 GCF_040651775.1 Streptomyces sp. NPDC048383
GCCGGTGGCGTCCGCCCCCGTACGCGGGAGGGGCGGGCGCCACCGGCCGAGGCCGTATCCGTGCGCGGCTCAGATCATGAACTGGCCACGACGGCGCCGAGGATCATGCCACCGACCAGGCCCACGGCGCTGACGACTATGGCGATCGTGGCGAGCCGCTCGTGGCGGACGACTTTGGCGACGATGCCGAGGATCAGGCCGATCACACCGAACACGATCGGCAGGAAGATCAGGGAGATCACGCCCAGCACGATCGCGATGATGCTCAGGACGTTGCCGGCCGACGCCGCGCTCGGGGCGCCGTCGGTCCGCTGTCCGGTGGGCTGGTTGCCGTACTGCGTCGTCATCTTCCGCTCCTTCGAAGCGATCACCCGAAGAGCCGCCTCAGGGGAGGACCGGCCTGGCTCCCGCATACCCCGAAGTCCGTTGTCGATGCGGCCACTTGGGCCCTCTTGTCGCATCAGGAAGCCTCGACTCCCCGAGCCCCTGTCGAACGCGTCGACGGCACGGCCGGCGCGTGCGGAACGCGCCTGCGCCTACCGGCGGCGGCGCCGGCGACGGTGGCGGCCGACGGCCGACGGCCGACGGGGAAACTCACGGTGCCCGTCCCTCGTGTCCATGAGGCGCCCGCCTCGCTCCCTCCCCGCACGAGCCGACGTGCGCCGGTCAGGGGGTCGACGACCACGAAACCCGCTTCGTCGATCTCCACGCCTGCGCGGCACGCCACGGGACACGACGCGACGGGCGCGACGGGACCGACGGCCGGGGCCCCGTCCGAGCCATGGCTTCCGGGCACGAGGCGCGTAGCCCTCTGGGCGACAGAAGAGCGGGCCGCGTCCAGGCCCGGCTTCCACTCGCGGCCAGAACCCGGCAGGGCCCACCGATGGGGCCGAGCGGGTCGCGGACGGTCGGCTCAAGGTGCCGCGTGCCCGGGCTGGGCCCAGGCTGGAGGCATGCCCGATCAGACGGAGATCGTGATCCATCCCGTGTCGCCGAAGGGTGGGCGGAAAGTGACCGTGCACGCGCTGGGCGTGGACGCCGACCTCGGGCGCGCCCACACACCCGGCGACGTGTCGGAATTCCTGCGCCGCGCCGGCTTCGAGGACGTGGACCTCTCCGAGGACGGGCCGATCCGCTGGGAAGGCGGCGGTCCGGAGATCTGGAGCGCCGACACCTGACCCCTGCCCCCGCGCCCACCCTCCCCCGGCCCGCCGGCAGACCGCACCGGACGGCACCCACCCACCCGGTCGGGGCCGAACTGACGGGGTGGGCGAACAGGCCTTCGTCAACAGGGCGTTGATCAGCGATGGTGCGGCCGGCCGTCAGAGGCGGGCGAGGAAGCGGCGTACGGCGGCGTGGACCCCCTCGGGGTCGCGCAGTTGGAGGAAGTGGTCGGCGTCCAGGGTCTCGTGCGTCGTACGGGGGCGGCGGGCGGTCATCTCGGCGGCGTGCCGGGCGCTGAGGACCTGGCTGGCCGTGCCCCGCAGAAGCAGGGCCGGGCACGGTGCGGCGAGCCATTGCGCCCAATGGTCGCCATGGACGGCGGTCTCGGACGTGACGGTGTCCTGCGGATGGAACGGCAGCCGCCAGCCACCGTCGGGCAGCGGGCGCAGGGCACCGCCCAGCATGGGGGCGGCGGGGCCGAGGGCGGAATCATACGGTCGTACATGACGGATGTTCAATACGCCTGTATGAATCGAGTGATGAAAGACGCCTTGCCGCCAAGTCGGGGGCCGGGCCGCCGCACAGGAGATTTACGGATGTCGGACCGTTTGGCTTCTGCGTTTCGGGACACACGAGTGGTTACGGTGGTGCCTCAGGAGACGGGCTTCCACCGCGGCTGGGTGACCGTAGGCGGCCCCACTTCTCCGTGTGGAGCCGCCTACGGCCCGCCCGCATGCGCCAACCCCACCCGCTGCCATCTCGATGCGGGCAGGTCAGCACACCACCCGCCCCTTCCACCACGGGCACGGAAATCCACTCCCCCGGGTCCGGCGGCCCGCAGCCCCGCAGCCCTGATCACACGGCCGACCAAGGCGAGCGGGCCGCGTTCGGTTCCCCGCCGCACGAAGTACACGCGGCGGAATCTCCGACAGATGGTCGGAGTCCGCCCCGCATCCCCCCGTGGGAACCTCAGTCCGTCGGCTCCTGCGGCTTGGGGTCCTTCGGCTCGGCGGGTCCCGTGGCCCCGTTCTGCGATTCCTCCCGGGAGCCGTCGGCACCCTCGGCCCCGCTGTCCCACAGCTCGGGCGCCTGAACACCCCGAGGGGGAAGGTCGGGAGTGAGGGGCTTGTCATTCTCGGGAACCCGGGCAGGGAGCTCCGGTTCGGGCGTCCGGGATGCGTGAGCTTCGCTTTCATCAGTCATACAGCCCGCCTGCCCCGCAATCCGAACCGAACACCCGCCCGAGAGCTGCGAAGGAAAGCCGGTCCCAAAAGAGCGGCGGCCCCGCGAAACGCCGCAACGCCGCCCGGGGTTCACGCGTAGGGACGCAGCCATGGAACCTCGGAACGGATCGAGACTTCGACGGCCGCCGGCCAGGAGCTGCGCGAGGTCGCGCTGCTGAGTGGCGGCCGGCAGACCGTGATCCGGCAGCCGGAACGGTGGCGGTCGAGTTCGCCTTCACCCAAGGCTGCCTGCGGATCGTCAACGGCCTCGACGAGAACCGCATCGAGCTCGGTGCGGCCCAACCGGAGTACGTCCGACACCGGCTGGGCCGCTGATCGTGACCACCGGGTGGGCTTCTGGTTGATCGACGACCGGCGGAGGGGTGGCCTGCGCGGAGATGCCGATCCGGAGGTCAGGTCCAGGAGAGGGCTTGCTCCTGTGGCGGGATCGGGGGGTCGAGGACAGCGCGAAGGCCGGCGATGTCTCGGCGCCATGTCGGTCCCTTCGTAGCCTCGTCCCACAGCTCCGCGATGTCGGAACGCTCGGCGACCACGTGGTCCAGGGCGTCGATGGCAAGCGTTCGAAGGTCCGCGGGCAACACCGGCAGTGGCTCCGACGGGCCGTAGTTCGAGCACGCGGGTTCGCCGTCGGGGTGCTGTGCGGCTACCAGGGCTGCTGCGGCCACGGCTCGCTCGGCGTCCGGGGTGACCAGGTGGTCCGCAGGGTGGACAGCACGTTCCAGGGCTCTGCGGATCATGGGCTCCCGTTGCTCCATGGGCGCCTCGTCCAGGTCGCCGGCGAAGTCGGCGGCCGTGTCGTTGTCGAAGGGGCCGATGTCCCAGGTGCCCATATCTCTCCTTGCGTACGCGTCCGGGAATGGTCGCATTGGCCACCGACAGTGCGCTCAGGAAGCAAGCAGTACCCTCCACACCCGTGTTGCGGTCGTCGCCACCGGCCGCCACGCGCCCAACAGCGTCCTCCCGGGATCCGGCGGCCTTCACGCCGCGCCACCGCCTCACATCGGCCGAGCCCCTGCTCCGCACCCGGGACCGGCGAGGCGTACGGAATGCGCACCGACAGGCTCCGGCCCACCAGCGAACGCGTGGCGGGCAGCGCATGGCGGGCGGCGCGTGGCGGGTAGAGCGCGCGAAGCCCCCGGACGTCGTGCTCGTCCAGGGGCTGCCGCCGCGGCGATGCCGTGCGGGGGTTCGCGGTGGTCCGGGTGGGGCGTGGCGGCTTCGGCCGGCCGCGTCCCGCGCGGGGGGGGGGGGGGATCAGTTGGCGAGCATGCCCTCGCGGAGGCGGGTGAGGGTCCGGGTGAGGAGTCGGGAGATCTGCATCTGGGAAATGCCCAGGCGCTCACCGATCTGCGCCTGCGTCATCTCCTGGCCGAAGCGCATCTGCAGGATGAGCCGCTCGCGTCCTTCGAGCTTCTGCAGCAGCGGGGCGAGGCTGTGGATGTCCTCGAAGAGCTCCATCGCGGGGTCCTCGCTGCCGAGTACGTCGGCCAGGGGGCGCGGGGCGGTGTCGGAGGATTCGTTCTGCTCGTTGTCGAGGGACTGGCTGGAGTGACCGTTGGCGGCGACCAGGCCCTCGATCACCTCGTCGTCACTGAGGCCCAGGTGCTCCGCCAGCTCACGGACCGTCGGCGCCCGGTCGAGCACGGCGTGCAGGTCTTCCTTGCCGCGCGCCAGTTCGATGCGCAGCTCCTGCAGGCGACGCGGGACGCGCACGGCCCAGGTGGTGTCGCGGAAGTGCCGCTTGATCTCCCCGGTGATGTAAGGGAGGGCCAGGGTCGTGAACTCGTTGCCGAGGGTGGGGTCGAAGCGGTCGATGGCCTTGATGAGGCCGATGGTGCCGACCTGGATGATGTCCTCGAT
>NZ_JBEZKS010000134.1:0-3875 GCF_040651775.1 Streptomyces sp. NPDC048383
CGCTGCGGTGGGGGGTGGGCGCGCAGCGCGTGCCGCGTGGCGGGAGCGGAGCGAGCCGCTCCGCTCCCGCGGAGCGGGTCCCTCCGGGCTGCGCCCGTCAGAGCGAACCGGGTCGCTGCGCTCCCCGGACGCTCCCGCTCCGCGGGAGCGGAGCGGCTCGCTCCGCTCCCGCCAGGCGGCACGCGCTGCGCGCCCACCGCCAACCGCAGCGCAGCCGGGCCGCGTTGCGGCCCGGGGCCGGCCTCCGGCCGACCCGTGGCCTCCGCTGCGCTCCAGCCACCCACCATTACGCATCTAAAGGCATCGCGATAGGGCACTGAAGTCCCCGCCAACGGAGTGACAGGCCGGTTCTTCTACTGCCAGGTCAGAGCTTTGTGACGGAGAAGAACGGCCCCATTCGCATGGTGGTGTTCACCATGCGAATGGGGCCGTTCTTCAAATGAGGGAAGAGCAGGAAAACCTTGATCGCTACTTTATGTAACAATCGGATCGGAATAATCCATTTATGACGCAAGGTGACGCAGGGCGGGGGCGCTCAGGTTTTAATTTTGGCTTGAAAATCACCTGTCGGCCGACGAGTACGTGACCTGCTCTCAGTTTCTAAGCTATCAATGTTTCTTTTTTGAAGTTGAGATAGACTCTGGACTTAGAGCACGCCACCACGGATCACTCCGAGAGGTTTCGAGACCCATCGCACGGCCTCATAGGTGGCCGGGGGGGTAGAAACCGCAAGCCGATCACGTCAGTTCAACCCTAGCTCTCACAGTCCCTCTACGTGCATGTTTCCCGCTTCCCACCGCTCCCGTCGCCCGGACGGCATCCACGAGAAGGCAGACGGTATGTCGACCACTAACCGCGTTGACCAGCGCGATGCAGCCCAGCGAGAAGCCACTGACGCGGTCGTGCGCGCCCTTGAATTGCCTGCAAGATCACTTGTGCCGGAACGAGGGCTTCGCACGCAGGTGATCATGGCGACCGGGTCCGGGAAGACCCGGGTGGCGGTCCACAGCGCGGAGGAGCTCCACGCGGGCCGTGTGCTGGTGCTGGTGCCCTCGCTGGACCTGCTCGCCCAGACCGAGGCCGCGTGGCGCGAGGGCGGCCGCCGAGGGCCGATGATCGGGGTGTCCTCGCTGCAGGGCGAGGAGGTCACCTTCCCCAACACCACGGACGTGGACGAGCTGGTGGAGTGGACGCGCGGCCTGGAGAAGGTCACCGTCTACGCCACGTACGCGAGCCTCGGTCTGGGCACGCTGGAGCGGGCACACGCCCGTGGCTTGGCGGCTTGGGACCTGATCATCGTGGACGAAGCCCACCGCGTCTCGGGCCGGATCGGGAAGCCGTGGGCGGTCGTCCACGACAACACCCGCATCCCCTCGCTGCGCCGGCTTTACATGACGGCCACGCCCCGGCTGTGGCAGCTCGGGGACGAGGACGAGGCCGGCTCGCCGGGCGAGTTGGTCGCCAGCATGGACGACGACCCGGACGGCCCCTTCGGCAGCCGCTGCTTCACCCTCTCCCTCTCCGAGGCCATCGACCGGGGCATCTGCGCCCCCTACCAGGTCGTCTGCGTGGACGTCACCGACACTCAGCTCCAGGCCGCGCAGCTCCTGGTCGCCGAGAGCCGTTCGGCCGAGGTCCGCGGGGCGCGGCTCGCCGCTCTGCAGACCGCGCTGGTGAAGGCGTCGGCGGAGGAAGGTTTCCGGCGCACGCTGGTTTTCCACCACGTGGTGAAGGAGGCCGAGGCTTTCGCGGCCGGCCTCCCCGACGTCGCCGAGCAGCTGCACGCGAGCGACCGGGAGCTGTACCCGGCCACCGTGTGGGCCGACTGGCTGTGCGGCGAGCACAAGCCACTCCACCGGCGCCGGGTGCTCGCCGAGTTCGCCGAGGGCATCGCCACGGACGGCACCGTCGTGGAGAAGGGCTACCTGGGATCGGTCAAGGTGTTGGGCGAGGGCGTCGACACCAAGAACTGCGACTCCGTGTACTGGGCGGACGTACGCGGCTCCATGCCCGACCTCGTCCAGGCCGTCGGGCGTGCGCTGCGGATGCAGCCGGGCGAGGGGAAGATGGCCTCGCTCGTCGTGCCGATCCTGCTCGGCCCCGGCGAGACGGCCGACAACATGCTCACCTCCCGGGCGTACGGCGGGCTGGCCAGGCTCCTGGAAGCGCTGCGGGCACACGACGCACGGATCGTGGAGACCCTCGCCGAACAGCAGGCCCCGAGCCGCTACAAGCCCGTCAGCAAGGACAGCAGTGCCAAGAGCGGGAACAGGATCGGCAGCGGTTCGGAGGCCGTCAGCGAGCCCTCCAAAGCCCTGCTGAAGTTCAGTTCGCCGCGCGACCCGGCCGCGCTCGCCGCGTTCATCAATCTGCGCGTCCTCAACCCGGAACACCAGCACTGGCGTCGCGGGGTGGAAGCCGCCGTCATCTACGCCCGCGCCCACGGCGACCTCAAGGTCCCCTTCACGTTCCGCGTCCCGGCCGCCGAGGAAGCCCAGGCGTCCGGATGGCCGGCCACCCTCGCCGAGTTCCCGCTGGGACAGTGGACCGCCGACGTCCGCCGCTTCCACAGCCGCGGGGACATGGACGCGGACCGCGTCGCCCAGCTGGAGAAGCTCGGGATGATCTGGTCGCACTTCGACGTCGCGTGGGAGGAGGGCCTGTCCGCCGCGCGCGGATGGGCGGCCCAACACGGCCACCTCCTGGCCCCGCTGGACGCCACCTACCAGGGCGCGGCAGTGGGTATCTGGCTGAAGAACGCGCGAGTCGCCGCCCGCAAGGCGAAGGAGATCGAAGAGCGGCGTGCCGAGGGGCTGCCAGTGGAATCGTCCGCCGGGGCCATGACGCAAAAGCGGCGCAAGCAGCTGGAGGACATCGACGCGTCCTGGTGCCCGAGCTGGCCGGTGACCTGGCAACGCTCCTTCCACCTGGTCCGCCAGCACCTGGACGCGGGCGAGGCACTGCCCACCGAGACGGACAAGGTCGTGCGCCAGGGCGAGGACCTCGGACGGTGGGTGACCTCGGTACGCCTCGGCTGGGACCAGCTCACCGGAGTGCAGCAGTGGATGTGCGAACAGGTCCTCGGGATCGAACCCGCCACCGAGGAGGAGAAGCCGAAGCCGCGCCCCACACAGGCCGACAAGTGGAACGCCCACCTCGCAGCCGCCCAGCAGTTCTTCGAGCGCGAAGGCCACCTGACCGTGCCCCGCAAGCACGTCGAGACCGTGCTCTCCGAAGACGACGGGGAGCTCCAGTTCCGGCTGGGGTCATGGATCAACAACCAACGCAGCCGGGCCGCCTCGCTGTCCCCGGAGCGGGTGAAGCAGCTGTCCAAGGTCGGGATGCGGTGGTCCTGATGATGGCTGTCGTCGTCATCGCGGCCGCCGCGCTCGCGGCTGGCTATCTGCTCGGACGGCTGCGCCCCTGGCGGCGTGCGGGCGACTGGGCGGCCGACCAGGTCCGCCACGCCGGGACGTGGGTCCGGGGCGGCGCGGGGCGGCAGGCCGTCGTCGTCCTGGTCCACGTCGTCACCGCGCCGCGCACCAGTTGGCGCATCATGTGCACCCCCGCCGCCGACACCACGGAGCCCGTACGCGATCCGGAGTGGGTCGCACACCGCACCCGAGCAGACAAGGGAGGCACCCTGTGAGCACCGAGCGGCACGGCGCCGACGCGTACGGCCAGGAGCTGGCCCGCATCAGCCACCATCAGCACGAGGCCACGACGGCGCGGTTCACGATCTTCCAGGCCCTGGCCGCCGTCGGGATCGGGCACGAGCAGGCCGACGACATCGTGGCGCAGCTGGAGGCCGGGGCCGTGGCCGGCGCCCACACCTGGATCTCCGAGAGCAGCGGCGGGCGCGGGGGGGGGCGGCG
>NZ_JBEZKS010000135.1:0-3538 GCF_040651775.1 Streptomyces sp. NPDC048383
CGGTATGCGGCCCATTGGGCGGAGGCGGGTTCCAGCTGGTCGCGGGCCAGCGGGAGCCCGTTCTGGTCGTAGCCGGGCATGGGCATGGTGACGTCGCGGCGGCCGATGAACGCCTCGACCTGGCGCTCGGCGATCATGGCGGCGTCGCGGGAGGCTTGGAGGGCGGCGGCGTCGGCGGGGTCGAGCTGCTCGATGGGGCGAGCCAAGGGCTCAAGCAGCAGACGGGCTTCGTCCGTGAGGAATTCCGCCGCCGCCAGGCGTCGAGCCCTCGCTGCGGCGTTTTGGGGAGCGAATGCGCGCTCATCGCTCACCTCGGCGGTGGGGCGCATTCCGTACTGGTCCAGCAGAGCGGAGAAATCCGTGCGGGCACTGCTGCGCTGCTCCTGGGGCAGCCGTGCGGTGGCACCCTGTTCGGCGAGCCAGTTGAGCTCGCCGATGCGTCCCATGTCCGCAGCGGACAACTCGGCCTCCGCGGAGAGGGCCGTCCCCCGGCCCAAAAGATCTTCGCGTACGGGAGTCAGTCCTGCTGCCGCGCGCTCGCGGATGGCGAACGTTTCGCCCACCGCGTGGGCGAGCACCCGCCCCACAAACTCGGTCGGCAGGCGGTCGGAGATCCGGAGGACGTAGTGGTCCGACGTCGTGTTCGTCGCGGTGCTGGCGATCGTTCCCGTGTCCAGTGGGATGGCATCCACCCAGATCCTGACGGACCGGACCTGGCTGTCCCGCCTGTCGAGCAGGTCGAAGAACCGACGCCCCTTCTCCGTCCCGGGCAGCGGGGAACCGAACCGATCGCCGAGGACGAGGGGCGCCACCAAGCCCATGTCCCGCTCGGCGGCGGCCAGCAGTGCGCCCTGATGATCGGGTGCGCTCGACCGTCGTTGTCCTACGGCCCGCCCCAGCGTAGCCATCAGGATCCGGGGATCGGTCGACCTGTCCACGTGATGCCCCTCTCACGTCGCCGGAGCGACGTCACCGCGCAATGAACCTTAGGATCATGCCATGTTGATAGCTCGATCCTCGTCCGAAGCGCACCTGTACATGGACCTGCACGCATGCGAGTGCGGCAGCTTCGACTTCGACCGGCAGCACCGGTTGGAGTTGCGGGGCGACGAGCTCGTGGCGGTGTACGAGGGGTTGTGCCGGCAGTGCGGCCGAGACCGGCACTTCGAGTTCCAGATGACGGAAGAGATCCCTCCGCCCGCGCCCGCCTTCGGCGGCCCCGAACCTTCCCGAATCATCGACCCCGGCGAGTACGTGGCCGTCGCCTACCGGGTTTCCCGGGCCGCCAGCCTTGAGCTGCTCAACCGGCCCGAGTCCGAGCACCACAAGTACCGCGCGGCGATGGCCTACGCCCTCGCAGCCTTCGAAGAAGTGCTCAAATTCGTTCCGCCGGACCAGGACGCCATCCCGGCGGACGCCTTCACCTCCGAAGCGGGCAGGACTCGCTACCGGAACGGGCCGGGGAAGTTCCGGCGGACCCTCATTGAGATGGACATCGACAGCGCGCGTCAGGTGCTCGCCGATATCGACAAGATGATTCCTCCGCGCGACTGAACCGGTCGGGAGGGTGTATTGGCCGGGGCCGGAGTTCGCCCGACGAACGCAGCCACACCTCGGCCACCTCGGCGGCATCAGAGTCGACCGCACGACGGATGACAAACTTCACAGCGACGCATGCTCGCAGACACACGCTGCGGCGGCATTCGATTTCTCCTGGGCCTTCGGCCGAAAGGGAACCCGGCGAACGTGTGCGGGGCCCGCTACGGCCGCTGGAGTCCCTACCGCTGACCAGTACTGCTCCGCGGAGGTTTGTGGAGGGCTTGGCAGCTGTTTCCGATCCCATGGTGGTTCGGGCGGGTGCTGGTGGTTGGTCATCGAGCACCATCTGGGAGCATGACCTGATGGAACGAATTCGACAGACCGTCAGCTCCGGGTCCCCGCTGGAACCGCAGATCGGGTTCTCGCGGGCGGTCCGAGGAGGCGATTACGTAGCCGTCGCCGGCACAGCACCCATCGGGGATGACGGCTCCATCGTGGGGCTAAGAGTTGTCCCGTAATCCCAGGAGGTTGAGGGTCATGCTGTGTCCAGGTCGGCGCCGACGGCACCAGCGGAACGAAGCGAACGCCCGAGATCTCCGCTGAGGATGCGGGGGCGGCGCCGCCACCACCACAGGTCGGGGCCGGGCAGCCTGTGGAACTGGTCGAATGCTTGGCCGTCATCGTCGGTGGTCGCGGCCTTGTACTGGTCGTCCAGGGCTTTGATCTGCGGGGTCCAGAGCTGGACGATGTGTTCGTCCAGCAGGAGCCACGCTTCGTGCAGCCAGTTTCGGCAGTAGAGGTCGTTGGTGTACTCGGAGATGTCGTCGCCGTAGCCGCGCTCAATGGCGCTCACCAGGGCGGCCCACGCGTTCACCCGTTCAGCGACCGTGAATGCCGTCCGCCAGCCGCGCTGGTGCAACAGCTCTCCCACCTCAGATTCAGTAGCCACGGACGTGAGACTCTCATGCCGAGTCCGTCCGAGCGACCGAGATGTATCCCGCCAGAGGCTGGTGGGTCCCACAGCGTGATCAAGGTGAGACGATCTCGCCGTGGCTGGTGTGATCACGGCGTCGGAGCCGTCTTGGATAGGCCCGTTCAGTGGGCTCAGCCCGCGGCAGTTCGGCACGCTGGTGACGGTTCTGCGGCGCGAGGGAGCGGAGGCGGTACGTAAGGGCCGGCCGTGGAGCCTTCCGCTGGAGGACCGGGCCCTGCCGGTCGCGGCGTACTGGCGCACGAACCTGACGGTGCGGCAGCTTGCCCCGTTGTTCGGGGTGTCGAAGTCGGCGGCGGACCGGATCATCGACCACCTGGGGCCGATGCTCGTTCTCCAACCCCGCAAGCGGTTCGCCAAGGACGCCGTGCTCATCGTGGACGGCACCCTGGTGCCCACCCGAGACCACACCATCGCCGCGCGGTCAAAGAACTACCGGTACTCCACCACCCACCAGGTCGTCATCGACGCCGACACCCGCCTGGTCGTCGCGGTCGGCCGGCCACTCGCCGGGAACCGCAACGACTGCAAGGCGTGGGAGGAATCCGGCGCCAAAGCCGCGGTCGGCAAGACCCTCACGATCGCCGACGGCGGCTACCCCGGCACCGGACTCGTCATTCCGCACCGCCGTGAGCGTGGCCAGGCTGAACTTCCGGGCTGGAAGGAGGAACACAACAAGTCCCACAAGCAGGTCCGCGCCCGCGTCGAGCACGTCTTCGCCCGCATGAAGACATGGAAGATCCTCCGCGACTGCCGCCTCAAAGGCGACGGCGTCCACCACGCCATGCTCGGCATCGCCCGCCTGCACAACCTCGCCCTCGCCGGATAGGTGAACGGGCCACACGACCACCGAGCATGCCCAAGGCGACTCGGAGATCATTTACGGGACAGCCCTTAGTAGGACTCCGTTAGGTTGATCTTGGTGTGGTGTGTGGTCTGTTCGGGAGGGGCTGCCGGCAGGTGGTGCAGACACCGGTCCAGCACCTCAGGGTGTCTTGGAGGGCATCG
>NZ_JBEZKS010000136.1:0-3521 GCF_040651775.1 Streptomyces sp. NPDC048383
CACCCCCCCGCCTGTACCTTGGGGCGGCCCCCCGCCCGTCCGCCGGGCCCCCGGTCGTGGTGCGTACGGGCCGCCCGTCCGCGATCAGGCCGCCCAGCCGTCGAACCGTCGGCGGGCCAGGGTCCCGGCCATGTCCTCCGGGGCGGCGTCGCGCAGCGACTCCGCGATCTCCATGACGTACCGCCCGTACCCGGACTTGCCCAGGAACTTCCCCAGTTGGTAGGCCTGCTCCGGCTCGATGTAGCCCATCCGCAGGGCAACCTCCTCGATGCAGGCGATGCGCAGGCCCTGACGGTGTTCCAGGGTCTGGATGTACTGGCCGGCGTCGAGGAGCGAGTCGTGGGTGCCGGTGTCCAACCAGGTGAAGCCCCGGCCGAGGTCCACCAGGTTGGCCTTGCCGCGGGCCAGGTAGTCCAGGTTGATGTCGGTGATCTCCAGTTCACCGCGCGGTGAGGGGCTCAGGCCGCGGGCGATGGAGACCACGTCGTTGTCGTAGAAGTACAGGCCGGTGATGGCACGGTTGGAGCGGGGCTTCGCCGGCTTCTCCTCCAGGGAGATCAGGCGTCCCTGCTCGTCGGCCTCGCCGACCCCGTACCGCTCGGGGTCCCGTACCGGGTAGCCGAAGAGCAGCGCGCCGTCGGTGTGCGGCATCTGTTCCTGCAGGAGCAGTGAGAATCCGGGGCCGTGGAAGATGTTGTCGCCGAGGACCAGGGCGACGGAGTCGTCACCGATGTGCTCCTCGCCGATGGTGAAGGCCTCCGCGAGCCCGCGCGGATGCTGCTGTTCGGCGTACGAGAGCTTGATGCCGAGGGCACTCCCGTCGCCGAGCACCTCACGGAACTGAGGCAGGTCTCGGGGCGACGAGATGAGGAGGATGTCGCGGATCCCGGCCAGCATCAGGACCGACAGCGGGTAGTAGATCATCGGCTTGTCGTAGACGGGCAGCAGCTGCTTGGACACCCCCAGGGTGATGGGGTAGAGCCGGGTGCCGCTGCCTCCGGCCAGAATGATTCCCTTCACTGATGGTCACCTCGCGTCGTCGTGGGGCCATGGCCGTCACGAGCCCATGGCCGTTCGAGGCTGCGCGGCAACGGTCGAGCGTGAGTCGAGACGTACCAGGAGCGTTGTCCAGGTGGGCCGGGACGTTCCTCCAGCGTTCCTCCGTCGAGCCGAGTTCCAGCGGGGCTGGATCCGGCGGGGCAAGGGTTGGCCGCATTGCCACCCGCCTGGCGCGACGCCACCGACAATTAAGGAAGTGGTACGTATGCCGAGCCCGATGTCGGACTCCGATCTGCTGCTCAGAGCGGAGGAGTTGGCCTCCGTAGCGGTCCACTACGCGGACCGGGCCGACTCCGATCGCATGCTGTCGCGGACGGTGACCGACGGAATCGTCGACGCGGGTTTCGCCCGCCGGTTCGTCCCCGCCCGCTGGGGCGGCGACGCCGGGTCGACCACCGGGCTGCTCGACGCGCTCGACGCCCTCGCCCAGGGGTGCACCTCGACCGCCTGGTGCGCCTCGGTCGTCGCGGGCGCGGGTCGGATGGGGGCCTTCCTCCCGGAGGCGGGGCAGGCGGAGCTGTGGGCCGAGGGCGCGAACACCCCCGTGGTGGGGGCGTTGATGCCGCGAGGCAGCGCCACCGCGGTCAACGGCGGCTGGCGGGTGACCGGCGAATGGGACTTCACCAGCGCGGTCGGGTTCTCCGAGTGGGCCCTGGTGTGCGCGCTGGTGCCGCAGGGCGGCGAACGCCAGGTGCCGTGGTTCTTCGCCCTGCCGCGCCGGGACTACCAGGTCGCGGACACCTGGGCCGCGGTCGGCATGCGCGGCACCGGCAGCAACACGCTGCTCGCCGACAACGTTTTCGTCCCCGCGCACCGCGGTTTCGCCCGGCAGCGGGTGACCGAGGGGCGCGCCGTCGGTTCCGACGCCCGATGTCACACGGTTCCGTTGCGCCTGCTCAGCGGCGTGCTGTTCGGGGCGCCGGCACTCGGCGCGGCCCGGGCCGCGCTGCGGCTGTGGGCGGACGGTTCGGGTGCCGGAACGGCCGGCGAGGACCGCGGGCTGCGGCTGTCGCTCGCCCGCGCGGTGATCGCCGTCGACGGGGCGGCGCTGCTGCTGGCGCGGGCCGCCCGGATCGCGGACGCTCCCGGGGCTTCGGAGCTGGAACTGGTGCGCAGTCCGGCCGACTGCGCGTTCGCGGTGGAGCAGCTCGTCGACGTCGTGGAGCGGCTGCTGCGTTCGGCGGGCAGCGCGGCGCAGCTCGCCGGGCATCCGTTGCAGCGGATCTGGCGCGACGTGCACAGCCTGTCCAGCCACGTGGCGCTGGAATTCGATCCGGTCGGCGATGCCTACGGGTCACGGCTGGTGGATCCCGTCGAGGGGCTCTGCTCCTCGTGACCCGCACAACAGACCAATTCGAAGTGGGAGAACAGACATGAGCGGGGAAGACCGGCGCACCGTCACGGTGATCGGCGCGGGCACCATCGGACTGGGCTGGATCGCCCTGTTCCTGGGCCACGGGCTGAACGTAGTGGTCAACAGTCGGCGCGCGGACGCGCCGCGGATCGTGGCCGAGGGGTTGGAGCTCTTCGCGCCGTACCTGCCCGACGGTTGCGCGGATCCGGCGGGCTTCGCCGAGCGCCTGAGCTTCGAGCCGGATCTGGAACGGGCGCTGGCGGACGCCGACGTCGTCGTGGAGAACGCCCCGGAGAACCTGGAGCTGAAGCAGGAGCTGTACGAGCGGATCGGCAAGGCCGCCCCGGCGGGGGCGTTGTTGCTGTCCTCCACCTCCACGCTGAACCCCGACGACATGGGCGCGCGGATGGCCGACTCGTCGCGGGTGGTCGTGGGGCACCCCTTCAACCCGCCGCACGTGGTGCCGCTGGTGGAGGTCGTGGCCGGGGAGCGCACCTCGGCCGGGGCCGTCGCGGAGGCGGTCGCGTTCTTCGAGTCGGTCGGCCGGGTGCCGATCGTGCTGCACAAGCCGGTGATGGCGTTCGCGGCGAACCGGTTGCAGTCGGCGCTGCTGCGGGAGTCCGTCCACCTGGTGCGGGAGGGCGTCGTCACGCTGGAGGAACTCGACCGTGTGGTGACGCACTCGATCGGGCTGCGCTGGGCGACCGTCGGCCCGTTCCTCGCCTTCCACCTGGGTGGCGGGCAGGGCGGTCTGCGCAAGTGGTTGGGGACGCTCGGTTCCGGCCTGGAGCGCGGCTGGGAGCAGCTCGGCCGGCCGTCGATGGACCCGGAGACCGTGGAGTCGCTGATCGAGCAGGCGGAGCAGGCGTACGGGGCGAAGACGTACGAGGAGCACGTGCGCGAGCGCGACGCGAAGCAGACCGCGATCCTGCGTTCCCTCGCCGAGGTGTCCGAGCGGAAGTGAGGTGCCGGCGCCGTCGGGCGCCGGCGCCCGGGACGAGTCCCGGTAGGGGCCGCGGGGCGGGCCGGGGGGCGAGCGGGGGGGGGGGGGGGCCGGGGGGGCGCCCGGGGGGGGGGGGGGGGGGGGGCGCGGGGGGGGGGGGGCCGC
>NZ_JBEZKS010000137.1:0-3500 GCF_040651775.1 Streptomyces sp. NPDC048383
CGCAGCCGGCGTACCCGGGACAGGCGCACGGGGGGCAGCCCTACCCGGAGCAGGGTCACCCGGGTGAGCCGCCCCGGCCCGAGCAGCCGCAGGCGGGGCGCCGGCGCGGCCCCCCGGGACGCCTGCGCGTCGGGCAGCGGCGCCGGCACCGACTCCGGGGCCGCCGCTCCGATGACGGCCGACGGGGGCTGCTCCGTCGGCGGGACCGCGACCGGCGCCGGGGTGCCGCGTCGGGTCGTGGGCGGGACCGGCACGGGAGGGAGCGACGTGGGCGGGACCAAGGGCTGCGCGGCGCTGCGCAGCGCCTGCCAACGCAGTTCCCGGATCCCCGAGTCGTGCCAGGTGTCGGCGGCCGCCTCCTCGGCGGCCCCGCGCGCCGGTCGCGTCCGCCAGGCGTGCACCCCGACCGCCAGCGGGACCGCCGATACCAGGGTCCACGCCGTCGCCGCGCCCCCGACAGCCCACCACACGGGCCCGAAGCTCGCCAGCGCCGCCGTACCCATCGGGCCGCCGGACACCGCCGCCAACGCGGCCATCACCGCTCCGCACACCACCGAGCCCAGGGCCGCCGTCAGCGCGGTCTCCCCGTACGGGACCTCCCGCGCCCGACGCACCGCGAACCAGCCCACCGCCAGTCCGGCGGCCACCGGAATCCCGGCCGCCGCCCAGGTGACCGGGGTGCCCGGCCCCTCCGGCGGCAGCGCCGCCAGCAGCGGGAACCCGGGCAGCGCCGCCGCGCCCTCGAAGCCGAGCGGGGTGGCCGTCGCGCCCGCGCCCAGCGCGAAGCCGGGTCCGAGCCCGTAGGCCGCGCCCCACACCATCGCGTTCGGGATCAGGGCCACCGCCAGCAGCAGCACCGCGAACCGGCCCGACCAGACCCCGGTCAGCTGGAGGAACGACGCCTGCACCTGGGGCCCGTGCCAGGCCAGGGAAGCACCGACGAGCAGCGTCCCGCCGCCGAGCAGGACCAGGACCCCGGCCGCCCCGGAGCGCAGCGCCAGCGCGTACCGGGGGCGCGTGATCGCCGTCCGCACGCTCCTCGGGACCCGGTCCGGCAGGGGTCCCAGCGGTCGGCCCTTCGCGGCCCACACACCGCTCGCGGCGGCCAGCGCCGCCACCAGCGGCAGGTGCCAGGCCGCGCTCAGCGGATCGGCGGGCATCGGTCCGCCGGCCGCGTACACGGTGGCCAGCGCGCCGACGGCGAGGTAGCCGCAGAGCACCGCGGAGAACACGGCGCCGGCCGGCAGGACCTCCTCCCCGTCCGCCCCGGCGGCGTCCCCGGAGGCGCTGCCCAGCCGGGCGGCCCGCCGCATCAGCAGGGCGGGCAGGGCCACCAGGAGCAACGGCGTCACGCCCACGGGTGCGGGCACCCCGGACAGGGTCTCGTAGCGGACGAGCTCCGTCCCGTGGGCCATCAGCCACAGCCCGGCGGCCAGGTGCAGCGCACCGCCGGGCCCGTTGTCGGGATAGGGGGAGCTGATCCACAGCACGATCACGAGCACGGCGAGGAAGCCGAGCCCCAGTCCGGCGGCCACGGCGCCGCCCAGCACGCAGGCGGCGGCGGCCGGTGAACGGCGCCGCGGCTCGGGGCGCGGGGCCACCGGCAACGGGGTCCCGAGTTCAGTCACTTGGGTCACCCCGCCCATGGTGCCAACGACACGCGCTATGGGCGGGTAACAGGCGAATGCCCGTGGTGTCGCTCAATATACGTTTATGTACTTTTTCGCCCAAGGCTGCCGGGTCGCGGGGAGTGTGGCATGACACGAGGCGTCGATACGACCTCCGGGTCGGAACTGGGCCTGCCCTCCCCCAAGGAGCGCCGCAGGCTCCGCGAGGCGGGCGAACTGAGCCACGAGGAGGTCGCGGGGGTCATCGGGGTCACCCCGGCGACCCTCCGTTCGTGGGAGACGGGCCGCACCGAGCCGCGCGGACGCAAGCGCGAGGTGTACGCCGAGATCCTGGCCCGCCTCGCCGCGGCGGCCGCGGTCCCGGACGCGGACACCCCGGACCTGCGCGTCACCGCTGCCGGACGCCCCGGGCCGACCCGGCCCCCGCGGCCCCCCGAACCCCACGCGCGCGAGCCGGAGGCGGAACCGGCGCACGACCGGGCCACGCCCTTCGCCAGCTGGGCGCCGCGTGCCGGCGGCGGCGTACGGGCCTTCGCGAACGGGGCCCAGGCGCGGTCCGGCGGGCCCGGTACCCGGCCCAGATCGGCGACCAAGCGGGCCGCGAAGCCCCCGGTCGGCGCCGCCCGCCACGACACGAAGACCCCCGTCAGGACCGGCGGCGGCTCCTCGGGCGGTTCCGGCGGTTCCGCCCCGGGGAAATCCGCCGACGCGCCCGCACCCCCCACGCCGGCGGCCCCGGCCGACGCCTCCGCGCCGGCGGACTCCGGCGCACCCGCCGACGCACCCGCCGAGGTGCGCGCCCCCGAACCACCGGCCCCCGACGCGGGCGCGGGGGCGGGGGCCGCGCCCCCGCCGCCCGACCCGTCCATGGAGCCGTCCATGGAGCCGTCCACCGAGCCGTCCATGGTGCCGGAGGCCGAGGAGGTCACCGCCGTCCCGGAGTCGACCGAGCCGGCGGCGGCCGTGCCGCGCCCGTCCGACCCCGTCCAGGCCTTCGAGGCCCTCTACGCCTACGCCGCCCCCGCCCTCGTCCGGCAGGCCTACCTCCTCACGGCCCGTCGCGCCCTGGCCCACGAGTCGGTGGAGCGGGCCTTCCAGCAGGCCTGGGACCGCTGGCCCGAGGTGGCCACCGACCCCGACCCCGTCGGCTGGGTGCGCGCGGCCGTGTACGAGTACGCCCTCTCCCCCTGGCACCGGTTCCGCCGCGCCCACCGCCACCCCGACAAGCCGCCGGCCGAGCCCGCGGACCGGATCCTGCTCGACGCCCTGCTCGCGCTGCCCCCGGTGCACCGCCGCACGGTGCTGCTCTACGACGGCGTCGGCCTCGACCTGCCCGACACCGCCGCCGAGACCGAGGCCACCACCCCGACCGCCGGGAGCCGCCTGCTCCACGCGCACGCCGACCTCGCGGAGCGCGTACCCGAGCTGGCCGACGTACCGCCCGAGAAGCAGTCCGCGCTGCTGCGCGAACGGCTCGGGGCGGTCCGGCCCGTCGTACGGCTGGAGCCGCGCTCCGCGGCCGTCGTCCGCGCCGCCGGCGAGCACCGCGGCCGACGGTGGATCCGGGCCGGCCTGGTCATGACGGCGCTGATCGCCGTCGCGACCGCGTACACCACGGCGACCGCGCCGCGGGAGTACGAGCCCCCGAGCTCCCCCGGTACGAGCGTCTCCGGCGTCCCGCCGCACAGCGGACCCCAGCGGCTCACCGAGGAGAGCCGGGAACTCCAGGACAAGCTGCGCGCCGACCCCGCGGCCGGCCCCGCCCGGGTCTCGCCCGGCCTGGAGTGAGGCCGACCCGACCGGGCACGAAAACGGGCGTGGCCCGCACCCCGAGGCGCGGCGCCGTTCACCGGCCGCCGCCGCCTGCGTGCT
>NZ_JBEZKS010000138.1:0-3419 GCF_040651775.1 Streptomyces sp. NPDC048383
GGCCGAGGACCCGTCCGTACTCGCGGGCCAGCGCGGGATCGAAGGCGCCGGCGAGCATCACGGGGGCGGGCAGCGCGGGCCGCTCCCGCCGACCGATGCCGAGGCCGGCGCCCAGGCGCCGCCGCAGGGAGCACCCATGAGCGAGGCCGTGTCCAGACGTTCCGCGATCCGAGTGCTCGGCGCGGTGGGCGCCGCCGGCTCCTCCCTGGCGACGGCGGGCTGCGTCGCCGGCGTGCCGCCCGGAGCCCTGCCCCGCAAGGCCCCGCCGGCCGCTGCCGCCGCCGGGAAGCCGGCCGTCGGGGCCCGCGTCGACGCCCTGCTCGACCAGCTCACCCTCGACGAGAAGACCGCTCTGCTGCACGGCGGCCCGGACCCGGATCCGCACGCGTCGGTCCACGCCGGCTACCTGCCAGGCGTACCGCGTCTGGGCATTCCCGCGCTGCGGTTCGCCGCCGGGCCCGCCGGCATCGCCGTCGGCGAGCCCGCCACCGCGCTGCCCGCCCCCGTGATGCTCGCCGGCGCCTTCGATCCCGCGCTGGCCCGCGAGTACGGACGGGTCCTCGGCCGCGAGGGCCGCGCGCTCGGCCGGGACGTCCTGCTCGGGCCGATGGCCAACCTGATCCGCACGCCCTGGGCCGGCCGCAACTTCGAAGCCTTCGCCGAGGACCCGCGGCTGACCGCCGACATCGTCGGCCAGGTCGTGCGCGGCATCCAGGACGAGGGGTTGATCGCCGCCGTCACGCACTTCGTCCTCGACGACCAGGAAACCGGCCGCGACACCCTCGACGTGAGCATCGGGGAACGGACCCTCCACGAAACGGGGCTGCGCGGCTTCGAAGCGGCCGCGGCCGCCGGGGCGGGCGCCGTCACGGGCGCCCGGCACAAGATCAACGGCATCCCCGCCTGCGAGAACGGGCCGCTGCTCGACGAAGTGCTGCGCGGCCGCTGGGGGTTCGACGGATGGGTGCTGTCCGATCCGGACGCCCTGCACAGCGCCGTCGCCTCGATCACCGCCGGCCTCGACATGGAGATGCCCGGCGGCGCCCACTTCGGCGGCCCCCTGCGCGAGGCCGTGCAGGGCGGCTCCGTCCCCCAGGAGGCCGTCGACCTGGCCGTACGCCGCATCCTGACCACCCTGGACCGCTTCGGCCTGCTCACGGACCAGCCGCCGGCCCGCCCCGCCCGCAACGCGCCGGCGGGAGCCCGGACGGCCCGCAAGGTGGCCGGCGCCGGGGCGGTCCTGCTGCGCAACGAGCGCGGCACCCTGCCCCTGACCGGCGCCGCGGCCCGCTCCCTCGCGGTGATCGGCCCCACCGGCCGCATCGCGCTCGTCGCCGGCGGCGGCGCCCCGGTGGTCCCGGACCGGCCCCTCTCGCCGCTCACCGCGCTCACCCGGCGTGCGGGCAGGGGGGCCACCGTCCGCCACGCCCTCGGCGAGGACCCGTACGGCCGGCCGCTGCCGGCCGGGCTGCTGACCCCGAACGCCGCGCTCGACGACCGGCGGGTGGAGGCCGGCCGGACCTGGAGCCACCGGGCGGAGTTCACGCTGGCCGCCGACGACGAGTGGACCCTGCTCGTCCACCACACCGGGAAGCGGCCGTCCGTCCGGCTCGACGGGGAGGACCTGTTCGCCGTCCGACAGGGCGCCGCCGAGCCGTTCGCCGGGACCCTCCTCGGCCGGGCCCCCGACGGGATGTCCGTCCGCCGCCGCACGCTCGCCCTGAAGGCCGGTACCCACCGGCTCGCCGTCACCGCCGAGGGGGGCGCCGGCGGTCAGCGCTTCCGGCTGCGGCACACCACCCGGGCGACGCGCGCCGCCGACGTCGCCGAGGCCGTACGGACCGCCCGGGCGGCGCACAGCGTGGTGCTGTTCGCGTACGAGGACGCCACCGACGGGCACGACCGGACCTCGCTGGGGCTGCCCGGCGGGCAGGAGGCGCTGATCGAGGCGGTGGCCGCGGCCAACCCCCGGACGACGGTGGTGCTCAACACCTCCTCGTGCACGACCATGCCCTGGCTCGCTCGTACGGGTGCGGTGCTCCAGATGTACTACCCGGGCCAGGAGGGCGCGGGCGCGACGGCCGACGTCCTCTTCGGGGACGTGGACCCCGGGGGGCGGTTGACCCAGACCTTCCCGGCGGACGAGCGGACGACCCCGGTCGCCGGGGACCTCCTGCGCTACCCGGGGGTGGCCGGCCGGCAGGAGTACACCGAGGGCGTGCACGTGGGCCACCGTTGGTACGACGCCCGCGGCGCGACCCCGTTGTTCCCCTTCGGGCACGGGCTCTCGTACACGACCTGGGCCTACGAGAGGCTGTCCGTACGGCCCGAACGCGGCGGCCTGCGCGCCGAGTTCACCGTACGCAACACGGGCCGCCGCAAGGGCACCGAGGTCGCGCAGGTCTACCTGGGGCCGGCCGAGCGGCCCGCGTCGGACCAGCCGGTACGCGTGCTGGCCGGCTACCGGCGGCTCACCCTGGCGCCGGGGGAGTCCCGGCCGGTCACCGTGGACATCGACGCGCGGACGCTGTCGTCCTGGGACCCCGAGCAGCGGGCCTGGGTGGTCGGCGCCGGCCTGCGGGAGGTCTTCGTCGGGCGGTCGTCCCGCGAACTGCCCTTGCGGGCGAAGGCGGTCGTGGGGAGCCGATAGGCTGCCCCGTCCGGCGGGCCACGGGAGCCCGGCGGCGAGAACTCGGGAGGACCCACCGGTGCACATCCAGGAATGGCTGGAGACGATTCCACCGATCAGCGTCTATCTCCTGGTGGGTCTGGTCATCGGGTTGGAGAGCCTGGGCATCCCCCTGCCCGGAGAGATCATCCTGGTCAGCTCGGCCCTGCTGGCCTCCCAGCACGGGGAGATCGACCCGGTGGTCCTGGGCCTGTGCGCGATCGCGGGCGCGATCATCGGCGACTCGATCGGCTACGCGATCGGCCGGCGCGGGGGCAAACCGCTGCTGGAGAAGTTGGGTCGGCGCTTCCCCAAGCACTTCGGACCCGAACACGTGGCCCTCGCGGAGCGCTCCTTCGACAAGTGGGGCATGTGGGCCGTCTTCTTCGGACGGTTCGTGGCCCTGCTGCGGATCTTCGCCGGGCCGCTGGCCGGCGTGCTGCGGATGCCGTACTGGCGCTTCCTCGTCGCGAACGTCCTCGGCGGGATCCTCTGGGCCGGCGGCACCACCGCCGTCATCTACTCGGTCGGCGTCGTCGCCGAGCCGTGGCTGAAGCGGTTCTCCTGGTTGGCGCTCGCCCTGGCCGTGGCGGGCGGGCTCGTCGTGACGCTCGTCATCCGCAGCCGCATGAAGAAGGCCGCGGCCCGGCTCCGCGAGGACGCGGCGCCGGACACGGACCGGGCCCCCGTGACGGCGGGCGTCGCGAACTGACCCCGCGGTGCCGCGCCGGCGGGGCCCGGGACCCCGCCG
>NZ_JBEZKS010000139.1:0-3401 GCF_040651775.1 Streptomyces sp. NPDC048383
GCGGACGCATCGCGTCCGCCGGGCCCCCGGTCGTGGTCGAAGTCGTGGTCGAAGTCGTGGTCGAAGTCGTGGTCGAAGTCGTGGTCGAAGTCGTGGTCGAAGTCGTGGTCGAAGGGGCCACGGGCCCCGGTGTTCAGTTCCCGTACGGGCGCGCCGCGCGCCCCTCGCGCAGGGTGACGCCCCACCAGGCGAGCTGGTCGAGCATGACGGAGGCGGCCTTCGAGCTGCCACCGTCGTCGTCGAGCAGCCGGCCCTCGTCGTCGAAGCGCTCCCACGGGTTGTGGAAGCTCACCGTGTCGCGCATGGTGACGGCGTGCAGCTCCGCGAAGACCTGGCGCAGCTGCTCGACGGAGCGCAGGCCGCCCGCGACGCCGCCGTAGGAGACGAAGCCGACCGGCTTGGCGCGCCACTCGTTGTACACGTAGTCGATGGCCAGCTTCAGCGAGGCCGGGTAGCCGTGGTTGTACTCCGGGGTGATCACGACGTACCCGTCGAGACCGTCGATCCGGGAGGCCAGGGCGGGCGCCTCGGAGGGGGTGCCGAGCGGGTCGAGGTTCAGCTTCAGCTCCTCGACGAGCGCGGGCTCCGACAGGTCGATGACGTGGATCTCCAGGTCATCGCGCCGGGCGGCCTCGGCGACGAACCAGCGGGAGACCTTGTCGGCGAAGCGGCCGGTGCGGACGCTGCCGACGATGACACCGATCTTGAGCGGGTTGCCGGACATGACGTACCTCTTTCACAGGGATGACGATCGAAAAGTGGGGGCGCGGCGGGGCGGCGGGCGATGCCGCCCCGGCCGGGGGCGGACTCAGTCGGTGATCAGGACGATCTTGCCGCGGCCGTGTCCGGTCTCCAGCTCGCGGTGTGCCTCGGAGGCCTGCGCGAGGGGGAAGGTCCGGCGTACGTGCACGGTCAGCTTGCCGCTGTCGACCAGGGCGGCCAGCTCGCCGAGCCGCTGCTGGGTGCGCCGGCTGGAGAGCCAGCGCACGCCGAGCTCCTCGTGCACCCCGAAGGCGAAGATGGTGCCGACCCGGTCCTTGTCCGCGACGAGCTCGGCCGCGACGCGCAGCCCCTCGGCGCTGGCCGTGTCGAGCGCGACGGTGACGCCTTCCGGCGCGAGGGCGCGGACGCGGTCGGCGAGGCCGTCGCCGTACGTCACCGGCAGGGCGCCGAGCCCGCGCAGGTACGCGTGGTTGTCCTCACGCGCCGTGGCGATGACCTTCGCCCCGCGCAGTACGGCCAGCTGGACCGCGATGGTGCCGACACCGCCCGCGGCGCCGTTGACCAGGAAGGTGTCGCCCTCGGAGACCTTCAGGTCCTCCAGCACGGTGTGCGCCGTCTGCCCCGAGGCGGAGATGCTTCCCGCGACCTCCCACGGGATGCCGGCCGGCTTGGCCACGATCTGCTCGGCGGGCACCGTCAGGTATTCGGCGTACGTGCCCTGGAGGCGGTAGCCGAGCACCTCGTCACCGACCGAGAATCCCGTGACGCCCGCACCGATCTCGTCGACGACGCCGGCGAAGTCGCCGCCGGTGACGTGCGGGAACGTGATCGTGACACCGGGAGGATTCCATCCCGTGCGCACCGCGCAGTCGGTCGGCTGGGTGCCGGCCGCCTTCACCCGCACACGGACCTCGCCGGGACCGGCCTGCGGGGTGGGCAGTTCGAGGAGTTCGAGGACCTCCGGCCCTCCGAACGCGTGGAATCCTGCAGCCTTCATCATCAACGCCCCTTAAAAAATCGTGCTGTTCGTCCCGGCCCGTCGAGGCCTTGGACAAGAACGTAAAACCTCAAGTGGAATTGAGGTCAAGCCGGAACCGGAGGCGGTATCGGGAATCCGCCAAACGGCGTACAAGTTGACCGGGACGGGACGGGTGGGGCGCGACTGCGGAAGCCGAGGACACGCTTCCATGGTGCCCGGAACGTCTCGAACGCACCTGGAGGATGGACGTCGTCCGTAGCCGTTTCCCGACGGCCCTCCAGCCGGTCTCAACCCCTCGTCGAGCCCCCGTCAGCAGGATCACGGCCAGCTGTCCGGACCAGAGGGGGAAGCCCGTGATACATCTCTTCCAGCCGCAGACCGGGGACGAGGAACTCGCCGCGGTCGCCGAGGTGTTCGCCGACAAGTGGCTCGGCCACGGTCCGCGCACCAAGGCGTTCGAGGCGGAGTTCGCCGCTCACCTCGGGGTGGACGCGCAGAACGTCGTCTTCCTCAACTCGGGCACCGCCGGTCTCTTCCTGGCCCTGGAGTGCCTGGACCTGGCGGAGGGCGACGAAGTGGTCCTGCCCTCCCTGAGCTTCCTCGCCGCCGCGAACGCCGTCCTGGCCGCCGGCGCCCGACCCGTCTTCTGCGACGTGGACCCGCGCACCCTGAACCCGGACGCGGCGCACATCGAGAGCGCCCTGACCGAACGCACCAAAGCCGTCATCGTGCTCCACTACGGCGGCTACCCGGGCGACGTGAAGGCCATCGCGCAGCTGTGCCGCGACCGGGGCGTCACCCTGATCGAGGACGCCGCCTGCTCGGCCGGCTCCCGCGTGGACGGCCGGGCCGTGGGCACCTTCGGCGACCTCGCCATGTGGAGCTTCGACGCGATGAAGGTCATGGTCACCGGTGACGGCGGCATGCTCTGGGTACGCGACGCCCAGCTGGCCGCCCGCGCCCGCCGCCTCGCCTACCACGGCCTCGCCCAGCCCAGCGGGTTCGGCCACGCGAAGGTCTCCCACCGCTGGTGGGAGCTGGACATTCCCGAGCCCGGCCGCCGCGTGATCGGCAACGACATGACGGCGGCGATCGGCCGCGTCCAACTCCGCCGGCTGCCCGAGTTCGTGACGCGCCGCAAGGAGATCGTCGACCTCTACGACCTCGAACTCGCCGGCGCCGAGGGCATCGCACTGCCCCCGCCGCTGCCCGAGGGCCACGAGTCCACGTACTACTTCTACTGGGTGCAGCTGGACGACGCGGTCCGCGACGAGGTCGCCGGCGAGCTGCTGGCCGCCGGCATCTACACGACCTTCCGCTACGCGCCGCTGCACAAGGTGGCCGCCTACCGCTCCGAGGGCCAGGAACTGCCCGCCTCGGACATCGCCTCCGGCCGCACCCTGTGCCTGCCGCTGCACCCCGGCCTGTCGGACGACGACGTCCGCACCGTCGCCGCCACCCTGCGCAAGGCCGTCGACGCCCGCCGCTGACGGTCCGCGTCCGCCCCGCCCGCCCCGCACCTCGACCGGATCTCCAGCGCCGTCGGAGACGGTCGCCACCCGCCCGCCCGCACCATCAGGAGGAAGCTGCTCGTGTCCCGCCGCCTGTTCACCTCGGAGTCCGTGACCGAGGGTCACCCCGACAAGATCGCTGATCAGATCAGCGACACGATTCTCGACGCGCTGCTGAGGGAGGACCC
>NZ_JBEZKS010000140.1:0-3001 GCF_040651775.1 Streptomyces sp. NPDC048383
TCCAACATCGCCTCGCGGAACTTCTTCGACCCGTTCGCGTTCGTCCGCTCACCGATCGCCATGTACGCCGTGTCCTGCCGGAACGCCACCGTCTGGTAGAGGGAGGCCGCACCGGGCTCCGGCTGGGGGGTGCGCCGGGTGACGGCCGTGCCCCGGACCCGCTCCACGACCTGCCGCAGGTGCTCGGGCGTCGTACCGCAGCAGCCGCCGACCAGGGACAGTCCGTACTCCCGGACGAAGGTCTCCTGCGCGTCGGCGAGCTCGGGGGCCGACAGCGGGTAGTGGGCGCCCTGCTTGGTCAGGACGGGCAGGCCGGCGTTGGGCATGCAGGAGAGCGGGATGCGGGCGTTGCGCGCGAGGTAGCGCAGGTGCTCGCTCATCTCCGCCGGGCCGGTCGCGCAGTTCAGGCCGATCATGTCGATGCCCAACGGCTCCAACGCCGTCAACGCCGCGCCGATCTCCGAGCCGAGCAGCATGGTGCCCGTGGTCTCGACGGTGACGGAGCAGATCAGCGGGACGGAGATGCCGAGGGCCTCCATGGCCCGGCGGGCGCCGATGATGGACGACTTCGTCTGGAGGAGGTCCTGGGTGGTCTCCACGAGCAACGCATCCGCGCCGCCCGCCACAAGCCCTTCCGCGTTCGCCTGGTAGGCGTCGCGCAGGGTCGTGTACGGGGCGTGCCCCAGGGTGGGCAGCTTGGTGCCCGGGCCCATGGAGCCGAGGACCCAGCGCTGCTGCCCCGTGGCGGCGGTGAACTCGTCCGCCACCTCGCGGGCGATGCGGGCGCCGGACTCCGACAGCTCGTGGACGCGTTCGGGGATGTCGTACTCGGCGAGCGAGGCGAAGTTCGCGCCGAAGGTGTTGGTCTCGACGCAGTCGACACCGACGGAGAAGTAGGCCTCGTGGACCGAGCGGACGATGTCCGGGCGGGTGACGTTCAGGACCTCGTTGCAGCCTTCCAGCTGCTGGAAGTCCTCCATCGTCGGGTCCTGCTCCTGGAGCATCGTTCCCATGGCTCCGTCGGCGACGACCACGCGGGTGGCGAGCGCCTCCCGGAGGGCGTCGGCCCGACGGACCTGCTCGGCGCTCATGAGACGGCCACCAGCCAGGGCTCCAGCTCGGCGGCCGCGGCGCTGCCGTAGACCCGGTCGACGCGGCCGACCAGGTCGGACGGGAGCAGCTTGTACTCCTGGGTACCGACGGATTCCAGCACCACCGTGGCGAGCGCGCAGCCGAGCTGCGCCGCGTTCTCGTACGACAGGCTCCACGCGAGGCCCGCGAGGAAGCCGGCGCGCAGGGCGTCGCCCACGCCGGTCGGGTCGGCGGCGATGTCCGTGGGTACGGCGGGGATGTCCTCGCGGCCGCCGTCGGCGGTCAGGATCGAGACGCCGTCGGCGGCGCGCGTCACGATCCAGGTGCCGACCCGCTCCAGGACCTGTTCCTCGCTCCACCCGGTGCGCTCGCGCAGCAGGGCGCTCTCGTACTCGTTGGTGAAGAGGAGGTGTGCGCCGTCCACGAGGCTCCGCGTCTGTTCGGCGTCGAGGCGGGCCAGCTGCTGGGAGGGGTCCGCCGCCACCCTGATGCCGAGCGCGTGGGCGGTGGCGGTGTGGCGCAGCATCGCCTCGGGGTCGTCGGCACCGACGAGGAGCAGGTCGGGGCGTCCGCTGCGGCTGACGACCTCGCGCAGGTCGATTTCTCGGGCTTCGGCCATGGCGCCCGTGTAGAAGCTCGCGATCTGGTTCTGGTCGCGGTCCGTCGTGCACACGAAGCGGGCGGTGTGCAGCGTCTCGCTGACCCGGACCGACGTCGTGTCCACCCCGGCTTCGACGAGGCGTCGGCCGTGGTCGGCGAAATCGGCGCCGGCGGCGCCCACGAGCAGGGGCCGCAGGCCGAGCCGGCCGAGGCCGAAGGTGATGTTGGCCCCCACGCCGCCCTGGCGGACCTCCAGTTGGTCGACGAGGAACGACAGTGACACCGTGTCGACCTTGTCGGTGATCAACTGCTCCGCGAAGCTTCCGGGGAACACCATGAGGTGGTCGGTCGCGATGGAGCCGGTCACAGCGATTCGCACAACTCTTCTCCTAGCAACTGTGGGCAGGGCGGCGCGGGCGGACGCTCACGCCAGGCCGGTGGCCCGGCGCAGGGCGTCGACGCGGTCGGTGCGCTCCCAGGTGAAGTCGGGGAGTTCGCGGCCGAAGTGGCCGTACGCGGCGGTCTGTGCGTAGATCGGGCGCAGCAGGTCCAGGTCGCGGATGATGGCGGCGGGGCGGAGGTCGAAGACCTGGCCGATGGCGTCCTCGATCTTCTGGACGTCGACCTTGGCGGTGCCGAAGGTTTCCACGAAGAGGCCGACGGGTTCGGCCTTGCCGATCGCGTACGCGACCTGGACCTCGCAGCGCGAGGCCAGTCCGGCCGCGACGACGTTCTTCGCGACCCACCGCATCGCGTACGCGGCCGAGCGGTCCACCTTGGACGGGTCCTTGCCCGAGAAGGCACCCCCACCGTGACGGGCCATACCACCGTACGTGTCGATGATGATCTTGCGGCCGGTCAGGCCGGCGTCGCCCATCGGACCGCCGATCTCGAAACGACCGGTCGGGTTCACCAACAACCGGTAGCCCTCGATGTCGAGCTTGATGCCGTCCTCGGCCAGCTCCGCCAACACGTGCTCCACCACGAACTTCCGCACGTCCGGCGTCAACAGGGCGTCCAGGTCGATGTCCGCCGCGTGCTGCGAGGACACCACCACCGTGTCCAACCGGACCGCCTCGTCCCCGTCGTACTCGATCGTCACCTGCGTCTTGCCGTCCGGACGCAGGTACGGGACGATCCCCTCCTTGCGGACCTCCGTCAGCCGCCGCGACAACCGGTGCGCGAGGTGGATCGGCAACGGCATCAACTCGGGCGTCTCGTCGCAGGCGTAGCCGAACATCAGACCCTGATCGCCCGCGCCCTGCTTGTCGAGCTCGTCCTCATCACCCTCGACCCGCTTCTCGTACGC
>NZ_JBEZKS010000141.1:0-2738 GCF_040651775.1 Streptomyces sp. NPDC048383
ACGCCGCGCCGGCCTCCGGGCAGCCGCTGCTGGTGCCGGTCAAGCTGGACCTGGCCGCACTCCGCGCCCAAGCGGGCACGGGAATGCTCCCGCCGTTGCTCTCCGGCCTCGTCCGCACGCCCACCCGCCGGGCCGCGCAGAGCACCACCGGCGGCGGCGCCGACGGGGGAGCGGACCTGCGCGAGCGCCTCTCCGGGCTCTCGCCCGCCGCACGGGACGAGGCCCTGCTGGAGCTCGTCTGCACGTACGTCGCAGGGGTCCTCGGCTTCGCCGGTCCCGAAGCGGTCGACCCGGCACGGTCGTTCAACGAAGTCGGCTTCGACTCGCTGACCGCCGTCGAGCTCCGCAACCGGCTCGGCGCCGCCACCGGCGTACGACTGCCCGCCACGCTCGTCTTCGACTACCCGACGCCGACCGCGCTCGTGGACTACCTGCGGGACGAACTCTGGCAGCACGGCGCGGCGGCCGTACCGCCCCTGCTCGCCGAACTGGACCGGATGGAGCAGTCGCTCGTCACCTCCACGCCCGACTCCGCCGGCCGCGACCGCATCACCGAACGCCTCCAGGCCCTGCTCACCGCCTGGAGCGCGGCAGCGGACGCGGCGGCCGACCTCCCGGCCGAGCCCGACGGCCCCGATGTGGCCGAGGCCCTGGAGAGCGCGACCGACGACGACCTCTTCGACTTCATCGGCAAGGAGTTCGGCATCTCATGACGCGGCAGCTCCACCCCACCCCGTCCCACCACTCTGACTCTCCGGCTTCTGTACGAGGGATGCACGCATGAACGAGGAAAAGCTCCGGTACTTCCTGAAGCGGGTGACGGCCGATCTCCACGAGACGCGCCGCCGGCTCCAGGAGGTCGAGTCGGAGGAGCAGGAGCCGATCGCGATCGTCGGAATGAGCTGCCGCTACCCGGGAGACGTCGAGTCCCCCGAGGACCTCTGGCGGCTGGTGACCGATGAGACCGACGCCATCTCGCCCTTCCCGACCGACCGGGGCTGGGACACGGGGGCACTGTTCGACGAGGACCCCGACGGCCGAGGCACGAGCTACGTGCGGGAAGGCGGCTTCCTGCACACCGCCAACCGCTTCGAGCCCGAGTTCTTCGGCATTTCGCCCCGCGAGGCCGTCGCGATGGACCCCCAGCAGCGGCTGCTGCTGGAGATCGCGTGGGAGGCGTTCGAGCGGGCCGGCATCGACCCGACATCGGTGCGCGGCAGCCGCACCGGCGTGTTCACCGGCGTCATGTACCACGACTACGCGTCCCGACTGCGCGCCGTACCGCCGGAGGTCGAGGGCTACCTCGGCACCGGCGGCTCCAGCAGCATCGCCTCCGGCCGCGTCTCGTACACGTTCGGCCTGGAGGGCCCGGCGCTCACCGTCGACACGGCCTGCTCGTCCTCCCTGGTCACCCTGCACCTCGCCATGCAGGCGCTCCGCAAGGGCGAGTGCACGCTCGCCCTCGCGGGCGGCGTCACCGTCATGCCGACCCCCGGTACCTTCACCGAGTTCAGCAAGCAGCGCGGCCTGTCCTTCGACGGCCGGTGCAAGTCCTTCGCGGACGCCGCCGACGGCACCGGTTGGGGCGAGGGCGCCGGCATGCTGCTCGTCGAGCGGCTCTCCGACGCGCGGCGCAACGGGCACCGCGTGCTGGCCGTCGTCCGGGGTTCGGCCGTCAACCAGGACGGCGCGAGCAACGGGCTGACCGCCCCCAACGGGCCCTCCCAGCAGCGCGTCATCCGCCAGGCCCTGGCCGACGCCCGACTGACGGCCGCCGACATCGACGTGGTCGAGGCGCACGGCACCGGCACCACCCTCGGCGACCCGATCGAAGCGCAGGCGCTGCTGGCCACGTACGGCCGGGAACACACCGAGGACCGCCCGCTGTGGCTGGGCTCGGTCAAGTCGAACATCGGGCACACCCAGGCCGCCGCCGGCGTGGCGGGCGTCATCAAGATGGTCATGGCGATCCGCAACGGCCGGATCCCGAAGACGCTGCACGTGGACGAGCCGTCGACCAAGGTCGACTGGGCCGCCGGCGCCGTCTCGCTGGTGCGCGGGACGCTCGACTGGCCGGAGACCGGGCGGCCGCGCCGCGCCGCCGTCTCCTCGTTCGGAATCAGCGGCACGAACGCGCACACCATCATCGAGCAGGCACCGGCGGAGATCCCCGCCGAGGCCGCCGGAGCCACACCCCCCGACGCGACGGAAGCCGGTGGCACGGCGGTCGACGGCGTGGGGGTCGACGGCGCGGAGGTCGACGGCACGGATGGCGCGGAGGCCGCGCCGCCGCGCCGCACCGTCGTCCCGCCGGCCCTCCCGTGGCCCGTCTCGGCCCGTACGGAAGAAGCCCTGCGAGCCCAGGCCGAGCGCTTGCTCACCCACCTGCGGGCCCACCCCGAGCAGTCGGCCGTCGACATCAGCCGCTCCCTGGCCACCGGCCGCGCCGCCCTCGAACACCGCGCCGTCGTCGTGGCCGGCGACCGGGACCGCGCCCTCGCGGACCTGGCCGCACTCGCCTCCGACGACACGTCCGCGGCAGCGGCGCGGATCGTCCGGGGCGAGATCGCGACCCGGGGCAAGGTGGCCTTCCTGTTCACCGGTCAGGGCAGTCAGCGGCTGGGGATGGGCCGTGAACTGTATGACGCCTACCCGGTGTTCGCGGAGGCGTTGGACGCGGTGTGCGAGGCGTTGGATCTCGAACTTCCGTTGCGGGAGGTTCTGTTCGGGTCGGATGT
>NZ_JBEZKS010000142.1:0-2403 GCF_040651775.1 Streptomyces sp. NPDC048383
GGTGTGTGGATTTCCTCGGGGGCCGGGGGGGGCGGGCCGCGTCACGCGGCCGGCGAGGCTTTAGGCAGCGGCCTTCGGCGCGTTGACGTCGGCCGGGAGGGCCTTCTGCGCGACCTCGACGAGGGCGGCGAACGCGTTGGCGTCGTTGACGGCCAGCTCCGCGAGGATCTTGCGGTCCACCTCGATGTTGGCGGCCTTCAGACCCTGGATGAGGCGGTTGTACGTCATGCCGTTCTGGCGGGCAGCGGCGTTGATGCGCTGGATCCACAGCTGACGGAAGTCGCCCTTGCGCTTCTTGCGGTCGTTGAAGTTGTAGACCAGCGAGTGGGTGACCTGCTCCTTGGCCTTGCGGTACAGGCGCGAACGCTGACCGCGGTAGCCGGAGGCCGCCTCGAGGATCGCCCGGCGCTTCTTGTGGGCGTTTACTGCCCGCTTGACGCGTGCCACTTTTTAACTCCTTGTAGCGGGGCCGTGGTTGTCTTCACACGGCCCGAATTCGATGGGGTCCCGGTCTTGACGTTCCGCTCCCGGAAGGGGAGCGGCGAACGTCACTTGCCGAGAAGCTTCTTGATCTTCGCGGCGTCGCCGGGGGCCATCTCCGCGGTGCCGGTCAGGCGGCGGGTGACACGGGACGACTTGTGCTCGAGCAGGTGGCGCTTGCCGGCGCGCTCACGGAGCACCTTGCCGGAGCCGGTGATCTTGAAGCGCTTCTTGGAACCGCTGTGCGTCTTGTTCTTCGGCATAGCGCCGTTATCTCCTCGTCGGTAACGCTCCCACCGGTCCTCGCGGACCGGCTTGCGGGAGCGTCATGTTGTGTCGGTGATCCGGGACGGGCTGCCCCGGAATCAGGCCTCGGCGTTCGCGTCGGCGTTCGCCTCGGCAGAGGGAGCCTCGTCGGAGGCGACCTCGGTGGTCTCCGCCTCGACGGGGGCGGTCTCCTCGGAAGGAGCCTCCTCGTCGCCTGCGACAACACCCTGGCGCTCGGCCTTGCGGGCGGCCTGCGCCTCGCGGGCTTCGGCCATCGCCTCGGTCTTCTTCTTGTGCGGACCGAGAACCATGATCATGTTTCGGCCGTCCTGCTTCGGGTTCGACTCGATGAACCCGAGGTCCTCGACGTCCGAAGCCAGCCGCTGCAGCAGTCGGTAGCCGAGTTCCGGCCGGGACTGCTCGCGACCACGGAACATGATCGTGATCTTGACCTTGTCGCCCTGCTTGAGGAACCGAACGACGTGACCCTTCTTGGTGTCATAGTCGTGCGGGTCGATCTTCGGCCGGAGCTTCATTTCCTTGATGACCGTGTGCGCCTGGTTCTTGCGCGCCTCACGGGCCTTCATGGCCGACTCGTACTTGAACTTGCCGTAGTCCATGAGCTTGCAGACCGGCGGGCGTGCGGACGCCGCGACCTCGACCAGGTCGAGGTCGTACTCCTGCGCCAGTTCAAGCGCCTTGGCAAGCGGCACGATGCCGACCTGCTCGCCGCTGGGACCGACGAGTCGAACCTCGGGAACGCGAATCCGGTCGTTGATGCGGGGCTCGGTGCTGATGGATCCTCCTAGGTAGCACCACACGACTGCCTGGCAGACAGCCGCTGACGTCATTTGTCGTCCGACCTACCGCGGCGGACAAACAAAAAGCCCCGCCGGGCACAGGCAGGGGCTCCAAAACAACCGGAGCACCGCCGCGTGCGAACCGCGGGGCGCAAACTCGGGCAGCTTTCCATCGTCCGTACGGAACGATGGATACCGCCTGACCGGAAGACCTGCCTCCCCGAAGGGTGGTCAGGTGGGAGGGAGCCTCCACTTGTGGGCCGGGCACACAGGTGTCCGGCCGGTCGAAGTACATACTAGCACCCGCGTTGCAAGCCCGCCGCACGGCATATCGTGGGGCGTATGACTGACGCGACGCCCTCCGATTCCACTTCTGCCGCCGCCGGCCCCTCCGACGCCGCCGGCGCCCCCGACTACGACGAGATGACCCGTGACATCGCGGACGTCCCCGCCGTCGAGGTCATCACGACGGTGGCCGTCCACCTGCTGAGCGCCGCGGCGGTCAACCTGGGCCTGGACAAGCCGGACTCGGAGCACAAGGACCTCGACGAGGCCCGCAAGCTGATCACCGCCCTCGCGGGCCTGGTCACGGCGAGCGCCACCGAGATCAGCTCCTTCCACGCGGCCCCGCTGCGCGACGGCCTGAAGTCGCTCCAGCTGGCCTTCCGCGAGGCCTCGATCGTGCCGGACGAGCCGGGACAGGGTCCGGGCGAGAAGTTCACCGGTCCCGTCTACGCCTGATCCGGCGCGGCGCACGATTGAGGGCCCGGCCCCCTGGAAGGTTCCAGACGACGATCACCAACAGGCCGGCCACGATGAACGCCTGGCGGTACGGGCTGCCGTTCGGCGTATCGAA
>NZ_JBEZKS010000143.1:0-2297 GCF_040651775.1 Streptomyces sp. NPDC048383
GGGACGCCGCGCAGGCGCAGGGCGAGTTCGATGTTCTTGCCCGCGGTGAGCCACGGGAAGAGGGCGTGCTCCTGGAACATCAGGGCGGGCCGGCCGCCGGGGGTCTCGATGGACCCCAAGGACGGCTTGTCCAGACCCGCGACCAGGTTCAGGAGCGTGGACTTGCCACACCCCGAGGCCCCCAGGAGGGTGACGAACTCGCCGGGAGCGACATCGAGACTGATGTCGTCCAGGACGAGCTGTGAGCCGGCCGGGCCGGAGAAGGACTTCGAGACGTGCTCGATCCGAGCGGCGTGCGTCAGCTCCGCTACGGCGCCCTCGGCAGCCTTGGCAAGTGTCGTGGCCATGGTCGTCACCTCCTGGGGTTGCTGATCTACGGAGTTACTTGGCGCCGAGACCGGCGTCGGAGACCTCGGGCTTGCCGGCGGCCTTCAGCACCTTGTTCAGGAGCGTCAGGTCGTAGATGCCGGCCAGGTCGGGCTGCTCGATGAGCTTGGCCTTGACCGCCCACTCCGACTGGGTCTTCAGCGTCGACGCCAGCGGGTCGTCGGTGATCGCGATGCTCGGCCACGCCGGGTCGATGATCTTCGCGTCGAGCGGCTTGCCGCTCTCCGCCGCCAGCTTGGCGTTCGCGGAGGCCTTGGCCTTGTCCGGGTTCGCGTTGATCCACTCGTTGGTCTTCACCGTGCCCTTCAGCACGGCCTCGACCACGTCCGGGTGCTCCTTGAGGAACTTCTGCGACACGATGACGTTCGTGATCACGAACTTCTTGTCGGGCCACAGGGCGGTCTCGTCGAGGAGGACGGAGCCGCCGTCGGAGACGAGCTTGGACGCCGTGGGCTCCGGCACCCAGGCGCCGTCGATCGAACCCTGCTTGAAGGCGTCCGGTGTGACCTTGTTGTCCGTACGGACGACGGAGACGTCGCCCTTGCCGGACTCCGGGTCGACCTTCCAGCCCTTCTCGGAGATCCAGTTGAGGAACGCGACGTCCTGGGTGTTGCCCTTCTGCGGGGTCGCGATCTTCTTGCCCTTGAGGTCGTCCAGGGTCTTGATCTTCTCCGGGTTCACGACGAGCTTGACGCCGCCCGAGGCCGAGCCGGAGATGATCCGCAGGTTGGAGCCCTTGGACTTGACGTAGCCGTTGATCGACGGCGAGGGGCCGATGAAGCCGATGTCGAGAGAGCCGCCGTTGAGGGCCTCGATCTCGGACGGACCGGCGTTGAAGGACTGCGGCTTGATCGTGGTGCCGTTCAGTTCCTTCTGGATCAGGCCCTCCTGGAGGCCGACCAGCGCGGTGGCGTGCGTCAGGTTCGGGAAGTACCCGATGCGGACCTCGGAGGCGGAGAGCTTCTTGCCCGCGTCGGCGGCGACGTCGGAGGCCGCGCCCTTGGGCTCGTCCTTCGCCGCCTCGGAGCCGTAGCCGCAGGAGGCGAGGGCGCCGATCAGCAGGGGCAGGGCGGCAGCGGCGACGACGCCGCGGCGCAGGGTGGTACGGGTGTTTCCGGTGGCAGGCACGGGAGGACTTCCTCTCGTAGCGTCATCTCATGACGCACGTCTTCGTCTGTGGAACAGGGGCGGGTACGGCGGGAGGGGGGTGTGGGCGCGCATGCGGTGCGCGTACGTCATCGCGCACATCGCGCAACCCCTCCCTGGCCGCTGCCGAGGGCGCCGCTGCCGACGCGGCCGCCCTCCTTCGCGAAGGTGGCGTAGATGTCGGTCATCATCGGTTAGAAGTCCCACCCTTCTTCATCCGCCTGGACGGTGGTCTCGGCCTTGGAGGCGAACGACTCCCCCGCCATTCCGGCCGCCAGGGTCGTTCCGTCGGCCGGGTCGATCAGCAGGAAGGACCCGGTGCGGCGCGAGTCGGCGTACGCGTCGAGCGCGAGGGGCTCGGCGGTGCGGACGACGACGCGGCCGATGTCGTTGGCGACGAGCTGCCCGGGGTTCGGGTGCTGGGACAGGTCGTCGAGGGTCAGCCGGGAGGGGATCTCCTTGACGATCGCCTTGACCGTCCGCGTCGTGTGCTTGATCAGCACCCGCGCGCCGACGGCCAGCGGCTGGTCCGCCACGTGGCACACCGTCGCCTCCACGTCCTGCGTGGTCGCCGGGGCGCTCGCGGACGGGGCGATGAGGTCACCGCGGGAGATGTCGATGTCGTCCTTGAGGCGCAGCGTCACCGACTGCGGGGCCCAGGCGATGTCGACGCTCTCGCCGAGGGCGTCGATGCCCTCGATGACGGAGGTCCGGCCCGACGGCAGGACGGTGACGGCTTCGCCGACGCGCAGGACGCCGGAGGC
>NZ_JBEZKS010000144.1:0-2119 GCF_040651775.1 Streptomyces sp. NPDC048383
ACGTCATCCACACCCACATCCAGGCGCAGCCGCGTGAACCGCACGGGGTGGCGGAACACGCCGTGGTCGACGGCCCGGTCGGCGCTGATCTCCGCCACCAAGTCGGGGCGCACCACCGTCACGTCGAGGAGGTCGCGTCTGCCCCACGCTGCCGCGAACTTGGCGCCGGCCCACGGGTGCCCGGGGCCGGCCGCGGTGAGATGTTCGGCGACCTGGCGGGCCTGGTCGGGGCGCAGGGTCACGGTGCGGCCGACGGTGCGCAGGCGGCCCGTGGTGTCGTGGCGGCCGAGGACCAGGAGCTGCGGGCGGGTGAGGGTGCCGGTGATGGCGCCGATGATCGCCTCGGTGGTGTCGCGTCTTTTGACCTTGGTCCAGCCGCGGTATCCGGGCGTGTACCGGCCCGTCAGGCTCTTGACGACCAGGCCTTCGACGCCTGAGACGTCGGTCCACGACTCCAGCCACTCCCGGGCCTTCGCGACGTCCGTGGTCATCGGGCAGAGCGTCCACGGGGCGGTCAGCGCGCGGGCCGCGAACAGCACCTCAAGGCGTCGGCGTCGCTCCCGCTGGGGCAGGGTGAGGAGTTCGGTGCCGTCCTGCTGGAGGATGTCGAAGGCCATGTAGTGGGCGGGTAGGCGTGCGGCCAGTGCGGGGGCGGTGCGGGCGCGGGCGGCGGCCCGGCGCTGCAATCCCTCGAAGGACAGGGCGCCGGCCTCCGGATCCCACACCAGTACTTCGCCATCCAGGACCAAGCCGTGGGGGAGCTGCTCGGCCGCCGCCACCAGATCGGGGAACGCACCCTGAACCAAGTTCCCGCGCCGGGTCTGAAGCAGCACCCGCCCACCGGGGCCGTCCGGTGTGAACACGAGCATCCGGTGCCCGTCGAGCTTCTGCTCATAGGCCACCGCGGCGTGGGGGCGTACGGGTGGGATCGCCTCGGCGGCCTGCGCCAGCATCGGTTCCACCGGCGGCCGCAACACCATCCTGCCCGCCCTCCGCCTGTCGTATCCCCGCAGGCGTACCGCCCGGCCGGGCCCCCGGTGCAGGTCTGCCAGACGGATGGCTCCAAGACCGGCCGAACGCTCCCTCAGGCGCACGGCGTCCCTCCTGGATGCCACTACGGCGCCCATGTCCCAAGGGTGCGTCCCGGGGGGGCGCGGTGTGGCGGTGACCCGGTCGTAGACGTCCGCCCAGAAGGGCGTCACGGCCTTGGCGGAGTACGTCGAGCGGGAGGGCCGGCTGTCGGGGCGCGGCGTCGTCCAGGTCCTGGCCGACGGGACCGAGCACCGGACCGGGATCTGGTCCTGGACTGCACCTGATGCTCGCGGACCGTTTGGCTCCGCGCCTCGCTGTTCCTTTGAATCAAATCAGCGGCGAGCCATGGTCCCCCGCCAGTCCGCGTTCGCAAGAGGCCAACATAAGGTAGCTCCCGGCCCTCTCGTAGCCGCTTGAAGAAGCTTGTCACGCTACCTGGAAAGACTCCGACTTCGGGATACTGCCTCTAGGCAACGACAACCGACCAACCCTCGTCCGTCCGGGGAGGGTCTAGCAAACAGATATCCCCGTTCCACTCGTGAAATGCCCATGGGATCATCCGTGCGAGATCAGGTTCGGCTGGCAACTCACCCCACGGATCCTGACAGGAAAGAAAAGCTGCACTGAACTCGTCAATGAAATCAAGCAGCGGGTAGACGGCGGGGTGAGGGATTCCCAGGTGACCGAAAACCGTGGAGTCGCCATACCCGTCGACGAAATCTTTATAATCGACAGGCAGTTGAACCCCTACAGATTGTTCGACATTCGCCCAGGACTCATAAATGCAGGTCTGAATTTCTGCCGAGGTCCGAAAATTTCCTTCAACTCTTCAGACATTCCCTACCTGCCATATTTTTCGGAGCTACAAATCGGCACACCCTTGCCCGGCTTGTTCAGAACATAGCAATCCACATCGATACCGCCAGCCCCTGAAGCCTGAATGTGAACGGCAGCCGGCACTCCCGTCGTCCTCGCCGGATACACCGGGGCCGGGCCGGCCCGCGGCGGCGCCGAGGCCCGGCGCCCCCCCGAGGGAAGAGGCCACGTCGGCAATCCACAGAACAAAGACGCAGTAGAGCTTGAGGGC
>NZ_JBEZKS010000145.1:0-2044 GCF_040651775.1 Streptomyces sp. NPDC048383
GGGACGCCGCGCAGGCGCAGGGCGAGTTCGATGTTCTTGCCCGCGGTGAGCCACGGGAAGAGGGCGTGCTCCTGGAACATCAGGGCGGGCCGGCCTTCGGGGGTGGCGATCGATCCGGCGGACGGCTCGTCCAGGCCCGCGACCAGGTTGAGGAGGGTCGACTTGCCGCAGCCCGAGGCGCCGAGGAGGGTGACGAACTCGCCGGGGGCGACGTCGAGGGTGATGTCGTCGAGGACGAGCTGTGAGCCGGCGGGGCCGGAGAAGGACTTCGAGACGTGCTCGACGCGGACGGCGCTGCGGACCGCCGTGGTGTTCTCCGCGTTGATGAGAGCGGTCGCCATCGCCGGTCACCTCCTTTGGTCGTCGGTGCCCGGACCCGTGAGGGTGACGGGGGGCAGGTGCAGGGAACCGAGGACCTTGTTCAGCGGCCCGAGGTCGTGGATGCCGGTCAGGTCGGGCCGCTCCAACAGGCCCGCGGTGACCGCGTGGTCGGCCTGGGCCCGCAGGGACGCGGCGAGGGGGTCGTCGGTGACGAGGATCCCCGGCCAGGCCCGGTCGATGACGTCGGCCTCCAGTGCCTTGCCGGTCAGGGACTTCAGCGCGGCGTTGGCGGAGGCCTTGGCGCGGTCCGGGTCGGCGTTGATCCACGCGTTGGTCTTCACGGTGCCGCGCAGGACGGCTTCGACCACGTCCGGATGTTCCTTGAGGAACGTCTGCGACACGATCACGTTCGTGATCACGAACCGGCCGCCGGGCCACAGGTCCCGCTCGTCGAGGAGGACCCTGCCGCCTTCGGCGACCAGCCTGGAGGCGGTCGGCTCCGGTACCCAGGCGCCGTCGACGGCGCCGGACCGGTAGGCGTCCGGAGTGACCGTGTTGTCCGTACGGACGACGGAGACGTCCCCCCGGCCACTGGCCGCGTCGACCTTCCAGCCGCGCGCGGAGATCCAGTTCAGCAGGGCGACGTCCTGGGTGTTGCCGCGTTGGGGGGTGGCGATGCGGCGGCCCTTGAGGTCGTCGAGGGTTTTGATCCTCTCCGGGTTCACGACGAGTTTGACGCCGCCGGACGCCGCGCCGGAGATGATCCGCAGGTTGGATCCCTTGGACTTCACGTAGCCGTTGACGGCGGGCGAGGCCCCGATGAACCCGATGTCGACGGCGCCGGCGTTGAGGGCCTCGATCTCGGCCGGACCCGCGTTGAAGGTGACGGTCTTCAGGGCCGTCCCGCCCAGTTCCCGCTGGATCAGGCCTTCGCGTACGCCGACCAGCGCGGTGGCGTGGGTCAGGTTGGGGAAGTGGCCGATCCGTACGGAGTCCGCCGAGAGCTTCTCCCCGACGGCGGCGACCGGCACCGGGCCGCCCGTCGGCCCGTCGGCCTTGGAACCGTAGCCGCAGGAGGTGGCGGCGCAGGCGAGGAGGAGCAGGCAGAGCGCGGCGGCACGGCGCGGACGGCGTCGACGGGGCGGGCGGGGCGGTTGGTGTGGTGGGGGCATGGTCAGGGGGTCCGTTCGTTCTCGGCGTGCGCGGTGAAGGCGTCGCCCGCCATGCCCGCGGTCAGGGTCGTTCCGTCGGCGGGGTCGATCAGCAGGAAGGACCCGGTGCGGCGCGAGTCGGCGTACGCGTCGAGCGCGAGGGGCTCGGCCGTGCGGACGACGACGCGGCCGATGTCGTTGGCGACGAGCCGGCCGGGGTTCGGGTGCTGGGACAGGTCGTCGAGGGTCAGCCGGGAGGGGATCTCCTTGACGATCGCCTTGACCGTCCGCGTCGTGTGCTTGACGAGGACGGGTTGCCCGACGGTGAGCGGCCGGTCGGCGACGTGGCAGACCGTCGCGGTGATCTGCCGGGTGGTCGCCGGGGCGGCCGTGGTGGGGGCGATGAGGTCGCCGCGGGAGATGTCGATGTCGTCCTTGAGGCGCAGCGTCACCGACTGCGGGGACCGGGCGATGTCCACGCTCTCGCCGAGGGCGTCGATGCCCTCGATGACGGAGGTCCGGCCCGACGGCAGGACGGTGACGGCTTCGCCGACGCGCAGGACGCCGGAGGC
>NZ_JBEZKS010000146.1:0-1861 GCF_040651775.1 Streptomyces sp. NPDC048383
TCCGCCGGACCGGTCGCGCAGTTCAGGCCGATCATGTCGATGCCCAACGGCTCCAACGCCGTCAACGCCGCGCCGATCTCCGAGCCGAGCAGCATCGCGCCGTTCGCTTCGACGGTGACCTGCACGATGAGGGGCAGGTCCGACCTCCCGCACCAGTCCAGTGCGCGACGGGCGCCGATGACGGCGGCCTTCGTCTGGAGCAGGTCCTGGGAGGTTTCCACGAGGAGGGCGTCCGCGCCGCCGTGGATGAGGCCCTCGGCGTTCTGCTGGTAGGCCTCGCGCAGGGGCTCGTACCCGACGTGGCCGAGGGTGGGCAGCTTCGTACCGGGGCCCATGGAGCCGAGGACCCAGCGGTGTCGGCCGTCGCGTGCCGTGAAGGCGTCGGCGGACGCGCGGGCGACCCGGGCGCCCGCCTCGGCCAGCTCGTAGAGGCGTTCCTCCACTCCGTACTCGGCGAGGGCGGCCAGGTTCGTGCCGAAGGTGTTCGTTTCCACGCAGTCCACGCCGACCGCGAAGTACGCGTCGTGCACGGACCGCACGATGTCGGGGCGGGTGACGTTGAGGATCTCGTTGCAGCCCTCCAGCCCGAGGAAGTCGTCCATCGTCGGGTCGGCGTCCTGGAGCATCGTGCCCATCGCGCCGTCGGCGACGACCACGCGGGTGGCGAACTCGTCCCGCAGGGAGGGTCTCATCGCATCCCCCTCAGGTATGAAGAGAGTTCCGTCCGGCTCGCCGGGCCGTAGGCGGTACGGAGCCGGTCCAGGAGTGCGTCGCGGGACAGGCGGTACTCCTGGGTGCCGGTGTGGTCGAGTACGGTCGCCGCCACGGCGCAGCCCAGCTGAGCCGCGTACCGCTCGGGGACGCCCCACGCCGTTCCGGCGAGGAACCCGGCACGGAAGGCGTCGCCGACGCCGGTGGGGTCGACGACCTCGGCGACCTCGACCGCCGGTACGGTGAGCGGCGCGCGGTCGACGGCCCGGATGCGTACGCCGGTTTCGCCGTGGGTGGTGACCCAGGAGCCGACCCGGTCGAGGACCTGCTCCTCGGTGAGTCCGGCCCGCTCGCAGAGCAGGGCGGATTCGTACTCGTTGGTGAACAGGCGGAGGGCGCCGTCGATCAGTTCCCGCACTTCGGCGCGGGTCAGCCGGGCCAGTTGCTGCGAGGGGTCGGAGGCGAACGGAATGCCGAGCGTGCGGCAGTTCGCGGTGTGGCGGAGCATGGCCTCGGGGTCGTCCGGTGAGACGAGGACCAGGTCGGGGCGTCCGTGGCGGGTGACGACCTCCCGCAGGTCGATCTCTCGGGCTTCCGTCATGGCGCCCGCGTAGAAGGTGGCGATCTGGTTCTGTTCCCGGTCGGTGGTGCAGACGAAGCGGGCGGTGTGTCGGGTGGCGCTCACGTGTACGGCGTCGGTGTCCACTCCGTGGTCCTTGAGCCAGACCCGGTACGGTTCGAAGTCCGCTCCGACCGCGCCCACCAGCAGCGGGTGCAGGCCCAGTACGCCCAGGCCGAACGCGATGTTCGCCGCCACCCCGCCCCGTCGCACATCCAGGCTGTCGGCGAGGAACGACAGGGAGACCCGGTCCAGCCGGTCCGCGAGCAGCTGCTCGGCGAACCGGCCGGGGAAGGTCATCAGATGATCGGTCGCGATGGATCCCGTGACAGCGATGCGCATGTCAGATCCCGGTGGCCCGGCGCAGGGCGTCGACGCGGTCGGTGCGCTCCCAGGTGAAGTCGGGGAGTTCGCGGCCGAAGTGGCCGTACGCGGAGGTCTGTGCGTAGATCGGGCGCAGCAGGTCCAGGTCGCGGATGATGGCGGCGGGGCGGAGGTCGAAGACCTGGCCGATGGCGTCCTCGATCTTCT
>NZ_JBEZKS010000147.1:0-1411 GCF_040651775.1 Streptomyces sp. NPDC048383
CCTAGTAGTGCTTCGTTATGTTCTGGGTCTGGTTCTGTTGCTGGGCAGGGTGCGGCCGCAGGTGGTGCAGGTGCCGGTCCAGCACCTCAGCAGGTCCTGGAGCGCGTCCAGGACTTGGTAAAGCGTCAGGCCGGCGTGTGTGCTTTTGGGTCGAGCCGTCGCAGGGTGAGGAAGGCCTGTGCGGCGGTGACGAGGGTGACGTGGTGGTGCCAGCCGCGCCAGGTGCGGCCTTCGAAGTGGTCCAGGCCCAGTCCGTGCTTGAGTTCGCGGTAGTCGTGTTCGATGCGCCAGCGCATCTTCGCCCACCGCACCAGATCGGCGATCGGGGTGGTGGCGGGCAAGTTGGTCATCCAGTAGCCGGTCGGCTCGTTCGCTTCTGGGGGCTGTTCGACCAGCAGGGTTCGCAGCGGCAGGACCCCGTTCCACTGGTTGCGTCCGCCGGCCTGTTCCTGGGCGGTGCGGCAGGCTTCCTTGCCCGACGGCCGTACTTCCAGGACAGCGAAACGCGAGGTCATGGTGCCCTTGCTTCCCTGGCGCCAGGTGACTTCCTGGAAGCAGGTGCCCGCACCGATGAAACTCGTCAGGGGTCGGACTGCCTCGCGGTAGCGGGGCAGCGTGGGCGGCCCGAGCCCGCCGTAAGCGGGCTGGAACGGGTCGGCGGTGGCAGGCCGTGCGACCTCTTTGGGGTCGACCGCCATCACGTAGGACCAGCCGCGTTCCTCCAGCGCGAGCCGGAAGGAGACACTACGGCCGTAGCCGGCATCGGCCACGATGACCGGCACCCGCGGCAACCAGGTGGCGAGGCGGTCGAGCAGGCCCAGAGCCAGACGGGTCTTGGAGACATGCCCGATCTCCTCGGGCACCCCGGCCCGCCGCCGCCGGCCCTCGTCCGCCGCCCAGTCCTCGGGCAGGAACAACTCCCACTCCAACGGGCAGGACGCGAGGTCGGTGGCCGCGTGGACGCTGACCGCGACCTGGCAGTTGGCCGTCTTGCCCAACGCACCGCAGTACTGCCGGGCCACCCCTACCGATGCCGTCCCGCACTTGGGGAACGACACGTCGTCGACCACCCACACCTCAGGTCTGATCGCCTCGGACAGCCGCTCGGCGATCCGCCGCCGCACCGGCAGCGGATCCCACGGCGACTGACTCACGAACTGCTGCAGGGCCTGCATGTTCCCGTCCGGCAACCGCTCGGCCATCGGCTGGATCGACTTACGCCGCCCGTCCAGCATCAAACCCCGCAGATAACACCCGCCCCACCGACGCTGATCCCGCCGCGGAAACGAAGCGAACACATCGGCAACGAACTCCGCCAACTCACCCCGGAGCCGTTCCACCTCCCCCAGCCTCATAACCAGAAGATGCCCACCATCAGGCGAGATCACCCGACGTAACGAAGCACTACTAG
>NZ_JBEZKS010000148.1:0-1376 GCF_040651775.1 Streptomyces sp. NPDC048383
TGGCGTGTGTGCTCGGCGGCGTGTCGGGGTCGGGGGGGGCCCCCGGCCCCTCGCCCGGCAGTTGCCAGGCTGTGGCGTCAGCGCTTGAAGGCGTCCTTCACGTTCTCCTTGGCCTGGCGGGCGTCGCCCTTTGCCTGATCGGCACGGCCCTCGGCGGTGAGGCTCTCGTTGCCGACCACGCGGCCCGCGGTCTCCTTGACCTTGCCCTTGGCCTGCTCGGTCTTCGCCTGGGTCTTCTCGTCAGCCGACACAACCATCACTCCTCGTCATAGGAACTCGCCTTGCCTCCACTCGCCTGTCCCCGAACAGGAACTTGAAACGGGAGAACCACCGATCCGGTGAGCCGAGCCCCTCAGCCAGCGAGGAGCTCGGCTTCCCGCCTGCGCCGATAAGAAACAGGTAAGTTTCGCGCGCATGGTTTGGCAGGTGCCGGACAGAAGGCGTCTCGGAGGTAATAACTATGGTTCCCCTGCTTCTCGTTCTTCTGCTCGCCCTGATTCTGTTCGGTGCCGGATTCGCGGTGAAGATCCTCTGGTGGGTCGCCATCGCCGTCCTGGTGCTGTGGCTGGTCGGCTTCGTCGCCCGCCCCAAGGGAGGTAGCGGCCGCTGGTACCGCTGGTAGGCGGGCTCAAACGGCCCGTTGTGGGCCCCTCTCGCCGAGAGGGGCCCACAGTCATGTCACGGCATGGCACGGTCGGGAACCGGCTACGTCCGACGGATCGGCAGCCACCCGCTCTCCCGTTCAAGAAGTATCTCTCCAGGGTCTTCCGATCCAGAAGCCCGATACGTGGAGCATGGAGAGGACTGGCGAGGGCAGTCGAGTTCTTGACGGTGCCGCACTTCCGGAGTCTTGACGGTGCCGGAGTTTCGAGGGCATCAGAACATCGACCCGGAAGATCGGCACTGAAAATCAATGAAGGGGCAATTTGTATGACTGAGAACGTGTGGGGCTACCGCGAAACCGCCGGCCACCTGGCCGGTGCCGATCTGACGGGTTACAAGGTCGAGGCCACGGACGGCTCCATCGGCAAGGTCGACAAGCACTCCGAGGACATGGGTTCCGCCTACATCGTGGTCGACACCGGGCCCTGGATCTTCGGCAAGGAAGTCCTCCTCCCCGCCGGTACGGTCAGCCGCGTCGACACGGACGAGCAGAAGATCTACGTCGACCGGACCAAGGAGCAGATCAAGACGGCTCCCGAGTTCGACAAGGACATCCACCTCGGCAACGAGGACTACCACCGCCAGGTCGGCGGCTACTACGGCCGGCCGCACGACGTCTGACGGGCATCTCGCAGGGATCACGCGAGCGTCCGGGCCGGGGCGGCAACCGTACGGTTGCCCCCGCCGATGTCGATGATGGCCGCGCCCTCGGC
>NZ_JBEZKS010000149.1:0-1374 GCF_040651775.1 Streptomyces sp. NPDC048383
CCCAGCTCGGGCATGAAGCCCTGGACGGCGGCGAGGACGGCGTAGTCGCCGCAGCCGGGACACCAACGGACCTCCTGGTCCGACTTGAAGTCCTTGGCCTTGAGGACGGTCTCCGCCTTGGGCACCAGGCTCAGTACGTCGGTGGTCGCGTGAGTCACCACGCCGGTCACCACGCCGGTCATCGCGTCGGTCACCACGTCGGTCATCGTGTCAGTCATCGCGTCAGTCATCGGTGGCCTCCTGGAGGACCGCGGCGAGTTCCTCCGCCTTGAAGGGCATGCCGTTGACCTGGGTGTGCGACCGGACGTCCACCAGGTATTCGGCCCGCAGGAGGCGGGCCAGCTGACCCAGGTTCATCTCCGGGACGACGACGCGGTCGTAGTGGGCCAGTACGGGTCCCAGGTTGCGCGGGAAGGGGTTGAGGTGGCGCAGGTGGGCCTGCGCGATGGGGGTGCCGGCGGTGCGCAGGCGGCGGACGGCGGCGGTGATGGGGCCGTAGGTGGAGCCCCAGCCCAGGACGAGGGTCCGGGCGCCGTCGGGGTCGTCGACGGTGAGGTCGGGAACGGCGATGCCGTCGATCTTGGCCTGGCGGGTGCGGACCATGAGGTCGTGGTTGGCCGGGTCGTAGGAGATGTTGCCCGTGCCGTCCTGCTTCTCGATCCCGCCGATCCGGTGCTCCAGCCCGGCCGTGCCCGGCACGGCCCACGGGCGGGCCAGGGTGTGCGGGTCCCGCTTGTACGGCCAGAACACCTCGGTGCCGTCGGCCAGGGTGTGGTTCGGGCCCGTCGCGAAGGAGGTACAGAGGTCCGGGAGTTCGTCGGTGCCGGGCACCCGCCAGGGTTCGGAGCCGTTGGCGAGGTAGCCGTCGGACAGCAGGAACACCGGCGTCCGGTACGTCAACGCGATCCGCGCCGCGTCCAGCGCCGCGTCGAAACAGTCGGCCGGGGTCCGCGGCGCGACGATCGGGACCGGCGCCTCACCGTTGCGCCCGTACATCGCCTGCAACAGGTCGGCCTGCTCCGTCTTGGTCGGCAACCCCGTCGAGGGCCCGCCGCGCTGGATGTCCACGATCAACAACGGCAACTCCAACGACACCGCCAACCCGATCGTCTCCGACTTCAACGCCACACCCGGCCCCGACGTCGTCGTCACCGCCAGCGCCCCGCCGAACGCGGCGCCCAGCGCCGCCCCGATCCCGGCGATCTCGTCCTCCGCCTGGAAGGTCCGCACCCCGAAGTTCTTGTGCCGGCTCAACTCGTGCAGGATGTCCGAGGCCGGCGTGATCGGGTACGAGCCCAGGTACAACGGCAGATCCGCCTGCCGACCCGCCGCGATCAACCCGTACGACAACGCCAGGTTCCCCGAGATGTTGCG
>NZ_JBEZKS010000150.1:0-1304 GCF_040651775.1 Streptomyces sp. NPDC048383
CCACAACACCCGCTCGCCCGCATCCGTCCTCGGCGGGAAGAACTCGAACGAGAACGACGGCCCCCCACGCGCCAACACCTCCCGCGGTGCGCTCATCGGCGGCCTCCCGCGTTGAAGTAATCGGCCTCGGGATGATGGACGACGATGGCATCGGTGGACTGCTCCGGATGCAACTGGAACTCCTCCGACAGATGCACACCGATCCGCTCCGGCCGCAGAAGGTCGGCGATCTTCGCACGATCCTCCAGGTCCGGGCAGGCCGGGTAACCCAGGGAGTAGCGGCAGCCCTGGTACTCGGTACGGAACATCCCGTCCATGGCCGCCGGATCCGAACCCGCGATGCCCAGATCCGCGCGGACCCGTGCATGCCAGTACTCGGCCAACGCCTCCGCCAACTGCACGGACAGACCGTGCAACTCCATGTACTCGCGATAGGCGTTCGCCTCGAACAACTTGGCCGTGGCTTCGCCGATCTTCGAGCCGACGGTGACGACCTGGAGGCCGACGACGTCGGTCTCGCCCGACTCCTCGGGGCGGAAGAAGTCCGCCAGGCACAGGTACCGGCCGCGGCTCTGGCGCGGGAAGGTGAAGCGGGTCCGCTCCGAGCCGTTCTCGTCCAGGATGATCAGGTCGTCGCCCTTGGACACGCACGGGAAGTAGCCGTGCACGACCGCGGCCTCCAGCAGGCTCTCGGTGTGCAGCTTGTCCAGCAGGCCGCGCAGCCGCGGCCGGCCCTCGTTCGCCACGAGGTCCTCGTACGTCGGGCCACCACGCGCCGCCTTCAATCCCCACTGGCCCTTGAACAGCGCCTGCTCGTCGAGCCAGGAGGCGTAGTCCTTGAGCGGGATCCCCTTCACCACCCGAGTACCGAGGAACGGCGCCTCCGGGACGGGGTTGTCGACGGCCACGTCGGAACGGCTCACCCGCTGCCCCTCGCCCGGCTCCTCCGGCTCGGTAACGACCGCGGTCGTCGTTGCCTTGACCCGCCGTGGCTTGAGTTCGGGCAGGGTGGCGCCGGGGACGCCGCGCTTGACGCCCATGAGGGCGTCCATCAGGCGTAGCCCTTCGAAGGCGTCGCGGGCGTAGCGGACCTCACCGGCGTAGATCTCGTGGAGGTCCTGCTCCACGTAGGCGCGGGTGAGGGCGGCGCCGCCGAGGATGACGGGGAAACGGTCCGCGAGGCCTCGGGTGTTCAGTTCCTCCAGGTTTTCCTTCATGATCACGGTGGACTTGACCAGGAGTCCCGACATGCCGATGACGTCCGCGCGGTGTTCCTCGGCGGCTTCGAGGATCGCCGAGACGGG
>NZ_JBEZKS010000151.1:0-1228 GCF_040651775.1 Streptomyces sp. NPDC048383
ACGTTCTCCCCGCCCCCCTTCCGCGCCCCGCCTCCCGCTCCGCCCGGCCCGCGGCGCCCGACCCGGCCGTTCCCGAACCCGCGGGCCCGCCTTTGTGCGCAGGGGGTCGGCTCGTGACGCAAATTGACAGCATTCTGACATGTGTGTGGTTGACGCGCATATTCGTCCTACAAGAGACTTTTTATAATTGCAGGCGGACGGCCCATTGCTTTCCCGACTCCGTCGACGACCGCTCTGAAATTGCCGTTGTCTTGCTGACGAGGAGTTACATCCCATGCGTTTCAATCTCATCGGACCCTTCGAGATCGTCGCGGACGACGGCAGGATCTACCGCCCGGGTACCCCGAAGGTCTGTCAGACGCTCGCCCTGCTGCTCACCCGCCCCAACGAGATCGTCACCGCCGACGCCCTCATCCAAGAACTCTGGGGCGAAAGTCCGCCGCGCAGCGCCGTCACGACACTCCAAACGTACGTCTACCACGCGCGGAGAATGTTCGCGAACGAGTCGCTCGCACCCGCCGGCCGGTCCCTGATCGTCACCAGCGCACCCGGATACGCGATCCAGGTCGATGATTCCGAGATCGACATCCGGATATTCGAGCGGCTCGTCGCCCAGTCCCGCATGGAATTGAGCGACGACGACGCACTCGGTGCCCTGCGGACCGTCCGCGAGGCCCTCGACCTGTGGCGCGGTCCGGCCCTGTCGAACTTCCCCGCGGGCGACATGCTCACCGGGCACATCGTGCACCTGGAGGAGCTGCGCATCCGGGCGTTCGAGATCCGCATCGAGTGCGAGGAGCGGCTCGGCTGGCACCGCGAATCCATCCCGGAGCTCCGCAAGCTCATCAACGACTACCCGCTCAACGAATGGTTCCACGGCCAGCTGATCGGCGCCCTCGGCGCCGCGGGCCGCCGCGCCGAGGCCCTCCAGGCCTACCAGAACGTCCGGCGGCTGCTCGCCGACGAGCTGGGCCTGGAGCCCTCACTGGAACTCAAACAGCTCCAGGCCCGCCTCCTGAGCCCGCTGCCGCACAAGTCCACCGCGCCCCGGGTGCCCGCACAGGGCCGCACCGAACAGCGCGAGCAGGTCGCCACGCGCACCGGCGCCTGACCGGGCACGCCCCCACAACGCGAGAGTCCCGGGTGCGCCCCCCGGGCCGTCCGGGGCTCCGACCGCGGGCCCGGGCCCCCCGCGGGGCGGGACGCAAGAAACCGAGGGCAACACGAC
>NZ_JBEZKS010000152.1:0-1092 GCF_040651775.1 Streptomyces sp. NPDC048383
CGGTCGCCACCACGGTCATCACGACGGAAACCGCCGCCACCACCCGCAGGACGCCCACCACGGTCATCGTCACGACGCGGGTACGACGGACGGTCGCCACCACGGTCGTCACGACGCGGGAAGGACGGACGGTCGCCACCACGGTCATCACGACGGAAACCGCCGCCACCACCCGCAGGACGCCCACCACGGTCATCGTCGCGACGCGGGTACGACGGACGGTCCCCACCACGGTCATCACGACCGCCACGGAACCCACCACGCTCGTCATCACGACGCGGGAAGGACGGACGGTCACCACCACGGTCGTCACGACGGAAACCGCCGCCACCACCAGAAGGACGGTCGCCGCCGGCGCCGCCACGGTATCCACCACCGGAAGGACGGTCGCCGCCGCCCCGGTAGCCACCGCCGGAAGGACGGTCGCCGCCGGAAGGACGGTCGCCGCCGGAAGGACGGTCGCCGCCGGCGGGACGCCCACCGCGGTCGTCACGACGGAAACCGCCGCCACCACCGGTCGGACGGCCATCGCGGTCGTCGCGGCGGAAGCCACCACGGTCACCGCCACGGTCGTCACGACGGAAGCCGCCCCTGTCACCGCCGTCGTTGCGCCGAGGCTCGCGCTCCGGACGATCGTCGGGAGAGTTGGACATGGGTGTGACTCCTGTCTTCGGGGTACCGCTAGTCATTCTTGCGCAACCAACCCATGGCCGCGCTTCGGCGTAAAAGAGGTGAAAAACAAAAAGGACCCCTGGTCCAGCGTTGAACGCTGGACCAGGGGTCCTTTGAAAAATTGTTCGGCGGCGTCCTACTCTCCCACAGGGTCCCCCCTGCAGTACCATCGGCGCTGAAAGGCTTAGCTTCCGGGTTCGGAATGTAACCGGGCGTTTCCCTAACGCTATGACCACCGAAACCCTAATCGGTTTCGAGCGAACAAGCACACTTTGTAGTTATGTTCTAGCTCTAGAAACCAGCAACCGTTCGTTGCTTCAGAACCAACACAGTGGACGCGAGCAACTGAGGACAAGCCCTCGGCCTATTAGTACCAGTCAGCTCCACCCGTTACCGGGCTTCCACATCTGGCCTATCAAC
>NZ_JBEZKS010000153.1:0-1032 GCF_040651775.1 Streptomyces sp. NPDC048383
CGGAATCCGCGAGACCCTCGTACAGGCCCTCGACGTCCACCGCCTCCGCACCGACCGGCGGCCAAACAGCCAGCTCGAAGGCAGGACCCTGCGCCTCACCCTCGGCCAGCGTCGCGGTCGCGTTGCGGACCCACGGCTCGTCCTCGGCCGCCAACGCGTCACGGGAATGGAACACCACGGATCGCCGACCCGACTCGTCCGGCGCACCAACGGCGATCTGAACCTCGACACCCCCCTCCTCGGGCAGCACCAACGGCGCCGCGAGGGTCAGTTCGTCGATCAGGTCGCATCCGACCCGCTCGCCGGCCTGGAGCGCGAACTCGACGAAGGCCGTACCGGGCAGCAGGACCGAGCCCATCACCCGGTGGTCGGCGAGCCACGGATGCGTCGTCAGTGACAGCCGTCCGGTGAGCAGCAGCCCATCGGCGTCCGCGAGGGTGACGGCGGCGCCGAGCAGCGGATGATCGGCGGACCGGAGGCCCACGGTGGTGACGTCACCGCCGAGGGTTCCGGCGTCGAGCCAGTAGTGCTCGCGCTGGAAGGCGTACGTGGGCAGGTCGACCTGCGCGGCTCCGGTGTCGGAGTGGTACGCCTGCCAGTCGACGGCGATGCCTCGGACGTGGACCTGGGCGAGGGCCGTGACGACGGTCTCCGCCTCGGGGCGGTCCTTGCGCACGGTCGGTACGAAGGCGGTGGCATGGTTGTCGTCGGAGGTCAGGCAGAGCTGCGCCATCGCGGACAGGACGCCGTCCGGGCCGAGTTCCACGTACGTCGTCACGCCGGCGGCTTCCAACGTGCGGACACCGTCGAGGAAGCGGACCGCCTCGCGGACGTGCCTCACCCAGAACTCCGCCGAACCCATCTCACCGTCGGCGATCAGAGCGCCGGTCAGGTTGGAGACGATCGGAATGCTCGGAGCGGAGAACGACAGGCCTGACACCACCTGACGGAAGGCCTCCACCATGCCGTCCATGTGCGGCGAGTGGAACGCGTGACTCACCGCGAGCCGCTTGGACTTCCGACCGGCCAAAG
>NZ_JBEZKS010000154.1:0-1024 GCF_040651775.1 Streptomyces sp. NPDC048383
CAACTCACCCCGGAGCCGTTCCACCTCCCCCAGCCTCATAACCAGAAGATGCCCACCATCAGGCGAGATCACCCGACGTAACGAAGCACTACTAGGCCGTTTCGTTTGGATCATCTGATCGTTGGTCTGGGCGTGCCGTTGACTCACGTGCAGTGGGCGCGGATCGAGCCGTTGTTGCCAGACCGGACGCCGCAGCGGGGTGGCCGGTGGCGGGATCACCGTGAGGTGATCGATGCAATCGCCTGGAAGTTCCAGACCGGATCGCAGTGGGTCCACCTGCCCGAGAAGTACGGGAACTGGAGAGGCGTCTACAACCGACTGCGGATGTGGGCCATCGACGGCACCTGGGAGCGGGTGTTCACCGCGCTCATCGCGAAGGCCGATGCCGAGGAAGACCTCGGTTGGGCCGTCTCGGTCGACTCCACTGTCGTGCGCGCTCACCAGCACGCAGCCGGGGCCCGCAAAAAGGGGCCCCGGCCGGCGAGCCCGATGACAATGCCATCGGCCGGTCTCGCGGTGGACTGACCACGAAGATCCACCTCGCCTCTGATGCTCACTGTCGGCCACTGGCCTTCGTGCTCACCGCCGGACAGGCCGGTGACGCACCCGTCTTCTCTCACGTCATGGCCCGCCTCCGCGTCCCTCGGCCACGAGGACGTCCCCGTACCAGGCCGGACGTGGTCCTGGCCGATAAGGCGTACTCCTCCCGCGCGATCCGCGAGCACCTGCGCAAGCGCGAAATCCGGGCGGTCATCCCCATTCCGGCCGATCAACGCGGCCACCGACTGCGGCGCGGCAGCCAAGGCGGCAGGCCACCCGCCTTCGACCGCGAGGCGTACAAGCAGCGCAACACCGTCGAACGCTGCATCAACCGCCTGAAGCAGTGGCGGGGCATCGCCACCCGCTACGAGAAGACCGCAACCATCTACCTGGCCGGACTCTACGTCGCCGGCATCTTTCTCTGGTCTGCCAGGCCAACGACTCAGGAGCAGGAGCGAAGCGCATCGTCCCAGGCACCAGGGCT
>NZ_JBEZKS010000155.1:0-1017 GCF_040651775.1 Streptomyces sp. NPDC048383
CTAGGTTCTGTTTCTTGGATCAGCTGCGGAGCCAGATGATGAGGGTCGCGAGGGTGACGGTCCCGAGGTAGACGTAGGCACGTTTGTCGTAGCGGGTGGCTACCGCCCTGAAGTTCTTCAGGCGGTTGATCGCCCGCTCGACGACGTTGCGTTTCTTGTACCGCTGTTTGTCGAAACCAGTCGGCCGGCCACCGGCCGAACCGCGCCTGCGGCGGTTGGCCCGCTGATCCTTCGGTTCGGGGATGGTGTGCCGGATCTTGCGTCTACGCAGATAGGCGCGGTTGTCGCGAGAGCTGTAGGCCTTGTCGGCACTGACACTGTCGGGTCGGGTGCGGGGCCGGCCCGGCCCGATGCAGGGCACGGAGATCTTCTCCAGTACGACCTCGAACTGCGGACTGTCGCCCTGCTGTCCGGGCGTGAGGACCAGCGAGAGGGGGCGGCAGCGGCCGTCGGCCGACAGGTGGATCTTGGTGGTGAAGCCGCCACGTGAGCGTCCTAAGCACTCGCCTGCCTGACCACCTCCGCCAGGCGGACAGACAAGCTCTTCAGCACCGGATCGACCGGATTTGCCCCGTGCTGGGGCCCCTTTTGAGGAGCAACCGCGGAGGGGGCGGCCACTCGTGCACCGGCTGCGTGCTGATGCGCCCGGGTCGTGGTGGAGTCCACCGACACGTCCCAGTCGATCCGCCCCTCAGCGTTCTCCGCCGCCTGGACCCGCGTCAGTAGCAGTTCCCACGTGCCATCGGCCGACCAGCGGCGATGCCGTTTGTAGACCGTCTCCCACGGGCCGAATCGCTCCGGAAGATCCCGCCACGGAACACCAGTCCGCACCCGGAACAGCACCCCGTTGATGACCTTCCGGTGCTCACTCCACCGGCCCCCACGTGTCCCACCGCGAGGCAGGAGCGACTCAAGCCGCCCCCACTCCGCATTCGTCAAATCTCCCCGGCCAACCATGCTGACCAGCCTGGACCGAGACGCATGATCACATCAGGAGATCCAAGAAACAGAACCTAG